>JBBIIS010000237.1:1458-2138 GCA_037446375.1 Bacteroidota bacterium | reverse complement strand
GAGGCCGCTCAAGGCGGTGCTGAGGATCGCGCCCAGAAGGATGAAATACACCACGTCCCGGGACCGGTCGAAGGGGTTACGGTTCCCCGTGAACCGCTCGATCAGGGAGCCCGCGAGGACGGCCTCCGCGCAATTCCCGGCCGCCGCGGCAAACGCCGCGAAAAGGGAGGCTCGCACGGAGAGTCCGAGGCCGAGCAGCAGCCACGTATTGACGCTCATGGAGCCGATGAAGATGCCGGGCCAGACCCTTGGGCCCCATCGCAGCACGGCCGCCATGGCGATGCCGGTGGGAAGCCACACGGCCGTGGCATTGGTGCCCGGGGAGGCCAACAGGAGCCCAAACCGCGCCGCGGCCAGGTAGATCCCCGCCAGGGCGAGCAGCTTTCCGAGGAAGCGAAGGCGGCCCACTGCCCCAGCCGAACCCGACGTCAAATTGTCAACAGGCCTCTGCGCCTCGGAGCGCCCCTCGTCTCCTCCGAGTTGGCGATCGCTTTCCTGGCCGAGTGCCTTGCTCATCGCTCCCCTTTCGGGTGGGCTAATCGGGCTGCTGCAAAACCCCCGCGGCTCACGCGAGTCTTTCATCAGCCTGTTGATGGGCCTGATCCCCCTGACAATCTCTCTGCCTTTACGAATTCAAGTATACCACCCGACGCACGGCATAACCCTTTCCCGTCAAGGGC
>JBBIIS010000237.1:0-1448 GCA_037446375.1 Bacteroidota bacterium | reverse complement strand
CGGAAGGTGCCGGAAACAAATGATCGGGAAGGCAGCCCCGGAGGGATGTTAGACGAGATGGACGCGGGTCTTGGCGCGGAGTAGGGCGGAAACTTGGTCCGCGTCCAGGGGGCGCTGGAAGAAGAACCCCTGGGCAAGCTTGCAGTCCAGTTGGCGGAGGGACTCCGCCTGCTCTCGGGTCTCGACCCCCTCGGCGATGACGCTCAGGCCCAGGTTCTTGGCGAGGCCCATGATGGTGCGGACGATCTCCGCGTTCTGGCCGTCCTCTGGCAGGCGGGCGGTGAAGGACTTGTCGATCTTCAGGGAATCGATGGGGAACTGCTGGATGTAGCTCAGGGAGGAGTAGCCCGTCCGAAGTCGTCGATGTGGAGCCGGATGTTGAGGGCCCGGAGCTTGGCCAGGACCGAGATGGCCTGCTGGGCGTTCTGGACGAGGGCGCTCTCCGTGATCTCCAGCCCCAGGCTCGCCCCGCTCAGCCCCGAATCGGAGAGGGCCTCGTCGACCTCCCCGATGAGGTCGGGCTGGGCCAGGTTCTTGCTCGAGAGGTTCACGCTCACGGAGATGGGCGGGTTAGAGGGGAACATGGCCTGCCACGCGCTGGTCTGCCGGCAGGCCTCGATCAGGACCCACTTGGCAAGGGGGACGATGAGGCCCGTGTCCTCGGCCGTTGGGATAAATTCCTCGGGGAGGACGAGGCCCCGGTCGGGGTGCTGCCAGCGAAGGAGCGCCTCGAAACCGGCGATTTTCCAAGTCTCGATGGAGACGATGGGTTGGAAATGGATCTTGAACTCCCGCCGCTCCAGGGCGCGCCTCATGTCGCCCTCGAGCTTGAGGTGTTCCACCGCATGAGTGTGCATGGATGTCTGAAACACTTCGTGGAGCGCCCGCCCCTTGGACTTGGCCCGGTGGAGCGCCGTGGTCGCATTGCGCAGCATGACCTCGGGGGACGTGCATTCCACCGTACTCAGGGCGATTCCCACGCTGGTGCTGGCGAAGATTTCGTGCCCGCAGAGTTCGAAGGGTCGCTCCAGGTCCTGGTGGATCCTCTCCGCGATGCGCTCGGCATCGCCGGCGATCTTCACGTCCTGGATGAGCATGGCGAACTCGTCACCCCCCAGACGGGCGAGCGTGTCCCCGGGCCGGAGCCGGGATTTGAGCCTGTGGGCCAGGGCGATGACGAGCTGGTCCCCAACCACGTGGCCCAGGCTGTCGTTGACGAACCGGAACCGGTCCATGTCGAGGATGAAGAGCGCGAAGGCATGGCTGTACCCCAGCCCGGCTTGGTCCACGGCTTCCATGAGCCGCTCCATGAACATGGCCCGATTGGGCAGTCCCGTGAGGCCGTCGTACCGGGCGTCATGCTTGCGGAGGTCTTCGCCCTCCTTGCGCTCCGTGATGTCCTCGACGAGGCCCTCTAAGGTCACCTCGCCGTTGGTGGACGAGCCGAG
>JBBIIS010000236.1:0-2321 GCA_037446375.1 Bacteroidota bacterium | reverse complement strand
AGAAGAAAAGACAAGTCAATTATTGACCAAAGTGCGGCTGCTATTATTCTGGAAGATTATCTAAAAGAAATCCAAAAAAATAATTGAAATTATAAGGAGATTAAATAATACAAATATCAATAAAAATAATAATTTATAATTTCGCACTGTATGAGAAAGTATGAAGGAAAACCTGTAGCAATCTTAACTGCAATAATAATTCATCTTGTTGCGGGAATACTTTTTATGATTGTAAGAATTGGGGACCTTCACGTAAAGGATTACTCGAAGGAATACGAGTTAGCTATTCAGGCTGAACCGGGAAAGGAGCTGAAGCAACCGGATAATCTGTCGAAAGTATATTCAGTTGAACAGGTAGTGAAAGGGGATCAGGAACTTCAGAACATTGCCAGGAACCTTGCAAACCAGCCTGATATAAAAATAAATAAGGATGATTATATCGATAAGGTCAAGGACGAGCTTATCGAAAGCGGTAAGCTTGGAAAGGATAACTATATCGACGAGCAGAAGAAGGCTAAGGAGACAGGCAATGAGATAACGGATAAAGTGGAGGAAAAGAAGAGCATTGAAAAGAAAGACATATCAGATAAGGATGCAAATGAGCTTGCATCAAAATATGCCGGCCCCACAAGAATTTACTACAACTTGCCCGGACGAACACATACATATCTGCCACTCCCGATCTATAAATGTGAAGGCGCAGGAAAAGTTGTTCTCAAGATTGAGGTCAGTCCTAAGGGTGAAGTAACTAATGCTTCGATAAATGCAGAAGAGAGTACTGTAACGGATCAATGCCTTGTTGAAACTGCCGTCAGTACGGCCCTGGTTTCACATTTCAACCCCGATATAAAGGCAGTCAAAAATGAAACCGGATCTCTCACTTATATATTTGTTGCTCAATAGATCTGCATTTCCTGCTATCTAGAAAAGAAGATTCTCCGAAGCACGAACAAAGGGAGTTATGATCTCAGCCGAATTCCTATCCGTATTTTTGCTGTTAACAAGATCGCTGATTGTATGGGCGGAAAGTATATCTTCACCATAGGACCCGATAACTCTTTTCAGTGCATCACTGTCTGTTCGAAGATCCAGCCAAAGATGTTCCATTCCTTTTTCAATAACTGCCGGCATTCTCTTTTTTGAGTTATGGATCCGGGCCATCATCTCATTCGCATCTGTAGTTATTATACTGAATGTATCCAGGAGCTCACCAGAAGAGGGATCTGTCCATCGTGACCAGAGTCCGGCTAGGGACATAATATCACTGTCGGTTCTGAATATGTACCAGGGGATTTTTCCGGCTTCTGTATGCTGCCACTCAAAAAATCCCCTTACCGGAACTATGCATCTTTTTGTATTAAAAGATGAAGAAAAAGAAAGCTTGGAAGCGACACTATCCCCTCTTGCATTAAAAGTCCTGTATCTTATCTCTTCAGCGCTTTCCCTTGTCTTTACCCATCCAGGGATGAGCCCCCATCTCATTAACCTTATACCGGCAGGATTATCGGAAGGTACGACGGGCATTTCCGGCAATCCAAAAGCATGATAATAGTAGCTGGGCCGGTATTTATCCGGATCTATGAGGGTAGCTCCATATCTGTTTTGGAGCTCTTCCTTAATTAGATTGACATTAACAGTGAAACACATTTCACACCTTCAGTTTATCTGTATCTCATTCTGCAGCGGAACGGAAACGGCCGATCCGAAGAGGTCCCAGTCAGGCCAGCTTTTGATCCTGTAAAGGCCCCTGGCCATCATATTGTTTATATCGGCGGATATTTCAGGACCATTCCATGCGCTTGAATTGAGAAGGACAACCCATGCAATGCCATCAGCCTGTCTCTTCATCATGCATGCAGATCCGGGAAAGGTCCCCGTTCTCCACCATGTTCCGTCATAAATTGTTGTCTTCCATCCTACAGGTGCATATCCGTTATTGGTATCTGTCATGAACCTGATGCTCTCCTCCGAGAGAAAATCTTTTTTTGTATTAAATCCGTCGATTGCAAGAAGCAGTTTCATCAGATCAGGTGCAGTTGCCAGCCAGTCACCCGCAGCTCCCAGTGCTTCAATATCATTTCCGCCATAGCTTGCAGGAACAGTATCGTTATAGGTATATATCGAAAGTTTTTTTTCAGCATCAGCGGGTTCATAATAAGTAACCTCGAAGGGAGCCTTTTCAGTGATCAGGTTCTTTGCCAGAACCATATCATAGATGCCCAGTGGTGCGAGTATCTCTTTCTTACAATAATCCCCATATGTCATTCCTGAAACTTTTTCAATCACCAGACCGAGAATTGCGTAGCCAAGGTTAGAGTATG
>JBBIIS010000235.1:0-2590 GCA_037446375.1 Bacteroidota bacterium | reverse complement strand
GGGACTATTCTCTGGTCCGATGCCGAAACGCCGAAAAGAAGATGGAGAAGCTGCAGCTTGGATGAGTAATCCATATTTCTTCCGATCTGAAGGCAAACATCCCTGAGTGGTATCTCCTGTTTCAGTAGGTCCCTCAGCATAACCAGTGCCTCTTTTGATGTCTCCTTACCGAACTGTCTGACAAAAAATTCCTTCACGTAATCAAGCTCTGCCTTAACAACCTTGCCATCGGCTTTCATTACAGCTGCTATAAGCACAAGGAGGCTCATCCCGAATGCACCCGGAGTAGTGGCTGTTGATGAGGTTGATGTATATGATTGTGATCCTGCCTCATCAAAGAATGACCCGACAAGGAATCCAAGCAGCCCTCCGATGGGCCCTCCCATTACAAAGCCAAGGCCGCCGCCTATCCATTTAACAAACTTTCCCAACTTTCTGGTTCTATTTAATATGTTTCAATATCTCTTCATGTATCTTCATAATAACAGGGATTATCATCTGATTATCCGAGTTATCAATAACGAAGTCTGACCTTGATATCTTATAGGCATCATCAGTCTGATTCTTTATGCGGTCAAGTATCTGTTCCCTTGAAAGATTATTCCTTCTCATAACCCTTTCAATCCTTTCCTCGACTGGTGCTTTGACAGTTATTATCATGTCGACATTCCGGAATGAACCGCTTTCAAAAAGTATTGCAGCTTCAAGAATAACATAATCCGCATGCTGTTCACTTTCCCATTTGCCGAAATTCTCCTTTACGACCGGATGAACAACCCTGTTTACCCTATCAAGCAGTTCACTGTTGTTGAATATTATTCCTGCCAGTTCACTCCGGTTAAGTGCACCTGTATCATAAATATCTCTTCCGGCAATAAGATTGATCTGTTCAATAACGTCCGGATCCGATTCCATTATCTTTCTTGCCTCTTCATCAGCAGCAAAAACGGGAATGCCAAGAGCTGTGAAGATCCTGCATACGGTTGTTTTTCCGCTTCCGATCCCTCCTGTAACTCCTATTTTCATTCGCCTTGCTGCATTTATCAGGTAAAGATGGAAAATCTTATTGTAATTCAGTTTGGCTGGGAAGCATCAGCTGATGATAAGCCCTTCCCGTTGAGACCGGTCGAACCTTTCCTGAAAGTCACAAAGATAGTATCTGGCTTAATGGTAAGTATCTGAAACTCTGACCGAAGCTGCTTAGAAAAGCTGCCTATAAGGTTCCCGGAAACAATATAGTATTCGGTTGGCTGGCTGTCGGGAACCTTTCTGCAGCTTATCTTCGAAAAGTCAATTAAAACAGGCGTCCTGCTTACTGAAAGCTTTTGCTTGACAACCGAATAGCCAGGGCCTTTGATGCTGAAGTAAAGATTTTGAGGAAGATCGCCGCTGACGATCTTCCCAGCCGGAGGATTAATATACCTTACAGGATACCTGATCTCTATTTCAATTACTTTTCTGAGCGAGTTAAGATACCACAGGAAAAATGAAAGTAAAAGGAAGAAGGCAAAACTCACAACATCCCTTTTCAGGAAATGTATTCCCTTGCCAAATAAATCTTTCCCGGTAGATCCAGGTCTTCCTTTCACCTCTAAAGAATTACTTCTGATCTATATCTGATGAATCTTTCAGAACTGCACTCTTATCAATTTTAAGCTTAACATCACCGCCTGCATCCATAATTACAATGTTGTCTTTCACCTCAGATACCCTGCCATAGATCCCGCCGGTTGTCACTATTTTATCGCCTTTCTCAAGTGCGTTCCTGTAATTATTAAGTTCTTTCTGCTTCTTCATCTGAGGCCTGATCATGAAGAAATAGAATACTACGAAGACAAGAATGATCGGCAGCAAAGAGATAAGCGGATTTGCTCCGCCTGCTGCTCCTGACTGAGGAGCCATTAAAAGTACATAATTGAGATTACCCATTGTTTAAAATTATTAATTGTTAATACCTGATAAAACTTCTCCCGTTAACCTGATAAGCACCACAGGTTTTGTAGCATTTGATCTTACCGTTATAGTCTTAGTCTGTTTTCCGTTCCTTCCCGATGAGTCAAACGTGACCTCAAGTGATCCTTTTCCCCCGGGAGCGATCGGTTTAGTATTGTATTTTGAAACAGTACAGCCACAGCTCGTGGATGCGGAGGATATTACAAGGGGTCCTGTACCCAGGTTCTCAAATGTAAAAACATACGCCACCTTCTCTCCTGCCACTACCTTCCCGAAATCATGCTCATATTCATCAAAGTGAATGCTGGCCGTATCATTCGGACCAGTTGCTGACTGAAGCCTTCCGCCTGCGTTGCTGCAAGATAAAAGTGCAGTTGTAATAATTAAGGTCAGCAGAATAAATGCAAAACTGTTTTGTTTCATTTCGCTGCAAGTACTTCTATTCTTCATCCTTCTCAAGTTCACCTATTAGTCCCCTCCCCGATTTTCTGAAAGTGCCGTTGCTGCGCATCTCCCTTACAATATTATCGAGAATTCCATTGACAAATGTACTGCTTTTCGAAGTGCAGTAATATTTTGCAATTTCAATATATTCATTTAGGGTCACCTTAACGGGGATCTCCTGAAATTCAATAAT
>JBBIIS010000234.1:0-2645 GCA_037446375.1 Bacteroidota bacterium | reverse complement strand
GATGCGCTTCTCTACCACAGCAGGGGACGCAAGGGAAAAATTGAGGTCATCCCGACAAAGCCTTATTGTACCCAACTGGATCTAAGTCTTGCCTACACTCCCGGTGTGGCTTACCCATGCCTCGATATTCAGAAAAATCCTGATGATGTGTACCAGTATACTGCCAAAGGAAATCTTGTGGCGGTAATTTCCAACGGCACTGCTGTTCTAGGTCTTGGTGATATCGGGGCCATGGCCGGAAAGCCTGTCATGGAGGGGAAGGGGCTTCTCTTCAAGGTATTTGCCGACATTGATGTGTTTGATATTGAAGTTGATGAGAAGAATCCGGAGAAACTTATCGATATCTGCGCAAAAATAGCCCCAACGTTCGGCGGAATAAACCTTGAGGATATTAAAGCTCCCGAATGCTTTGAGGTGGAAGAAAGACTCAAGGCAATGCTTGACATTCCCGTTTTCCATGATGATCAGCATGGAACCGCAATAATATCTTCAGCGGGACTTCTGAATGCCCTTGAGATAACGGGAAAGAATATCCGTGATATACGAATCGTTGTGAACGGAGCTGGCGCTGCAGCTATCTCCTGTACAAAGCTTTACTGTGCGCTTGGTGTCCGAAAGGAAAACATAGTAATGGTCGACAGCAAGGGTGTAATAAATAATAAGCGCACAGATCTCAATAAGTACAAAAAGCTTTTTGTTACAGACAGGAATATAAATACACTTGAAGAGGCCGTTGCCGGTTCAGATGTATTCCTTGGACTCTCAGTTGCAGATGTGATGTCAAAGAAGATGCTTGCTTCAATGGCCGATCATCCGATTGTCTTTGCAATGGCCAATCCAAATCCTGAGATATCATACGAGGATGCCTTCTCAACAAGAACTGACCTGATATTTGCTACCGGAAGATCAGATTATCCCAATCAGATAAACAATGTCCTGGGATTTCCATATATTTTCAGGGGTGCCCTTGATGTCAGATCCTCGGTAATCAACGAAGAGATGAAACTTGCAGCATCCTACGCGCTGGCTAAACTGACAAAAGAGCCAGTACCTCAGGATGTCCTTAAAGCATATGGGCTGAGTTCACTTGAATTTGGAAGGGATTACATAATTCCAAAACCTCTTGATACAAGACTTATTTCAAGAGTTGCAATGGCAGTAGCTAAAGCTGCAATGGATTCGGGAGTCGCAAAATATCCTATAACAGACTTGGATGCGTATGGAAAAACTCTTGACAGGAGACTGAGCGACCATATTAAAACTATTGCATATACTGCCTGCCTTTAAAGGCTGATGGCTCATGGGAAATAAGAAAAGATCTCCTGATGAGGGGTTTGGGATTGGCATGGAATACTGAAGTTTATCTAGTCTCCGGTGCGAAGTTTATTTTTTTCAAGGATGATCCTTGTAATTTTCTTAGAATACATATCAGCTATCATTTCAGCGGTCTCCTCAGTTGAAAAAGATGCTCTGTTAATTGTTGCATCGAAAAGATAGTCAATCGTGAGCGGCTTTTTATCAAGAAAAGTCTGGATAAGATTAAATCTCTTCTCATCAGTTTCGACAACAAACTCTTCCGCAGCCTCTATCGCAATATTTCGTTTCTTCATAATATTTTCCACCCTCCAGTAAAAAGGAGCGACAAGCCTTATATGCAGTGAATCCTTAATGTCGTGCGCGATAGAAACGCCTCCCCTGCCTACGAGGACAAGGTGCCCCTCCTTGCACATGGAAAGTACAACATCGCGTATTGCCTTCTTTACTCTGAGGTCGCTTATGAAATTGCCTGAAAAAGCCATTATCATCTCCGAAAGATTTGACAGCTCCATACCCTTATAAAAGTTCTCGACTCTTTCAGGCTCTGTATTAAGTTCTCTGGCAATATTGTATATGATATCCTTATCTATCCATTTCCATTTGTTTGTAGCAAATCTCCTGTTAAGGTTATCCACAACCTTTTCTGCGACCTGCCTTGCATCACATCCCGTAAGGCGCGAGATTGTTATAAGCGGGCCATCCTCCGACACTGGCTTATTCATTATGGAATCACGGTAACGGCTGTCGAAATAATCAAATATCTTCTTCATCTCTTTGTTATTTTATTCAGTTATCATAAGCTGAGTAAGGGACCAAAATCACCACTGCTTAATTTTCAATAACTTAACCCGTTAGCTGACGGTTGTCGGACCAAAAGCATTTTGAAAAGACGTCCAAATAATCCCGATATAAGGTACAAAATTAAACTGAATCTGGAAAATTTATTTCTTTATTTCGGAGTAGTATATGGTATATTAATTTGATGTTTAGATTTTTAATAAAATTGCCCGCTTTTTGTAACTTTGCGGAAAGTTGTATTCATTATGCGACTGTTCATAATAATATTATTTCTGATCGTCAGCACCACCACACTTGATAGCTGCAGAAAGGTAAATGCCATCAGCAGCGAACAGAAAATATTATTCCAGTACAGCTATGTGAATTATGCCTGGGGTCCAAATAATCAGGGATTCATTATTGATAGCGAAGGAAATCTCCTCACCTACAATCAGCCTGAGAAATGGAACTTCCCCGACAATGCCTCCAAACTCACACAGGCTCAGATTACAGAAAATCTGTCATATTGCAATTCAACAGGAAGAAAGGTG
>JBBIIS010000233.1:0-2668 GCA_037446375.1 Bacteroidota bacterium | reverse complement strand
TTAAACAATGAGCGCGAGAGGAAAATTTTCAATATTACTTATCCTGCTCATTGTTTAACTGTTAAAGTTCGTTGGTGATATCAGGTCTGGCGAATCTCTTTTCAGCTTTATCAGCAATCCAGAACATGGCAACTGCAGACAGTATTAGAAAGAAGCTGAAGATGCCGGGAGACAGGCCAAAAACTTCATTTATTTTCAAGGCTCCCTTATAAGTGCCGTCAGCAAAGTTCCTTACGTAGGGATATGTCTCTGCATAAAGAAACGCACCTGTAAGTCCACCAAGGAAAAATACCATTGCATCTATCTTTCCTATAGCCATTGCACTTAATCCAGTACCCGGGCAGAATCCTCCCACAACGAAGCCAAGCCCCATTATTATTCCTCCTGTAATGGCTGGTAATACATAATATTCGTTTACGAAAACCATGTTCAGGTCGAGAAGACCAAAATAACTGAGCAGCTGAGAACCAATAAGAGCTACAATTGCTGCCGTGAAGAATACCTTGATTACGGTTGTATCATAGCCATAGAACATTCCCACAAGCTTGCGGCTTGATGAAAAGCCGGCTTGCTCAAGTGAAAATCCAAACCCCGTCCCGATAAGAAATGCGATAAGTAAATCCAGCCAGTGAGGCAGTTGCATAAGTGATGATATCGGTCCCATTTTTTGAGTGTTATAAGTTTTGAAATTTTCCTTTTTGCCGTTGTGCAGCTACACCACTGTGCCTTTTTTAAATCCAGTTTTTACGAAAGAACCATGCGAACAGATAGGCAGATCCGAAGATCGCAATCATCGTAACAAAGCCTGCGACAGAAAGGACGGCCATTCCCGAAAGGGCAGCACCGCTTGTGCATCCCCTTGCAAGCTGCGCGCCGTAAACGAATAATATACCTCCGGCAAAGGCAAAGATGAGCCTTCTTGCATTTGATATATCAGGTGATTTCTCGATTTTAAGTTTTAGCCTTTTTGAGACAGCTCCGGATATAAATCCGCCTGCGATAACTCCCATAATCTCGAGCGTGAGCCAGTTCTGAAGCGGTTTGCTTCCGCCTTCAAAATATTTGCCATAGAATTCTGACTTTTCTACATGCGGCTTGTCGATGGCTCCGACTATTGAAACAACACAGTATTTTAGCCCGCCGCTGGCACCCAATCCTCTCCCGGCAAGGAACATTGCAGCCAGAAGTGAAAATCCAAGGAGCGTTCCTGCAAGATATGGATTCATGTACCTCTTTTTCATGGTAATATATTCTTGATTTTTATGACATTTTCAGTATTCAAAATTAACACATTAATACGATATTAGTTCAATGACAGCATTTCTATATCACAAGTAGTGGGGACTGTTCCGGACTAATTCTTGTCCTGTAACCCGGACCTTTGCTTATTTGTTTATAATTTGATGATGGTAAAGTGAACAATATGATGACCTTAATGTTTAAATTTGAAGCCGACAAACTAATATTTGGCATTCCCTAATAATTATCCTTTCATTTAAAAATCAACATGATGACCGAAGAAAAACTTAAAGGATGGAAGCAGTTAATGGCTGACTATCCCTGGTTCGACTGTGAAGGCTGCTATCGCCTTCCCGCATATTCAGAGTTTATGCCATCACCTCTTATCGGGAGGAAGCCTCTGGGTGAGATCGATTCGGCTATATTCAGTGAAGATGACCTTTACGGTTATAAGATCACCGAGATGGAAGAGGAGTACGAGCTTCATCCTGGTATTGGCCATATCGGACATCAGATAATGACAAATATTATCAGGCTTGGCAAGGGACAGACAGAACATCATATACATGGCCATGGAGGGAAGAACCTTACCGGTAACCCTTATTGGCCTGATGAGTTGAAATCTGTTGCAGGGAAGCTTACTCATGAAAGGTTTGTTACTCTGTTACCAATGATGCTTTCCAGAACGCAGGACGATAAAGGAAGGGTGACCTGGACATTTTTCGGAAACAGCATTCATGATCCTGAAGAGACATTCTGGAAAGGATTTTACAGATCACCATCAGAGGAATTGCCCGGAATTGAGATAGACGGATTTTTCAATAAACTTTTAAACGGGGCCTATAGTGAGAAAACAGGTAAAGGTATATCACTTTTGAAAGCCGGTTTAAGGATTCTGCCGGTTTCCGGAAAGAGTAATCTACCATCCTGGACCAGAGACCTCACGGTAACTGATTCTTTTGCATTCAGGACAATAAAATACCTCCTTACGTTTCGTCCGTTTAAAGATTTACCTCCTGAGGTAAAAGATCTGTATATATCCGGGAAGCTGGCACTTATCCCATTTCCGGGAAGCCTTGTCTTCTGGGGAATGCCAAACTACAATAAGCTGAAGAAGGCATTTCCTCCGGCAGGTCAGATACCACTTCATAACCTTGTTGCAAGGAACAGGGGCATAAACACATTGCGCGTTACCCAGGCCGGGTGGTTTCATGAGCCGCATCCCGATAATGAAAAGCATCAGATCAATGAAGAGCTTGTAATCAATTCATACCATCGAACTCACAGGTGGGAAAAGATACACAGATACCAGGATGAGCTTAATCAGAATGTACAAAAAGTCAAAATAGCCAAAGCATTTTTCAGCACCGATACCGACTCCCTTGGATTATACGATAAACCGCTTGCACGAAACTGCCAGATCTGGAGT
>JBBIIS010000232.1:0-2701 GCA_037446375.1 Bacteroidota bacterium | reverse complement strand
GGCAGTGATACAATATGGCTTGAATGCACCGATCAGAAGATACCATTTGGATTCCTGGGCGATTTCACAGACGACCGCGATGTTCTCCTTCTTACTGAAAAGGGGGGGAAGTTCGCGCATACAACAAAATATGGAGAAAAGGACAACCTGAAGTCCAACAGAAGTGTATTCAGTATAGATTCTGCAGGAAAAGCAGATTATGTCAATGAGACAAAATTCTTCGGCCTGCAGTACGATGATCTTGCTTCTTTCCTTAGGTCAGACGCAGACGAACAGAAAAAATGGCTATATTCTAACTCAAGCCTCCCGTCGCTTCAGATCAAATCTTTTAATGTCAATGAACTGCCAGGCAGGGTACCGCAGGTAAAGCTCAATGAATCTGGAGTTTCAGCAAATTTCTGCACATTCTCAGGCAGGTATATGGTACTTCCGCTCAATCTTGTCAATTCCCAGAAGGCCATTCAGAAGATGATGAAGCCTAGGCGATCAGATATTCTGATCATACAGTCATCTATCGATGCGGATACACTCATTTACAAATTGCCCGAAAGCTACTCTCCCGAATCACTGCCAAAGGGGGTGACATTAAATTCAGCCTTTGGAACTTATTCATCAACAATTGCAATGAATGGCAGGGAGATACTCTTTACAAGAAGATATGAAATAAAGAGGGGACGGTATAAGCCATCAGAGTATAAGGCGTTTTACGATTATTGCCTTGCGGTCTCAAAAGCCGATAATACTAAAATCCTTCTGACAAAGAAATAGCTTACCCATCCATTCCTTCGAAGAATCTAAAATCCCAACCTGGGAGAGGCGGGGCTTTGTTCCAGGTTATCAATGACAAATATTTGATAACTTCGCATCTTATAAGAAAAAATAACCTTATGGCTGGCAATATAAAAGACACTGACCAAAAAATGAGGCCCGCATTGCTCATTATTGATGTTCAGAACAGGTACATGGGGCAGGTTCCCCAGGGTGAAAAAGACAAGGGCATATTCTTCATTAATCTTTTAATTGAGCTCTTCAGGAAGCACGATCTGCCCATAATAAGGATTTATCATACTAATTCCGGGAGCGGACCCAGACCCGGCACAGAGGAATTTGAATATCCATCTTCAATTAACATAAGGCCGGAAGACACAATGGTCCTCAAAACATATTCAAACAGCTTTAACAAGACCAGCCTGAACAGTATCCTGGCAGAGAAGGGAATAAATACGCTGTTTATCAGCGGATTCAGTGCTGTAGGCTGCGTGCTTGCCACATTTGTCGGTGCAATGGATTGCGATTACAGGCCTTTCCTCGTAAAGGACGCAATAATGAGCCATAACTCAGGTTACACGAATAATATTGAGCAGATGTTCGATGCCGTCAGCTATAATGTGGTTGATCTGGTAGTTGAAAACTCCTGAAGCCAGATCATCCAATTCTACTAAATAACTAATTTTATGGTTTGCCGGGCTAAGTCCCATTCTGTGAATTAAAGATCCGGAAACAGTTCATTTCTGTTCGGGATATAATTGATAACTTTATTGGATAAATCCGGGAAAAATGAAAAGGAGTAACTTTTTTTGTTCTGCTTTGCTGATTGTTCAGTTTATTGCCCGCCCGGCTCTTGCTCAGAATATTGGCATTGCCTCTGACCAGGATGGGAACAGCTATAAAACTGTCAGGATCGGCACCCAGACCTGGATGACCGAAAACCTCAGAGCAACAAAATTAACTGATGGTACGCCTATCCCTATTGTTTCCGACAAGAGCGCCTGGATTATTCTGACCACACCTGCATGCTGCATGTACAATAACGATACAACATTCAAAAGAGAGTATGGAATGCTATACAACGGATATGCCGTAAATACGAATAAATTGTGCCCTGCAGGCTGGCATATTTCGACCGACACTGAATGGAAGACTCTCACGGAATCTCTCGGAGGCGATAAAGTTGCAGGAGGTAAGCTTAAGGAATCCGGAACTTCTCACTGGTATGGGCCAAATAAGCTGGCAACAAATGAAAGCGGATTCACAGCTCTGCCAGGTGGTACCCGCTATACAAACGGACTTTTTTTCACAATAAAAGGCATCGGCTACTGGTGGACATATTCAGGCTCAGACATACTCAACGGATGGTATCGCAGCATGAGCTCAGCAGACGGAGCAATAAGCCGTAACTATATCGACTCAACAAACGGCTTTTCCGTCCGCTGTATTATGAATTAAAAATTATTATCATGTATTCAAAAGCAATTGTAAGAAGACCGGGCCGGAATTTTGCAAATGGTATTACAACGGCCAACATTGGCAAGCCCGACTTTGAGAAAGCCCTTCAGCAGCATGAAGGATATTGCAGCGCACTTATCAAATGCGGCCTGGAACTGATTATCCTTGATGCGGATCTGAAATATCCCGACGGCTGTTTTGTTGAAGATACGGCCATCGTAACAAATGAGATAGCAATAATTACAAGGCCGGGAGCCATATCCAGATCAGGAGAAGAGATTGAGATTTCAAATGTTCTGGCGCAACTGAAGAAAATCGTGAAGATTGAACATCCGGGGCATGTTGATGGAGGTGACATACTGAGAATGGAGGATCATTTTTTTATTGGCAGATCAAAGAGAACAAACAGGGAAGGCGCAGCACAGCTTAATGCCATACTTTCAGAATATGGATATACTTCATCTGAAATAACAGT
>JBBIIS010000231.1:0-2741 GCA_037446375.1 Bacteroidota bacterium | reverse complement strand
CAGGCGACATGTACTATAAGGGCGGTAACATGCTTAACACACTCCGTCAGGTGGTTAATGATGATGATAAATGGCTGAATATACTCAGGGACATAAACAAGGAATTTTATCATCAGGTTGTCGAAGGCAGGCAGATCGAAAACTTTTTAAGCAATAAAACCGAAATGGATCTGAAGCCATTCTTCGACCAATACCTGCGCGATGTAAGAATACCTGTATTTGAATATTATGTGAAGGACAGCGTACTCAACTTCAGGTGGAATAACTGCGTGCCGCGTTTCAATATGCCCCTCAGGGTAAAAGTTGCAGGCGTTGAAAAGAACATATTTCCTAAATCAAGATGGGATATGATAAAACTCGAATCCGCTGGAACCCTTGTTGAGGTCGACCCGAACTACTACATAGCCATTCTGAATATGATGGGTAACTAATCTTTAAGGACTAACGCAGAGTTTCAAAGAGATCACACAGAGAGCCAGAGACGGAGCTCCATGTTTCCTGTGATTTACTACAGGCCGCTCTGAGGCCAATCAGTCGAATCTCTTTATATAGATCAGCTTATCGTCGCCCTTGTCGTAGTAATCTTTTATTGTTGCTTCAAGAGTATACCGGGCACTGTCGTAAAATGCCCTTGTAGGAGCATAATGTTCCCGGCCTGACGTTTCAGCTATGATCATAGTACAACCCAGCATTTTGGCCTGCCTGTAGGTCTCTTCGAGGAGCTTCTTGCCAATGCCTTTTCCCCTGAAATCGTTATGAGTAACGATCCAGTACAGGTCGAAACATGACTTGGTCATTTCTATATGACCATAACAGGAATAGGCAGCAGTAACCCCGTCCACCTCAGCAAAAACAAAATGATAACCTGTCGCCTCGCCATTCTGCAGGCGATCCTCAACAAGCTCTACTGCAACTTCTGTCTCAAAATCGTAAAAAAAACCGGTAGATTCTATCATCTCCCTGATCCTTTTGATATCTTTCTCTTCGGGTGTGGTTCTGAATGTTAAGTTCATTTTGATTTTTTTTCGAATATATATTTTTAATTCGGTTTAAAGAAATGTGACCTCCGTGTAATTATTTAGCGTTGGCTATACGTGCAACGGTCTCGATAGCTATGGCTGCAAATGCAGATCCGTAGTCAAGGTCGATATTCTCCATAGTGTCGTGTGTATCGTGATAGCCTGTTCTGCTGATATCATAATTCTCCATAAAGAGGACAACAGGGATGCCCATATCAGAGAAGATCTGTCCATCAGTATTGAAGATTGAACTATGAGGATTGTATTGTGTCCTCACCTCACCGTTTATAGCAAGAAATTTTGCAGGTGCGGGAATTTCCGTATCGTCCAAAACTCTTTTACCCCTGTCGAGATGCACCCGTTCAGGGAATTTGTTCCATTCAGGAACAAGATTGTTCCATATCATGTTGGCTTTATGAGCCTGCCTTGCCAGATTTAATGAGGCTTTGCTTTTACCAGGTGATATCTGGAATACATTATGGTCGTTATCGCGGTTGTGACCTATCATGTCCATAACATACAGGCCTGCAATCTGCGTTCCCGAAAGATCAATATCCTCACCTTCGGGGGTTTTGAGATGAATATTCTTTTCAATTGCAGTTTTGCTGAAATTCCTTGCACCCATGCAATCGGAAGGGAACTCCTCCCCTGTAAGGTGAATAAGCCAGATATCCCTTTCAAGCTTTCCCTCCTTCGACAGTTTCAGGAAGATCGGTGCTGCAAGCAGCAGCGTGGCACTTGCAGAATAATTATCATCAGCTCCGTGTGCTGAAATCCTTGCTCCTGAACCGCCGCTCTCCCTTGAATATACATCCTCCATATATGCAGTATCGTAATGATCTCCGAAGACGACTGCTTCCCTGCGGCTTTTTCCTGGGATCACCATCAGAATATTTCTTTCATATATCCTCCCCTCCTGGTTCCCGAGCCAACCACCGTAAAGTGAAAACTCGAAATCGGTCTGCCATTTGAACGGCAGCTCACCGCATACTGCCTTGCCTTCCATCCCCGCCTCAGCAATTGCCTTCCTGTATCGCCCGATGAAATAATTTCCGACATATTCAATGTCCCGTTCCTGTTTTGTAACAAGACTGCGTGTCACAGCATCCGTAATAACATCAGCATTATCTTTGTTGACGAACTCACCATGGGCCAGAAATTTTATGTCGTTCCACCATGCTTCTTCAAAAGTGCGGTTTGCAGTATATTTATATGTAATTGGCTCTGGAAGCACAACCTCCTTTTCAGGTTCGATAATCTTATCAAGATGAGCTCTCATACGTGAGGCTGCTTTAACATCAGGAGTGTGAATGCTGAGCTCGTCAAGCCATTCTTCTAGGGATTTATGCTTTGATAGATTAAGGAGCTTATGGGCGAGCGACCTGGGTAACGGCTTTTCATCCTGCATCCTGTGTGCCTCCAGAAGCGAGATTAAGTTTTTTGATGTCTGATGTGCATAATGATCGTGCCCGTTAGTAAAATCGCGCAGGGCTGAAAGATATATTTCCCGTCTCTCCAGCCTTGGCCAGAGCTCAACCGGCTTTTCCATGGCTATATCTTTTTCGTGATAGCAGGCAATATACCCTGTCGGGAGATCACCTGATATCTCGATCTCTTCACTTCCTGCCTTCATCCACGCAACAAGCGGTCTGTGCCAGTATATACTGTAATGCCCTGTCTTCATCGGAGGATAGAAGAATCTGTATCCAAACAGTCCGCCTC
>JBBIIS010000230.1:0-2745 GCA_037446375.1 Bacteroidota bacterium | reverse complement strand
CCCGATACGGCCGATTTGTTTCCATCTGATCCTGATATTTCAATAATTCCACCCACACGCTCGCCATATTCGGCTCCGAAACCACCTTTCATTACGCGAATATCTTTTGCCATATACGGGTTGACGGAACTGATATTATCGTTGAAATTCTTCATGCCATAGATTGTGAATCCGTCAAATATCACCTGGCTCTGACCTTCATAGCTGCCCCAGATAATAAAGTCCGATGATTGCTCTCCGGAAGCAAGTATCCCGGGCTGAAGCCTCAAAAGGTTAAAAATTGAATTGTCTCCGTTGCCTGGAAGAAAATAGGCAATTTTATGATTCAGCTTTATTAATCCAGGGTTAGTGCCGGTCTGAATATTTCTTGCGACCTGGATCCCGGTCACTACTATCTGCTGAAGCCCGATCACTGAAGGAACAAGTCTGAAATTGCAGTAGCGGCCTGAAGGTACAACTGTATCAAGCATATAGTATCCAAGGTAGGAGATATTTAACCTGAACAGACTGTCGGTTTTTGACGATGTGGAAAAATAGCCTCTGGAATCTGAGCCGTAAGTCTTGCCATTTATCTGCAATCCTGCATAAGGAAGAGTCTCCCTGTTATAAATATCGGTTATCCGGCCTGATATAGAGAAACTCCTGTCTGGTTCATTGGTCCGTTTTTTGTAAATCACATAAACTCCGTTACTGATTTCATAATTCAGAGGCAACTCACTGATCAGGAATTTTATCAGTTCTTCAGCAGAAGAAAATGTTTTATCGACCGACATACTAAAAGAAGATAAATAGGTATCATCGAAAGATAACATGATCCCATAGTTCATGCGGAGTTCAATAAAAATCTTATTCAGTGGCTCATGCGTACACTGGATCTTTATCTCCTGTGATACTGACCTGGTCGAAATACAAAATAGCAGGATCAGAATAAGGTACTTGCTGAGAGGCTTCGTTTTATTGACTTTTTGAAATTATATATTCATTTTCCGACTTTCTTTCTGCCTTAAGGTCAAATGGCCTGCATACAACATTAAGTGCGTAATCCGCAGAACTGTCTCTTTTAAATGTTCCTGTATAAATATTCTCTGAATCCGACCTTAGTATCACTTTAATCCCGTACTGCCTGGCTATTTCTTCGATTACTTTCTTAAGGGGGACTGAGGTAAAGCTGAATCGGCCTTCAATCCATGAAATAGTCTGCGTAGTGTCGATTCTGGTTGCGGTCTTCAATCCGCCCTCGGTTGAGAGAGAGGTCTGTTGCCCTGGTCCGAGAAATGTTTCATGATTTCCACTATTATCAGAAACTCTAACCCTTCCCGAGATACATGTTACCTGATATTCCTTCTCCCTTGAATAAATGTCGAAAGAAGTGCCCATAACAGTTGTGTTTCCATTATTCGAAATTACTTCAAATTTTCTTCCTTTTGTTACATCAAAGTAAGCTTCTCCTTCGAGCCAAACCTTTCTTGCAATCATCCAGTACAAAGGTTTATAGGTAAGAGACGTCTCTGCATTCAGGCGCACGAAGGTTTTGTCGGGAAGATATATTTCTGATTGACTGCCTGGTGCTACTCTGATATTCTTCGTGTAGAGCATAGCCACGACAGGAATGCTAAGAAACACTACTGCCGTTGCCGCGATCGCTGTCAGCCGTCGGCTTCTTCCCATTCTGATTATGCGTGCAGTTGGTCGTTTGTCATGCATACGCAATTCAAGTTCATTCCATGCCTCTTCCCTGCTTTTACTCCAGTTAATACGGGCACCCGATATTGCCTTCTGAATATCTTCCGGAAGATCCTTTCCGTCCATGTCTGTTACTTCCTTTTCCATTTCAGGTTTGTAAATATTTTCTTAGAATACTTAATGCAAAGCTCATCCTTTTTTCAACCGCCTTAATGCTTAATTCCAAACGATCTGCTATTTCATAATATTTTAAACCCTCCATCCTGGCCATCATGAAAACAGTTCTCTGTTTTTCGTCCATTACAGAGAGTGCCTTTGCATATTTTTCCTGCAGCTCCTTATATTGAAACTGGTCTTCGGGTGACTGTGCGTATTTTTCGTAAGATATCGAGATCCGGTATTCCGATTCAAGCCTGTCTCTCCTGTATCTTGTTATAAACATATCTCCGGCCATTTTATATAGTAATCCGGTTAAAGTCTTCCTGTCACCATCAGGCTGTTTTTCCCACATCCGGAGAAACACATCCTGAGCAATATCTGATGCCAGTTCCTTTTCTGCACCTCTGTAGAACAAATAACTCCGAACAGAATCGAAATATTCGTCAAACAGTGATTTAAATTCTTCCTTAGTCAACTTAAGTAAAGCTTTGTACTATAGTAAAGTTTTGTTTTCTCTTTCTAATAACCAAACATAAACCGAATGAAATGCAATTTACCCTACCTCAACAATCATATTCAGGGAAGATATTTCAGCACTTGCTTTTGAACTGGATCTTCGTGCAGACCTGATCTATTGTTGGAGACGGGAATCTTTAACAAATGATGGTGCAAGCGTCCCGGGCCAGGGTAACATAACGATGACAGATGAACAAAAGGGAATTGTCCGGCTAAAAAGGGGAACTACGGGATGCTCAGTAAGAACGTGACATCTTAAAAGAAGCTGTAGGCATTTTCTCCAAGAACGATGGCAGATATTCCAATTCATAAGGGCAAATAACTCCATATTTCCCATTGAGAAGATGTGTAAAGTATTAAGAATAAGCAGGAGTTCATATTACAACT
>JBBIIS010000229.1:0-2965 GCA_037446375.1 Bacteroidota bacterium | reverse complement strand
GATTATGAAAAAAACCTGGACGATGAAGGGAAAAGGATTTGCAGAATAATTTCCTCGAGCGCTACTCAAATGGGGGAACTAATAGATGATTTACTTAGTTTTTCAAGAATCGGAAGAAGTACTATGAGTCCGGCTATGCTTGATATGAAATTCATCGTCTGTTCTGTATTTGAGGAAATCTCAGATGGGAATGAAAAAAAGAGGATAAAATTCAAATCTGGCAGATTAAATAAAGTCTTTGGTGATCCGGGCCTTATCAGGCTTGTTTGGAATAATCTGATTTCAAATGCAATAAAATATACTTCAAATGAACCTGCTCCTGAAATTGTTATTATCTCAAAACAGGACGAAAAAAATGTAATATATTCTGTTAAAGATAATGGTGTAGGGTTCGATATGCAATTTAAGCACAAGCTGTTTGGAGTTTTTCAGAGATTACACAGCGAGAGTGAATTTGGAGGGAATGGGGTCGGGCTCGCAATTGTACAGAGAATTATACTCAAGCATGGCGGAAAGGTATGGGCCGAAGGGGAAGTAGGAAAAGGGGCGACGTTTTATTTTAGTTTGCCGGCTAATGGAACCAGCTCCTAGGTTAGGGTTGCCCGATTCTGGGTCCCGGGCACCAGGTGAATAATTTATGTATTTACTAATAATTTCAATAAATGGAAGATTTTAATGCTGTCGAAATTCTGATCGTCGAGGATAATCCCCGGGATGCAGAGCTTACTTTGCGGGCTCTTAAGAAGAACAACCTCGCAAATAATCTGCTGGTTGCACAGGACGGTGCAGAAGCGCTGGACTTTTTCTTTTGCCGTGGAAGATATGAAAAGAGGAGCCTCTCAAATCCGCCGAAAGTGGTTCTTCTCGATCTTAAGCTTCCAAAAATAAGCGGGCTCGAAGTCCTGAAAACAGTTAAATCCGATAACAGGACTTCTCATATACCAATTGTAATCGTCACCTCATCCAGGCAGGAACCTGATATGACGGAGGCCTATGCCTTAGGGGCTAACAGCTATGTGGTAAAACCAGTTGATTTCGACCAGTTTATTAATGCCATGAGCAGCCTTGGGCTTTACTGGCTGCTGGTAAATGAACCATTGAAATAAAGGTGCAACGGTAAAATGGAGCAACGGCATAACAGCAAAAATCATTTACCCCTTTACGCTTTTGAGCCTTTGAGACTTTACACACTTGAACCATGAAGTTTAGAAACAGATCATTATTAAATTACAGAACATGGAAGGTAAATTGAAAATTCTTTTCAATGAAGACGTTAAGAGAGATGCGGAGCTGATCTGGAGGGAGCTAGATAAGAATAAAATCGTTTTTGAAAAGCTTCTTGTTGAAAACAAAAAGGAGTTCATTGAGGGCCTCAAATCTTTCTCTCCGGATCTGATTATTTCCGATTATTCTCTTCCTCAATTCAATGGGATGCAGGCGCTATTATTAAGAAATGAATTTGCTCCTATGACTCCTTTTATTATTGTCACAGGATCAATCAATGAGACAGTTGCAGTAGATTGCCTGAAGGCAGGTGCGGATGATTATATTCTGAAAGATAATCTTTCGAGGCTGGGCCAGGCAGTTGTCAATTCACTTAAGAAAGCGGAATTACAGAAAGAGAAAATAAATTCAGATAATGCTTTATCGAAAAGTGAGGAACGCTACCGGTCGCTTATCGAGAAATCACCCGATGGAATTGCAATTCACCAGGAAGGCAGATTTATCTTTGTAAATGCAGCCGGGGCAAAGCTTATCGGCGCTAAAGATCCCCGGGAACTAATAGGTATGACTATCCTTGATATAATCCATCCGGATAGCCGAAAAGAAGTTATGACCCGATTGCAGATGGAGCTTGAAGGGAAAGATGTACCGCAGATGGAAGAAAAATTTATCAAACTCGACGGTTCCGTTATTGATGTCGAAGTCATTGGGATCCCGATAATATATATGGGAGCTCCTGCCGGACAGGTGATTGTCCGTGACATTACCGAACGCAAGCTGGCAGAAAAATCATTAAAGGAAAGTGAAGGAAAATACAGAAGTATTTTTGAGAATGTCCAGGATGTATATTATGAAACAAAAATAGATGGAACTATCATTAGCCTTAGTCCTTCAATAAACACTATGTCGAAAGGGCAATATGATTCTTCGGATCTCATAGGCAAATCAATGTACGATTTCTACTACAATCCGGCGGAGAGGCAGCTTATTATAAACGCATTAAAGGAGGAGGGAAGTGTTCCTGATTTTGAGATCGAACTTAAAAATCGTGATGGATCAACAGTTCCTTGTTCAGTTTCAGCTAAAATCATATTGGATGCAGACGGCCACCCTGAAAAAATTGTTGGAAGCATGCGTGATATAGGATCACGAAAGCAGGCTGAAAAAGCCCTTGACAGAAGTAAAAGGGAGTTTCAGAATTACTTTGAATCAGGGTCGGTTGGCATGAGCGTTACTTTGCCCGATATGCGATGGATAGAGGTCAACCAGAAACTGTGCCAGATGTTCGGATATGCAAAAGAGGAGTTATTGGGCATGAACTGGTTAGAGCTCTCACATCCCGATGACACGGCTAAGAACCTTGAACTATTTCAGAAATCCCTTGATGGTAAAATTGACAATTATGAACTGGAAAAGAGATTCGTATGTAAAGACGGAAAAATAATTTATGCCACTCTTTCTGTCGTTTGTGAGCGGAACACTGATGGTACCGTTCACCACTTTCTTGCATCCTATATTGATGTCACGGAACGGGTATTAGCAGAGGAAAAAGTGCAGCATGAACGGATACTCCTTCGTACCCTGATAGATAACCTGCCTGATCCTATTTACGTGCTGGATAAAAACGGAAGGAAAGTATTAGCGAATAAGGCAGACGTCAACAACATCGGTGCAAGGTCGGAGAAGGAGGTATTGGGCAGGACTGATGTTGAACTTTTCCCGGGTAAAATAGGTTCCCGGG
>JBBIIS010000228.1:0-3009 GCA_037446375.1 Bacteroidota bacterium | reverse complement strand
ATGGCTCATATTACTAAGTGTCTCCAGACCTTTTGCAATAATTGAATGGGACTTCCTTCCTTTTATATGGGCCACAAAACCAATTCCACAGCTGTCGTGCTCAAATTCATCCCTGTAGAGCCCTGAACTTACCGGCCTCTCTTTTGCCATTGTCTCTTAGTTTATATTTAACAAAAAAACCGTTCTTTCTTTCCTGAGAACGGTTACTAATTTTAAAAACAGCGCGCCATTCTCAGCCATTTTCAGTAAACCTGATAATGTTGAGCAATGAAAGTGTTGTTCTTAAAAATATCATAGTGCTTTATAATTGCTGGCAAAAATAATACAATTACTTCAAAAATAAAAGTTAATGATATATATTAGTTATTAACATTAAAATAAATCTTTTCAAACCTTATAGTTTAATCTCAGGTCTGTCACAATAATTAATCTGTCATCGTTTATTATCTTTGCCTGATCAATATACCAACTTCTTTTGTTATTCCTGAGGAGGAAAAATGAAAATGGAAAGTTTTTTTGCAAAGCCAGAGAGGTCCAGTGATGAGGATATAATGCAGGATACCAGACTATTACATGAAGAAAAAACTCTCCTTGATATTATGGGAGCCATCTCCGGGATAACCGCGATCCTCGATAATAAACGTCAGATCATTTACGCAAACAATTCGTTTATGAATCTTCTCGGGCTGGAGAATATTGGGCCGATCCTGGGTAGCAGGCCAGGCGAAGCAATTGGCTGCATACACTCGGGTGATATGGAGGCAGGATGCGGAACATCTATGTCTTGTGCCCATTGCGGAGCTGTCACTTCAATTATTGAATCACAGCAAACAGGGAAGAAATCGATCAGGGAGACAAGGATAACTTCAGAAACATATGGAAAGACTGTAAACTGGGACCTTCGGGTTACCACTTCCCCGATCAAACTTAGAAACAGGACCTATTACGTGTTTGGAGTTGAAGATATCAGCAATGAGAAAAGAAAACAAATCCTTGAAAGGATATTTTTCCACGATATTCTTAACTCTGCCGGAAATCTAAGCGGTCTGCTTTCTCTTTTAAAGGAAGGGTCGGACCCGATAGAAGACAAAGAGCTTATTGAACTATCAGAAGAATCGAGCCGTGAACTCGTTGATGAAATTATTGTCCACAGACAGCTAAGATCAGCAGAGAACGGAGATCTTATTGTAAATAGAACAGAGATAAATCCCCTTTTGCTTCTGCAGGCTGCTGCCGCAAGAATTTCAAAGAATGAAATAGCAGTAGGAAAAAAAATTGCTATTACGAACAATGCCGGTGATGTGACAATAAATAGTGATAAAGTGCTTCTCCAGCAGGTTCTGTTTAATATGCTGAAGAATGCTCTTGAGGCGACAGAAAGCAATGGTATTGTCGATTTATCTGTCGAGTCACTTCCCGGAAAGGTAAGGATTAAGGTAAAAAATGACCAGGCAATGGCCGAAAATGTGAGGCTTCAGGTATTTCAGAGATCATTTTCAACTAAAGGCAGCGGAAGGGGAATAGGCACATACAGCATAAAGCTCCTGACTGAGAATTATCTTGGAGGGAAGGCGGAATTCTCCAGTACAGAGAGAGAAGGAACAATATTCTGGATCGACCTGCCTTATAACAGCTAGAATTGAATCACATACAAATTTAACATCAAAGATGAAACGTCCTGAAAATCTCGCGTTAATAATATTCGGTGCATCAGGCGACCTGGCGTACAGGAAGCTTATACCGGCCGTGTATTCGCTTAAGGTGCAGGGACTTCTCCCGGAGAAGTTCGAGGTGATCGGAGCCGGCAGGACAATGATCAACGATGAAGATTTCAGGAAAAAGATGAAAGAGGGCATCGTGTCTTTTTCGGGTGAAAAGAATATAAAGGATGAGGAGCTTCATGAGTTCTTATCTCACCTCGCATATTTTGTTATCGATTTCACCGCACAGAAGGACTACGAATCACTGAAGAAAGTGCTTTCCGAAAAGGATAATAACAACGGCACATCGGGAAACTATGTCTTTTATCTTGCAACACCACCAAGTATCTATACGACAATAGCGGAAAACCTGTTCCGGACCGGGCTCAGTTCCCAGAAAGATGGTTTCAGAAGGATTATATTTGAGAAGCCTTTTGGCTATGATCTCTATTCCTGCCAGGAGCTTAATATAAGGCTTCATAAACTTTTTGCCGAGGAACAGATCTATAGAATTGATCACTACCTTGGAAAGGAGACTGTACAGAACCTTCTTGTCACAAGGTTCTCCAACGGGTTATTCGAACCCCTCTGGAACAGGAACTATATCGACCATGTAGAGATTACATCGGCTGAAAGCCTTGGCGTTGAAAACAGGGGAGGGTATTACGATTCCGCAGGGGCACTGCGCGATATGGTTCAAAACCATCTTCTGCAGATGGTGGGCCTTACCGCAATGGAATCTCCATCTTCACTGAAGCCCGACGCCATAAGGAATGAAGTGCTCAAGGTTTTCGAATCGTTGCAGGCCATAAGGGAAGATGAGGTGGAAAAGTATGTAATCAGAGGGCAGTATACTGCATCAAAGGTGAGGGGTGAATGTCTGCCATCTTACAGGCAGGAACATGGGGTTGACCCTAACTCACGAACTGAAACTTTTGTAGCTATAAAATTCTTCATTAACAACTGGCGCTGGGGCGGTGTGCCTTTTTATATCAGGACTGGCAAAAGACTGCCAACAAGAGTAACTGAGATAGTTATACACTTTAAGCCTACCCCGCATTTTCTTTTCAGGGACGAGGATATAAACAAAGCTGTGAATCAGCTGATACTGAGGATTCAGCCTGATGAGGGCATCCTTCTTAAATTTGGAATGAAGGAGCCTGGAGCCGGTTTCAATGTAAAGAACGTGAACATGGACTTTCATTATACTGATCTGGCAGATGTCAGGCTTCCGTCAGCTTATGAAAGACTGCTCAGCGATGTGATGGTAGGGGATTCAACTCTTTATTCAAGGGATGATACTGTGGAA
>JBBIIS010000227.1:0-3017 GCA_037446375.1 Bacteroidota bacterium | reverse complement strand
CAATGCTTTCCCGCTGCGGACAGCATGGTCGAGAGCCCCCATTGTCTCTTCAAGCGGAGTCTCGGGGTCGGGGCGGTGCGAGTAAAAGATGTCGACATAATTGAGCTTCAAACGCTTCAGGCTCTGATCGAGACTTGAAAGCAGATATTTTCTGGAACCCCATTCGCCATATGGACCTGGCCACATAAGGTATCCAGCCTTTGTCGAGATGATCATTTCATCGCGATGGCCCCTGAAATCAGATTTAATAATGAGGCCAAAATTCTTCTCCGCCGAACCCGGGGGAGGGCCATAGTTATTTGCAAGATCAAAATGGGTAATCCCTGAATCAAACGCTTTCCATATTATCTTCTGAAAATCGGAAAAAAGATCAACTTCACCAAAGTTATGCCATAAGCCAAGCGATAACAGAGGAAGATTCAGGCCACTTTTTCCGCAACGGCGATATTCCATTCCGGAATATCTTTCAGGATCGGACTGATACATAATATTATATTATTAAAGTTTATTCTGAATTTTTACAATATATGATTTGTCGCTCAGGACCTGATCATACTTTTTGTAAATAAAATAAACAATAAAAGTAATTAAAATGGATCGCAAATAATATTTTAGTGCCGGATACCTGCAAAGAAGATTTATAGTAAATTCATCAAATGATAAAGCACCTGGTTATTATTTTTTTCGTTACAATTCTTTTAGGATGTAATTCACAATCCGCAAAGGAATTTGTTTCTGTGAAGGGGACCCGTTTAATTCTTAAGGGAAAACCTTACCGCTTCGTAGGATTTAACATGTGGTATGCCTGTTATCTTGGCGCCACTCCCGACGGGCAGAAAAGATTGGTTAAGGAGCTTGATACGCTTAATGCCTATGGTTTTGATAACCTGAGGATCCTTGGAGCATCGGAAAGATCTACTTTCAACAGAGCCCTTCCTTTAACTATTGAACATTCGCCTGGAGCCTACGACGAGAACCTTCTGAAGGGACTTGATTTCGTACTTTCAGAGTTGGGAAAGCGAAAAATGCATGCCGTGGTTTACCTGAATAATTACTGGCAATGGTCAGGTGGCATGGCCCAGTTTATGAACTGGAGCAGGGGAGACAATGTCACAGATTCCGGCAGCCGGGGCGATTTAGACAGGATGATGAGATACAGCGCTGAATTTTATGCAGATTCAAGGGCAAACGGGATATTTCACAATTATATAAAAATGCTTGTGAACCGTACAAATACATACAATAAGTTAAGATATCGCGACGATCCGGCGATTATGGCGTGGGAACTGGCCAATGAGCCCAGGCCCGGACCAGACGGACCCCAGGGCGAAAAAAATATAGAAGATTTCATAAAATGGAACTATGAGACTGCAGCCTGGATACATTCGATCGACCCGAACCATCTCGTAACAACAGGTTCTGAAGGGCTCACAGGAACTCTTAATAGTGAGGAATATTTTATAAGAAGTCATAATGATTCGGCAATAGATTACATTACTTTTCATCTGTGGGCAAAGAACTGGGGCTGGTTTGATTCAAAGCGGGCCGACTCTACCCTTTCAGAATCCATTAAAAAAGCACACAGTTATATTAATCGTCACATAAAAATCGCTAAGAGCCTCCGAAAGCCCGTAATTATGGAAGAGTTTGGGCTGGACAGGGATCTGTCGGCGACATCACCTTTTACTCCTGTCAAGGCAAGGGACGAATACTTCAGCTCAGTTCTGAAGATATTTACAGACACGGATGAAGATTCGCCCTTTGCAGGTGTAAATGTATGGGCTTATGGCGGATATGGGAAACCGGCGCCATGGGATAAGGTTATGAATGACCCCGGAGCATTTCTCGGAGACCCTTTTGGGGAACCACAGGGCCTAAATTCAGTATATATAAGCGATACTTCAACTTTGAATATCCTACGCGAAGCCCTGAGAATGGTAAGGGCTAAATAATTCATGAGCAAACTGTTGAGTATCTGAGATCTAAAAATTTTACAATGGAGTTAACCGGAGTTTTTACGGAGTTTCACAGTATCCCTTTGTGGCGCTCTGTGTATGCTCTGTGTTCCTCTGTGTAAGTTCCTATTTTATTTTGCACCCGGTCTTTTAATTAAGAAATCAGAAGAAAGTGCATTACCTTTGGAATAATCAAAAATTACCGTTATGAATCCGAATGCAATAAGAGAGTTTGCGTCCTCTTTCCAGAAAAGCAGGATACTTTTAAGCGGTTTTGAACTTGATATTTTTACAAATATTCCAGATTCAGGTATTTCTGCAGGCGATCTGTCTTCGGGTCTCAAACTTGAGGAACATGCCTGCGGGCGTCTGTTAAATGCACTTGTCTCGCTGGGCTTCCTGACAAAGCAAGAGGGTCTGTATTTCAATACAAAGGAGAGCTTTGCATTCCTCTCAAAAGAAAGTCCTGATTATCTTGGCGGACTGATGCATACAAATCACCTGTGGAACACTTGGAGCAATCTTACGAATGTTGTCAGAACAGGTTTGTCTGCAAATCCTTCTGAGATAAATGCGAGGGGAGAGGATTGGCTTTTCTCCTTTATCAGTGCAATGCACGACAGGGCGATGAAACAGGCCAGGCTGCAGTTGGCAGGAATAGACCTTTCAGACGTAAAATCGGTATTGGATGTCGGAGGTGGTTCGGGAGCATTCTCAATGGAATTTATTAACAAAAAGCCTGGTATTGAGGCAACTGTCTTTGATCTGCCAAATGTAGTTCCCATAACAAAGAAATTCATAGATAAGGAGGGCTTCACGGGCAGAATAAAAACATATGCGGGTGACTATACAAATGATGATCTGCCGGAAGGGTTCGATCTGATCTTCCTATCAGCCATAATACACAGTAATTCTCTCGAAACAAACGGTGATCTTGTCAGCAAATGTTATAAATCCCTGAATAAGGGAGGCAGGATAATTATACAGGACTGGATAATGAATAACGACAGGACCGAACCAGTTGCAGGAGCTATTTTTGCGATAAATATGCTGGTGGGTACG
>JBBIIS010000226.1:0-3108 GCA_037446375.1 Bacteroidota bacterium | reverse complement strand
AGATAAATGGATGGCATATACTTGTTGCAATTCCTCCTGAATCAAGTCCGGCTGACACTCTGAAAGCCTGGAAAAAGGCAAAGAATATAAGGGAAAGAATTATCCAGGGAGAGTCATTCGAACAGGTTGCCCGAAGCAGCTCTGATGATCCATCGGTTAAAATAAATGGAGGGAATCTCGGCTATTTCACGGCATTTCAGATGATAATGCCATTTGAGGATGTGGCGTACGGTCTCAAAAAAGGAGAGATATCGGAACCGGTCCGGACCCCTTACGGTTACCACATTATAATGGTGGCGGGAAAGAGACCATCAAGCGGTAAGATAAAAGTCGCCCACATAATGATCGCGGTTCCTCCCGGAGCATCCGATAAGGCTGCAGAGGCAGCGAAAGATACAATATGGATGGTGTACAGGAAGCTTGTTGCTGGAGCACCCTTTGCTGACCTTGCCGCGAAGTATTCCGACCACAGGGAATCTGCATCAAAGGGCGGTGAGCTAAACTGGTTTGGAGCCGGTGAGATCATAAGCGATTTTGCGGAAGCCTCATTCAAGCTTAAAAATAATGGCGATTTCACATTGCCACTGAAGACGGTTTACGGATGGCATATTATAAAAAGGATCGACAGAAAGCCTCCGGGCACGTATGAGGAAATGAAACCATGGCTTGAGGGAAAGATAAATGAATCGTACCTTAACTCTATAAGCAGGAAATCATTTGTAGAAAAGCTTAAAAAGGAATATAAGTACAGCCTTAACAGTGCAAATGTGGCATGGTTTATCGCCAATACCGATACCCTGGTAATCAGGGGAATGGCAAAATACGACCGGAATATGCTGCCACAGGGAGCTATTTATACCTTTGCGGGCCAGCAGCTTTCAACACGGGAATTTGCTGCATTCATAGAAAAAAGAGGATCAATAATAAGCACTAACGACCCCTCAATTTTCATAAATCGTTCTATAGAGGCATGTCTTGCAGATCAGATAACAAAATATGAGAATTCCATTCTTGAGAAGAAATATCCCGATTTCAGGTATCTCATGAATGAATTTCATGACGGCATTCTTCTTTTCGATATCTCCGGGAAAAAGGTCTGGAATAAGTCGCAGGATGATTCCACAGGCCTGAGAAAATATTATGAGGATAATAAGGCTAAATATCTCACAAAGGAAAGTATAGAAGGAAAGATCTATACACTGAAGATAAAAGATGGGAAGAAGAATCTTCAGGCCGCATATACAAAGTATAGTGGTAAGCCGGATTGTGATTTAAAGATGCTTTCGAAGTTTATTGTAAAAGGAGATACACTTCTTAAGATTAAATCCGGCTCCTGGCATAAAGGGGACAACAGTATTGCCGACAGCGTTAAATGGGAACCCGGAGTTCATGAGATTTTCTCGGGAGGCCTGCCTGTACTCCTTGTAATAACTGTTATTCACCCTGCACAACCACTTCCTTTCGCAGATGTCCAGAGTGAGATGATTTCAGGCTATCAGGATTATCTCGAAAAGAGCTGGATCGCACAATTAAAGGAAAAATACCCCGTTAAAATTGATAAATCAGTATTTGAAGAGATTAGAAAAAAACTGGCGAATGAATAGGTCAATTCCAATTCTCCTTTTATTAATTCTTCTTGCCGGATGCGCGAAAAAGCATAGTGGTCAGAAAAGGCAGATGGTGGCTTCTGTTGGATCGTCGGTTCTCTATTATGATCAGATCCCAAAAATGATTCAGCCTGGAACTTCTGCCGCAGACAGTACTACAATAATTCAGAACTATATTAACGGGTGGGCAAGGAAGGAGCTCCTTTTTCTTAAAGCTGAGGAAAACCTTGCCGGTGATTATAAAAGCGAAATCGAGAACCAGCTTCAGGAAACCAGGGCCAACCTTTCAATATATCAGTATCAGCGCCAGATGATGGTTGAAAAGATGGATACAACAATTACTGATGATGAGATGGAAAGCTATTTTGCTGCGAATGATAAGAAGTTCATACTAAGCTCAAACATTGTTAAGGCCCTCTATATAAAGCTTCCCCTTGAAGTTCCTAATATTGACAAAATACGAAGTCTCTCCAGATCCTCCCAGCAGAAGGATCTCCAGCAGCTTGAGACCCTGTGCTATCAATTTGCCGAAAAATTTGACGATTTTAATGAAGGCTGGATCGCAATGGACCGGCTTTCCGTAGAGCTTCCTATGGATATAGTGAATCAGGACGAGTTCCTTCGCTACAATACATTTTATGAAACCAGGGATTCATCATCAATCTATCTTATAACATTCAGGGATTACAGATTGAGGTATTCCCTTGCGCCTTATGAATACGTGAAAAACGATATAAAGAGCATAATCCTCAATAACAGGAGATTTGAGTTTCTTCAGAATCTTGAGAACGGGATTTACAATGACGGTTTGAAAGCAAATCTATTTAAGACATATTAGTTATGAGACAAAGTTCAGGGAAATTGATCCTGCCAGTATTGTTTTTTCTTTTTTTTGGCAAGTATGGTTTTTCACAGACACTTGTTGAGTCCGTGGCAGGGATTGTGGGAAATGAAGTGATCTATCTTTCGGATGTTGAAAACAGTATCGTACAGGAACTTTCTTCGGGAAACAGATCAAGCATCCCTGAAATGCGTTGCCGGATATTCGAGCAGGAACTTATTAACAAGCTTTTCCTCGATCAGGCCAGAATAGACAGTATAAAAACATCTGAAACTGCAGTTGAAGCAAGGCTCAATGGGACGCTTAACAGCTATATCGCCCGTGCAGGATCTGAGAAGGCACTTGAGGATTACTTCAAAAAGAGCATGATTGAGATTAGAGCAGATCTTAAGAAAGCAATGATGAACCAGGAGACTATCTCTGAGGTACAGGATAAGCTTACACAGGATATCTCAGTTACTCCTGCCGATGTAAGGAAATACTATTCCAGCCAGTTGAAAGACAGCCTTGCCAAGGTACCGGCTATGGTTCAGCTAAGCATAATTCAGATCGATCCTCCCAACAACGATCAGAACAAGGCTGATGCCAGGCAGAAGCTTCTGGAACTCAGGAGCAGGATTATTGCAGGTGAAAGCTTTTCAACCTTAGCTGTCCTCTACT
>JBBIIS010000225.1:261-3124 GCA_037446375.1 Bacteroidota bacterium | reverse complement strand
GGAAACAGTAATTAACGGCAGTGGAAATATTATTGACACTACCCTTTATTCAAATAATTCTATCGCCTTCGCAACGGCTCCATTTAAAAAAGAATTCGATATTAATGGTTCTTTCATCGCCAATCTCGATATGGTGATCAATAAGCGCGATATGGATATTTCTATAAAGCTTTATGAACAACAGGCCGACGGAAAATATTTTCAGTTGAGTAATAATATTGCAAGATGCAGCTATATCAAAGATCTTTCCAAAAGACAATTGCTTACTCCCGGGAAGGTGGAAAATATTTATTTTAAGGATACTTTCTTTACAAGTTGCCATGTAAAGTCAGGAAGCAGACTGATTCTGCTTATTGGAGCTAACAAGAACCCTGATTGGGAGATCAATTATGGCACCGGGAACGATGTTTCATCTGAGAGTATTCAAAATGCGGGAGAGCCTCTTCAGGTTGACTGGTTAACCGGCAGCAGTTATATAAAAGTACCTGTATGGAAGTAGTTTTTTTAAGTAAGACAATCGTGCCGGACTGCTGACACGGACAATAAAGGCAGGATGCTCGTCAGGCGTGCCTGCATGCGCCGTCTGGCAGTCTTGCACACCCGTATCTCACTCCGTTCGCACGGAACGCTGCACAACACTCGCATCGCCGGACAGCTCCATCCCGGAATGCTTATATAACTAACCCGGCAATTGTCTGCCGCAGCTTCATAAAAAATTCCGATATTTAATTAAAATAAATACCGTGGCTTCAAAACAAGATTTCGTGGATTTTGTAATCGGGCAATTACAATCTGCAGGAGATATATCATTTAAGAAAATGTTTGGTGAGTATGCTCTTTACTCCGGCAACAAAGTATTCGCACTCATTTGTGATAATAAACTTTTCATAAAACCGACTATCGCGGGTAAGAATTATATCAGGGATGTGGTAGAAGCACCACCCTATCCCGGTGCGAAACCCAGTTTTCTGATAGAAGATAAGATCGAGGATCATGAATGGCTGAGTACTTTGGTTAAATTAACGCTAAATGAGCTTCCTGAACCAAAACCGAAGAAGGCTAAAAAGAAGTGAAAATGACAATGACCCGAGATACTGACACGAACAGAAAAGCTAAGCCCGCCGGCCTATGTACTCTCACCCATTGGAAAAATGAAATCAAATAAGATCCTGCGAAACATACTGATCCTGCTGATATTACTGACAAGTATCGGATGCGATCAGGTTACGAAAAACATCGTCCGCCATAATGTTGAATTCAACAGCAAAATTGTTGTTATTGATAACTTCATCACAATAACAAAAGTTGAGAATGCCGGGGCATTTTTAAGCCTGGGTCATAATTTACCGAGGATTATTTATAAGCTGATCTTTATTCTTATTCCATTCCTTGTCCTGTGCTACGGGCTATACTACCTCCTGAAAAACAGTTCACTGCCAAAATCAATAAGCCTGGGATTATGCCTTGTAATAAGCGGCGGCCTGGGAAACCTTATCGACAGAATATTATACGGCTCCGTAACAGATTTTCTTTACTTCAATTTCGGATTATTTCATACCGGCATTGTGAACATGGCTGATATTGCGATCACTGCAGGTTTCATGATACTGCTTTTAAAAATTATGCTTTCTCAGAAGAAACTTGTTCACAAGACTATATGAGGCACAAGCTCCTTCAGCCCTGTTTTACCCAGCCGAAGCCCTGCTTTGCCAGCCGCAGCAATGCGAAGGCTGGGCGAAGCCGGGTGGTCCGGGGCTTATGAGAAGATAAAAGACTAAAGTTAAGAAGGTGCTGGGTTTGAGGCTTGAGGCAGGAAGTACGTCAATGCCAAAAATGAAAAGTAAAACATGATCTTAAACTATATCTACTGGAACCCTGACCCGGAAATTGTAAATATCTTCGGGATCTCAATCAGATACTATGGATTACTCTTTGTTGGCGGATTGATCCTCTGCATCTTTATTCTAGACCGGATCTTTAAAAGAGAGAACATTCCCCCTGATCATCTCGTAAAATTATCAGTTTTTGGGATGATCGGGATCGTAGCGGGTGCCCGCTTGGGCCATTGTTTATTCTACGAGCCTGCTTATTATCTCTCGCATCCGCTGGAAATGATCCTGCCTGTTACTTTCCCTTCCGGAGGCGGCGTAAAATTTACAGGCTATCAGGGATTGGCGAGTCATGGCGGGGCACTGGGATTACTGATCGCGTTATACTTCTATTCCCGGAAAACCGGACACCAGATGATCGACACCTTTGATCTGATCGCGGTTGTCGCAGCCCTGGCGTGCGGATCCATCAGACTTGGAAACTTCATGAACTCTGAAATTATAGGCATTCCGACAACATTACCATGGGGAGTGATCTTTTCACGGGTAGATAATGTTCCCAGGCACCCGGCTCAATTGTACGAGGCGATCTCCTATTTTATCATTTTTATGATCATGATGATCCTTTATTATAAAATGAGGGACAGGCTTAAGAACGGGGTCCTCTTCGGGCTTGCCCTTGTTCTATGCTTTACTGCCAGGTTTATGATTGAATTTGTAAAGGAGAACCAGGTCGGGTTTGAAAAGGGTATGACATTAAATATGGGACAGCTTTTAAGCCTTCCATACATCCTGGCCGGGGCCGGACTTATAATTTACGGACTCCGCAGGACAAAGCAGCTGACTGTCTGAGCTCTTGCTTTGCCAGCCGTTGCAATGTGAAGCCTGGGAGGAGCTGGGCGATCCGGCTTCCTCTGGGCTCTGTGCCACTCAGTCAAAATTCTTCCTTCAACTCTTATCTTACACCTACCTGATCGCCGCCATGCAGGTTATCTTTTCTGATCCAAACCTAAAACTGAAAATTTATGAAAGCT
>JBBIIS010000225.1:0-251 GCA_037446375.1 Bacteroidota bacterium | reverse complement strand
GAAAATGATTCCATGAATTACCGGAGAATAAGGAACTTCATTGGTATTCTGGGTTTCTTCCTCCCTGTCATCTTGATCCTCTTCTCAGCCATCCCCTTCTTCAGAACGGGCTTCCAGGGATCACTAAGCGCTTATTATTACTCAAACCTCAGGGAATTCTTTACAGGCATCCTCTTCGCTGTAAGCTTTTTCCTTATCTGCTACAAAGGTCCTGAAAAACATCCCCGCCTCTGGCTGAACGACACCCTTCT
>JBBIIS010000224.1:316-3191 GCA_037446375.1 Bacteroidota bacterium | reverse complement strand
TCGGGCTGATTGAATGTGCCAAGAATATTTTTTACTGAGCCTAGGTTTACACCATTCTTCCCGCCCACACTGGCATCGACCTGAGAAAGAAGGCTTGTCGAAACAAATCCGAACCTGATGCCACGCATATATACTGAGGCCAGGAATCCGGCCACATCACAAACGACCCCTCCGCCTATCCCAAGTATGAATCCGCCTCTGTCAACACCCAGATCAAGCAGCCTGACTGCTCTTGCTCTTTTCTCCGGGCTTAATGCAGAAAACCGGACAGGATGGAAACGCCGGCCCGTAGATCCGGAAAATATTTTCATCAGTAATGATTACGGTTTTCTCAACCGGAATACGATCGGAAACATCTGTCCAGTTTCCGCCGATAATGATCTCCGAAAGATGATCTGAAGTAGTTATTGTAAGCTTTTTCAAAAGCAGATTAATTAATTTCCTAAAGATAGAAATTCCAAGCGCTTACTCATAATGTCAAAGGGAAAATTAGCTCCCTGTCACTTTTCGCTCAGGCCGAGCCATCTCATCTCTTTTTCATCGAGTACCTTCAGAAGTTCACTCAGCCTCAAAGATTTTTTATGCAGATTTTCTGCATTAAGCATTCCTCCTGATATCTCTTCGGTAAGCAGAGCTTTCTCATCCTCGGCCGCTTTTATCTCTGATTCCAGTAACTCAAGTTCCCTCTTCTCCCTGAACGAAAGACCCGGTTTGGCAATTCTTTCCGGCTTCTGCTTCCTTGTATCTTCCTTTTTTCCCTCACTCTTTTCCGGAGCCTGCGCAGTATCTGCCTGGGAATTTCTTAACTCTGTATAGTTGCCGGGGAAATCCTTAATTGCCCCATCACTTTTATACTCAAAAACATGTTCAGCAATTTTATCCATGAAGTACCTGTCGTGCGATGCAATAAGAACACAGCCTCGGAAGCCTGAAAGATAATCTTCAAGAACATTCAGGGTCAGAATGTCGAGGTCATTTGTGGGTTCATCCATAAGGAGAAAATTGGGATTCTGAATAAGAATTGTAAGCAGGTAGAGTCTCCTTTTCTCACCTCCTGACAATTTTTTTATAAATGTTCTCTGTCTGTCGGGTGGAAACAGGAAGTGGTTCAGAAACTGCGAAACTGTAACTGAATTTCCTTCGCTCATTGTGACACGCTCCGATATTGCCGTTGCCGCGTCAATAACTGTCATATTCTCATCAAATGAGATGCCCTGCTGCCTGTAGTATCCTACCCTGACTGTCTCACCCCATTCAACTGAACCGCTGTCAGGCTCAGTGATCCCTGCAAGTATATTAAGAAGTGTCGTTTTCCCTGAACCGTTACTTCCCACAATCCCGGCCTTTTCGAACCTGTTGAAGAGATATGAGAAATTTTTTATGATTGTTCTGCCTCCATAAGACTTGCTGATCTCATTTATTGCAATGATCTTATTACCCATGCGCGGGATCTCAACATCAATGCTTATCATTTTATCGCCGCCTTTCCCTGAAGCCGCCTCACTCAACTTCCCAAAAGAATCAATCCTGGATTTTGATTTGTGCCTCCTTGCCCTTGGCATCCGGCGGATCCATTCAAGCTCTTTCCGGAATAGGTTCCTCGATTTCTCGGTAGTGGCTTTCTGGGCTGATTCACTTTCCTGCTTTTTCGCTACATAGTATGAATAGTTTCCATCATACCTTGTCATTTTTTTATCAGATAATTCTACAATGACATTGCAGACATTTTCGAGAAAATATCTGTCGTGCGTCACCATTATTATTGTTGAGTTCGCTTCAGTCAGGTAATCCTCGATCCATTCTATCATTTCGAGGTCAAGATGGTTTGTCGGCTCATCAAGTATGAGAATATCTGAATCGTCTACAAGCGCCTTGGCAAGGGCAACTCTTTTCCTTTCACCACCCGAAAGGTCTCTTATAAGTGCGTCAAGTTTCGTGAGATGCAGCCTGAAAAGCACCTGTCTTACTCTTACTTCGTAATCCCAGGCCTTGTTGTCATCCATCCTCTGGATCATTTTCTGTATCAGATTATTATCGCCGGCAAGAAGGCTTTTTTCATAATCCCTTACAATTCGTGATATCTTGTTTTCCGCACTGAAGAGCTCGTCAATTATTGAATTTGATTCATTCAGTATAGGCTCCTGTGCAAGATATGCAATCCTGAGATCACGTTTCATGTTCACAGATCCTGTATCGGGCTTCTCCCTTCCAGCCACTATTTCAAGAAAAGAAGTTTTTCCGGAGCCGTTTACACCCACAAGGGCGATCTTGTCATTGTTGTTGACATTTAAATAAATATTTTCAAAAAGGAGATTGTCTCCTATCCTTCTTGATACATTTTCTGTCTGAAGATAACTTATCATTATCGCTATTAAAATGCAAAGATAAAAAGTGTTACCTTACATGCCGCATTAATCGGTCTTTTATGCTGTTGAAGGAGAGATATAAAAGAGTGATAGCCTGGTTTAAATTGTACGGACCCGTTCCGGAAACTGAGCTGGCTTACAAGGATCCGTTCGAGCTTATAGTTGCAGTAATTCTTTCTGCGCAATGCACTGACAAGAGGGTAAACATAATAACTCCAACTCTTCTGGCTGCCTGGCCCGATGCGAAATCGATGTCGCAGGCAACAACTGAGGAGATATTCTCCTTCATCAGATCGTGCTCATATCCAAACAACAAGGCTAAGCATCTTTCAGGAATGTCTAAAATGCTGACTGATAAATTCGGGGGAAAAGTTCCTGAAGACCCAGAGCTGCTTATGCAGCTTCCGGGAGTTGGAAGAAAGACCGCCAATGTAGTAGCTTCAGTCATTTACAGAAAACCTGTAATGGCAGTCGACACTCATGTCCTGAGAGTATCGCGAAGACTTGGA
>JBBIIS010000224.1:0-306 GCA_037446375.1 Bacteroidota bacterium | reverse complement strand
CACTCACGTTCTCAGTGTTTCACAGAGAATAGGCCTTGCCCCCGGTGCAAAGAGCCCTCTGGATGCAGAGAGGATGCTTACCTCCAATATTCCATCAGACCTTTTGCACAATGCTCACCACTGGCTTATACTCCACGGAAGGTATGTGTGCAAAGCAAGAAGGCCATTGTGTGAAGAATGCGGGATAAAAGAGATGTGCCTGTACTGGTCGAAGGAGGTCAGGTCGAAAAAATCAGATAATATTCATCCAGTTCGTAACAACATCAGGCCAAAACTAGTATAAAACCGTATTATTATTATTTTTGA
>JBBIIS010000223.1:0-3220 GCA_037446375.1 Bacteroidota bacterium | reverse complement strand
CGGATCAGGAGATAAAGGAGTTTCTCAATTATGCTGATGCCCTGAAGTATCTTAATGAGGGCCAGTTTTCAAAAGGAAGCATGGCTCCAAAGATTCAGGCCTGCCTAAACTTCATAAGGGAGGGAGGCAGAAAAAGCGTCATTACAGAGGCTTTCAAACTCGCTGATAAGAAATATGGGTCGAAGATCACAATGGAATATGAAGACTGATAAAAGCTAATAAACAGATATTGTTATGAAGATAGATCTTAAAAACAGAAATTTCCTGAAACTTCTCGATTTCACACCTGAAGAGATAAGCTACCTGCTTGATCTTTCAGGCAGGCTGAAGAAAGATAAATCTGAAGGAAAAGAAAAGAAGCATCTCACAGGTAAAAACATTGCATTGATCTTTGAGAAAGCCTCCACAAGAACCAGATGTGCATTTGAAGTCGCTGCCTACGACCAGGGAGCACATGTGACTTATCTTGGACCTACCGGTTCACAGATAGGGCAGAAAGAGTCGATGAAAGATACAGCCAGGGTACTCGGCGGCATGTACGACGGGATAGAATATCGCGGCTACGGGCAGGATATAGTTGAGGAGCTTGGCAGATATGCCGGTGTTCCCGTCTGGAACGGACTGACCAATGAGTTCCATCCTACACAGATTCTTGCCGATTTTCTTACGATGATCGAACATTCTGATAAGCCGCTGGACAAAATAAGCTTCTGTTATTTAGGTGATGCAAGGTACAACATGGGCAATTCACTTATGGTAGGAGCTGCTAAGATGGGAATGGATTTCAGGTCTGCTGCTCCAAAGGAATACCAGCCTTCCGCAGAGCTAGTTTCTATCTGCCGGGAGATCGCAAAGAAAAGTGGGGCAAGGATAACAATTACGGATAATGTCGATGAAGCTGTAATTGGCGTTGACTTTCTTTATACTGATGTATGGGTTTCAATGGGTGAGGCCGATTCAGTATGGGAAGAGCGTATACGACTTCTTAAGCCTTACCAGGTAAATGGTGAGGTAATAAAAAAGACAGGCAACTCCCAAGTTAAATTTCTCCATTGCCTTCCAGCATTTCATAATCGTGATACAAAAGTAGGTGAAGAGATCTTTAAAAAATTCGGACTTGATGGCATGGAGGTGACTGAGGATGTTTTTGAATCCGGGAGATCAATAGTTTTTGACGAAGCCGAGAACCGGATGCATACCATAAAGGCTGTGATGGTGGCTACTCTTGGCGACTAGAAAGATAAAAGTTGAAGAGCAGTAAGGTCGAATTATTCATCAAAGTTTATAACTCAGCGTTCCCTGTGGGGTCTTTGTGAAACTCTGTGCCAGTTATTGATAGACTTCTTTCTGGTTCAAACCTTCTTTGCTTTGGTTTTTTATCTTTCAGACAATAAGAGCTCTGACGAAATAAAATGTCATTATCAGTGAGGCGGCGAGTTTAAGGCCGACTCCGGCCAGAAAGCCGATCAGGCTCCCGAAACCAGCTTTAAGAGCATAGTTGATATCGTCGCGGAAGATCATCTCTCCAACGAAAGCGCCAAGAAGGGGTCCGACTATTATTCCTACCGGACCAAGAAAGATACCTACTATAAGACCAATTGCTGCTCCGCGCGTTCCATACTTGGAACCTCCGAATTTCTTTGTTCCCCATACCGGCACAAGATAATCAAGTACGGAAACTGCAATTGAAATACCGGCAAAAGTTATAAGTGTCCATCCTGTAAAACCTCCCCATTTTGTAAAATGGAGCAGCAGTAATCCTAAAAAGCTGAGAGGGGGACCGGGAAGTACAGGCACAAGACATCCTATGATCCCAAGGATCATTATTATTATTCCCAATATCAGAAGCAGGTAGTCGGTCATAATATAAGTTGAAGCAAAGGGAATAATTATTGACCTTTAAACTTAATATTTAGCTGAAATGCGATGAAACCGGAATTACTCTTTCCCAAGATCGTCGAACTCGACATTTGTAAACTCACGGGTAGTTGTCACAGGAATCTCAGCCTCATGATCGATCTCTTTGGCTAAAACTGGTGCTGCTGAGGTCATATCCCTGCCGATACCAATATAATCTACTGCATCCCTGAGACCTTCGGCAAATTTATCAAAATCCTCCTTGTATAAAAAGATCTTATGCTTTTCATAAAAGATCTTGCCCTCTTTTCCAATACGCTATAGTCAGGTAATAATCCTCTCTGCGGGTTGCTTTAACATCGAAAAAATAGGTTCTTTTGCCTGCCCTGACAACCTTTGTGAAAATCTCCTCTTTTCCGGTTTTTTCGTCTTTCTCAATAACCGTTCCGGCTTCTTCTTCCATAACTTAACGCATTTTAGGTCCCTTTATCTGCTCAAATGTAACAATTATTTTCTCAAATCAAAATACTGTGTACCAATTGTCCTCATATTTTACAAGGTTGTTTTGATGATAAAGGAAAAAGAGTATTTTTGCAGCGGAAAAAATGAGTTCTTTATAGATGATAAGCAGGAGATTACTTCGCATTAAGGCTCTTATGGCCCTATATGCATTAAATCGCAGGGATGATAACGATCTGGTTCAGGCGGAAAAGGAATTGTTGTTCAGCATTTCGCGGACCTATGATCTGTATCATTATGTCCTCCTGCTCATTATTGAACTATCAGACATAGCAGGCGAGAAGATAGACCTGGCACTGAAAAAGAATATGCCTACCATTGAGGATCTCAATCCGAACAGAAGATTCGCGGATAATATAATTATAACACAGTTGAGGAATAACAGCGACCTTAACAACTATGTGACAGAGAAAAAGATTTCCTGGGTAAACAAAAGGGATATTACCCGCACAATATTCAACAAAATGTTATTGTGGGAGACTTTTACTGATTACATGAACGCTTCAAAAACCTCCTATTCTGTTGATAAAAAGTTTATTTCGGGCCTCGTGACTGAGTTTTTTGTTGCATCAGAAGACCTTCTCTCCGGACTTGAAGAGCAAAGTATTTTCTGGAATGATGATCTTGAGTATGTTTCAGCAATGATAGAAAAAACTCTTAGGAAATTCAAGGCTGAGAATGAGAACCAGAACAGGCTCATGCCTCTCTTTAAGAATGAGGATGATGAACAATACGTTAAGACGCTTTTCAGAAAGGCGGTACTGCGTACAAAAGAATGTTCCGATATGATTGACAGGAATACCACAAACTGGGAAGTAGAGAGAATCGCTCTGATGGATATCCT
>JBBIIS010000222.1:0-3245 GCA_037446375.1 Bacteroidota bacterium | reverse complement strand
ACCACGTGGACGATGCGGCCCTGCCTGTCTAAAAGAACATTCAGAATGAAATCCAGGCCGGCGATATTGGCCTGTTCCAGCATATCCTCGTGGACCGGATTCCGGCTCAGGTTGCCGGCCCGGGTCAGGATCCTTGAAGTTAAAGATCTTCTTCCGCAGCCAAGGAAGAAGCCCCAGGGTAAACCGCATGGCAAGCCACAGAATAAAAACTTCGTAAAGAAAAAAGGATATAACAGAGGCTGATGGCCACTTTCATTGTAAACGGTGGAAGACATCTGAAAGGAGAGATAACTCCACAAGGGGCTAAAAATGAGGCTCTCGAGGTTATCTGCGCCGTTCTTCTCACACCCGAAAAGGTCACATTAAACAACATTCCTGCAATCCGCGATGTAAGCAAGCTGATTGAGCTTATAAGTTCCCTCGGAGCGAAAGTTACCCGCAACTCCGGATCCTCCGTAACATTTGAGGCATCCGCAATAGACCATGAATACCTTAAGACGAAGGAATTCGAGGAGCAGAGTATGAGCCTGAGAGGTTCAATAATGATAGTTGGACCTCTTCTTGCTCGCTTTGGAAAAGCTCTAATTCCGAAACCGGGAGGAGACAAGATCGGGAGAAGAAGGGTCGATACCCATTTCATGGGATTTCAGAAACTAGGCGCCAGATTTGAATTTGACAGTTCAGATGCTTTCTTTTCAGTTGAAACAGAAGGACTTACCGGAGCATACATCCATCTTGATGAAGCCTCTGTAACGGGAACCGCAAATATCATTATGGCGGCGGTGCTTGCCGAAGGCAAAACGACAATTTATAATGCCGCCTGTGAACCATATATACAGCAGCTATGTAAAATGCTTGTCAGCATGGGGGCATGTATCGAAGGTATCGGTTCGAACCTGCTTTATATCCAAGGAGTTAAAAGGCTGCACGGTTGCACACACAGTATCCTTCCCGATATGATCGAGATCGGCTCCTTTATAGGGATGGCAGCAATGACCGAGTCGGAAATCACAATAAAAAATGTATCATACCAAAGCCTCGGCATTATCCCTGATGCATTCCGCCGGCTTGGCATAGCAATGGAGAGGAGGGATGATGACATATATATTCCGCGTCAGAAACATTATGAAATAGAGACTTTTATCGACGGTTCAATAATGACTATCGCTGATGCTATCTGGCCAGGTCTCACTCCCGACCTTCTCAGTGTATTCCTCGTTGTAGCCACACAGGCAAAGGGCGCCGTGCTGATCCATCAGAAGATGTTCGAGAGCCGCCTTTTTTTCGTTGATAAGCTTATTGACATGGGTGCTCAGATAATATTATGCGACCCTCACAGAGCGACAGTTATAGGTCACGACAGAAAGATTAAGCTCAGGGGAACCGTGATGTCATCACCTGATATCAGGGCTGGAGTTGCTCTTCTCATTGCTGCTATGTCGGCCGAAGGGAAAAGCATAATTCATAATATCGAACAGATAGACAGGGGCTACCAGAGTATCGACACACGACTAAATGCGATCGGAGCGGACATCAAAAGAGTTTAGAGATTATCCAATGATGTCTTCAGTATCATTTTTGCGATTGCGTCGCTTTGCTCGCAATGACGTTAGTTATTTAGCAGCCCAGGTTATCCGACAAACAAATGCCAAATAGTTATCCGGTCATTGCGAGTCGCGCAGCGACGAAGCAATCGTAATCACCTTACCGAAATGACGGTCATTGCGAGTCGCGCAGCGACGAAGCAATCGTAACCACCTTAACCACCTTACCCGAATGCCGGTCATTTGTGCAACGTTCTGTCAATTTGACAACAAACCCGTGTTGGCAGGCTATTTGCTGAAAAAAAGATATCAATCTCAAATCTGTGAAAAATGACAAAAAAAAAGCACGATGCTGCAGAGAATAACAAAAAGAATGAAAACGGAGAAGTAGTTGATAATATGAGCATTAATTCACAGGATTATAGAAACGTGGATGAAGGATGCAGTGATAATGCTGAAGCTGGAGACATTAAGAACGCCGGCGATATTGACGAAGGATCAGGGAATGCTGATACCGATGTCACTGCCAAAGAGACCTCTTACGATAATGGAATGGGGGCAAAACTGGCAGAGATGCAGGACAGGTATCTGAGGTTATCTGCCGAATTTGACAATTACAGGAAAAGAACCCTGAGAGAGAAAATTGAACTTACAAAACATGCCGGGGAAAACATCCTTATAAGCATAGTCCCTGTAATGGATGATTTTGAAAGAGCACTTAAGCTTATGGATTCATCTAACGATTATGCGGCCATGAAAGCCGGCATAGATCTTATATATAATAAATTCAGGGAATTCCTTCAACAGAATGGGATTAAAGAAATAGAGTCGCTGAACAGCTCTTTCAATGTTGATATGCATGAGGCAGTTACCAAGATACCGGTCGAAGATGAAAATCTAAGGGGTAAGGTAGTGGAAGTCCTTCAGAAAGGATACTACCTGCACGATAAGGTACTGCGTTTCTCTAAGGTAGTTGTAGGCGAATAGTATACCGGAATAAAAAAACTAAGGATGACAAAAAGAGACTACTACGAAATACTTGGAGTATCAAAGAGTGCAACCAGGGATGAGATCAAAAAAGCCTACAGACAACAGGCGCTGAAATATCATCCTGACAAAAATCCGGGGGACAAGAGTTCTGAGGAGAAATTCAAGGAGGCTGCTGAAGCCTACGAGGTTCTCTCAGATGACAATAAAAGGGCAAAATACGACAGATATGGTCATTCAGGACCCGGAAATTCAGGTGGAGGATTTTCAGGACATGATATGACAATGGAAGATATTTTTTCATCGTTCGGAGATATTTTTGGTGATGCATTCGGTGGTTTCGGCGGGTTCTCAACTGGCAGGCGGTCGAGAGGAGTAAACAAGGGAAGTAACCTGAGGGTGAAAGTAAAGCTTAATATACAGGAGATAGCAAGTGGTTCAGAGAAGAAACTCAAAGTAAGAAAATATGTTCGCTGTTCAACATGCAAAGGTACAGGGGCTGCCGATCCGACAGGCTTTTCTGATTGCACAACATGTCGTGGAACCGGTCATGTTACAAGGATTACAAATACACTTCTCGGGCAGATGCAGACATCATCTGTTTGCCCGTCATGCGGCGGAGAGGGAAAGATCATAACAAAGAAATGCACAACATGCTTCGGAGAGGGCATCGTTGAGAAAGACGAGGTAATTAAAAAAAATATCCCGGCCGCT
>JBBIIS010000221.1:0-3259 GCA_037446375.1 Bacteroidota bacterium | reverse complement strand
AGCCACAGAAGTGAATATCCAGATATTTACTATCGCACCTCCGGGGTGCCCGAAACCGGCATAGCTATGCAGATGGATATCGAGGAAAGGGAAAAGGACAAATTTGGTGCGGGTGTCAGGATTATGCTCCTTTACCACTGCCGTAATCTTGTCGTTCACCTTAAGGGGATCGCTACCCTTTGCAAGCAGGACATAAGTGGCTATTGAGTTCGAGGACCAATTCTCAGAATACCAGCTGGAATGCTTCATAAACTCAAACGGTACCAGGAAACCAGCGTTAAAAGTGCTGTTTTCCGGCATTTTCCTCATTACTCCGGTAACCTGATAAACATCTGAATTATTGATCTGTATACTCTTGCCTACCGGATCTTCGCTACCGAAGTATTTCTTCGCCATTTCGGCGCTCATTACTATCGACTTCGGATCATTAAGGACTGTTTTCCGGTCCCCTTCAATAAGCTGGAAGGAGAACATCAAAAAAAAGGTTGAATCAACAGCAAGCACGCTCCCTTCATTAAAAGCCTTTTCATCCTTTCTGAAAAGCAGGTTTCCGGCATACGTTATCCTGCAGCTGCTTTCTATCTCAGGGATCTTTTCCTTCCAGACAGGTCCTGATGGCCAGGGGGTCACATTAACATGATAAACCCCATTATCGTAAAGCTGGTCTTCCTCAACCCTGTAGAGCCTGGTTCCGTTAACGAGGAAGCTGTCCCAACTGAGTTCATCGGAAACCCATAGGCCGATAAAAACCGAGCCGGCCAAGCCGATTGCAAGTCCTGTTATTGTTATGAATGAGATCAGCCTGTTGCGGCTTATGCCGCGAAGCGTGACTTTAAGTGAACCCTTAGCCATTTGATAGCAGGTTTGCCGGTGAAAAAAGTAATTATTTAATTAACCCCCTTCCCAGCCTTATACAAGCGGGAAGGAGTTCCTGGTCAAAGTTCAGCCTTTCTTAAAAAAATATCCCCGCTTATGGTCTCGAGCTTCACCGGGTTGCCACCCTTATTCATCTTTCCCCTTATCCTTACAGGGATGGAGCCCTGGCTTTTTTCGGGATTAAGATCAAGGTCTGAGAATACCCTTCCCGAAATAGTCGAAAGATCGATATCGGCATCCTTCTTTCCCGAAGCTGAGAGATCGATCGATCCGCTGATTGTCTTTACCTTCAACTCTCCTGTTTTTCCGGAAATTGTAACGTTGGCATCAATTGATTCAATATTGAAAACCGCATTCTCAGGTAGCATTATCTCCCAGTAAATATCGGATTTATTACAGCAATTATTATCTTTTTTCAGATCTTTTCCCCTGAACCCGGCATCAACTTTGAGTGTTTTACCAGTCTCGCTGAATGAGGTTGTATAGACCTCATTGTCCTTATTATCATTTATATCGACAGACGCCTTTACATAGACCTCATTTTTGTTCCATGTCTTTACATTGATCGAATCGGCGATCTGTATCTTCAGTTCAACAGACTCTTTACCTGAAAAATCGAGATGCTTTTCTATTATCTTCTGAGCTTCGGCAGTTGCTGAGCAGAGCCAGACTACAATTAATATTGTAACCCATTTCATAGTTATATTTTTAAGTTTATTAAAAAAGAAAAAGAGAGGGGAATTAATTCCCCTTCCTCAGATAAATATTACCGCTTACTGTCACAATGCTGAATTTAAAACCGCCTCCATTAAGCGGAAAATTAAGCTCATTTCCACCAACTTTTTTAAGGTCTTTCTGAGAGTCTGTAATGTCGAAATCAGAATAGAAACCGCCGTTTACAGTTCTTAATTCAAGATTAGTGGCGGTTTTTGCGGGAAGCTTAATATCAATATCACCGCTTATTGAATTGACGGAGAAAGGCTTGTCGGAGTTTACGCTGCTGAATGTGATATTTATATCACCGCTGATAGTCGACAAAATAAGTGGACCAGCGACATCCTTAAGGTCAATATCGTGGCAGTTCTTGACATCGATCTCGTTCTTCATTCCTGTGATTTCGATCTCATTTGATCTCTCGCAGCCGCTCTCAATCTCAATTGCAATGTTTTCCGGCACTTTTATCTCATATTCCCCATCCCTTCCGATAGGAAGAAGGCAGGTAATCGTTATCTCATTGCCGCTCTTGGTACAATCAAGCCCCAGTCCGGTATTATCAGTACCCGAGGGATAGATAGCCTTGAGACCTTTTGCCTTTTCGGGCGGAGCGACGTTTTCTGAACTTGATTTAATTACAATCTCTGTTCCGGAATATCCTGTTACAGGGAGTTTTCCGGTGAAATTTTTAAGTTTCAGCTTTACCTCTTTTGTATTCTGCACAGTTGTTTTATACTCCTGGGCCGATATCATTTGTGTTACAAGCAGAAGAACAAGAATTAATATGCACGATTTAATAGTTTTCATTTTACATGCTTTAAGATTTAAGAAATTGTCCCGGCAGACCCGGTATCTGCCCTGACTTATCTGGATTGAATTCAATTCGTTTTATTTACAGTAGTGTCTTAATGCCTTTTTCAGCGACATCCTTAACCTCCTTAAGCGTTCCTGAGTTGCTGATTATCTGCTGCATAGGCCTTATCGCTCCCTTTTCATTCCTTTCGACAAGAATATTGATAAGGGTTACCTGAATTATGGGATCGACCTGGTGAGCAAGCGATTCAACAAGAGAATCTGAGACTGATTTCTGACCCGCGAACTTTGAAAGAGCAAAAGCCGCTGCCATACGAACATTTACATTCTTGTCGTGGTTCAGAGTGCTAAAAAGAACTGCCAGTACATTCTCATCAGGATGCTTTATATCATCTGCATAGCCTACGGCCTGAATCCTGTAACTTGAGGACTCCTCCTTAAGCATTGTGAACATAGCAGTCCGCCTCAGCTGCTCAACCTCTGTCTTAAGCTGGGTTATATCCTTCCCCGACTGAGAATTTTTTATTCCTGAAGTAATAAGCGCTCCTGCGGCCGAACCTGCTATCAGGAGAGCCGCTCCGGCAGCAATTCTTAAGAGTGTCCTTTTCAGGGTGAAAGAAGGAGAACCGGAATCAGCATAAAATGAAGCAGACTTATTCGTTTCTGCCTCCTTCCGAAGCATACTGTAGAAATTAATTCTGAGCGAGTCGTCAGGCTGTTCCATCTTCTCCCCTGCAATGGAGCTCAGTATCTTTTGTGTAGCGTTCAGGTTATCAAGACATCTCTCACATTTTCCGATATGTGCCTCAAGGGCTCCCCGCTCCTCCGCTCCAAGTTTTTTATCGAGATAATCGCT
>JBBIIS010000220.1:0-3272 GCA_037446375.1 Bacteroidota bacterium | reverse complement strand
CTTATAGTACATGTCGCCTGATCCTTCATTGTTTACATTATAATAACCGACGATCGGGATGTCGTTGCTTATATTTTTCCTTGTTCCTCTTACGTATTCCTGGCCTGCTGCTTTCCCGTAATAATACTCTGTATAAAGACTCTCAGAATAGTTTATGAAGCTTTCGTGGATCCACATATCTGCCAGATCCTTGTATGTAATACTGTTTCCAAACCATTCATGACCTGATTCATGAACAATTATAAAATCCCATTTTGTACCCCAGCCGGTACCGCTTAAATCATATCCAAGGTAACCATTCTTATAGCCGTTACCATAAGTGACAGAGCTCTGATGTTCCATTCCAAGATACGGAACTTCAACTAGTTTGTAACTGTCCTCATAAAAGGGATATGGTCCGAACCAGTGCTCGAAAGCCTTCAGCATCAGAGGAACCTGCTTGAAATGCTCCCGGGCCTTATCGAGATTCTCTCTCAAGACCCAATAGCTGCAGTCGAGTACTCCCTTTTCACCATTGAATTTTTCAGTGAAATTCACATAATCGCCGATGTTCACGTTAACTCCATAATTGTTTATCGGATTGGCAACAAACCAGTTGTAAGTTTTTGTCTTTTTCTTCCTGTCAATGCTTACGCTGCGAAGACGCCCGTTTGAAACATCTGTTAAATTCGCAGGAACAGTTACACTAATCATCATACTGTCGGGTTCATCGTACATATGATCCTTGCATGGCCACCACAGGCTGGCACCGGCTCCCTGACAGGAAGTTGCAATAAATGGTAACCCGTTTTTATCCTTCTTCCAGGTGAATCCGCCGTCCCAGGGAGGTCTTTTGGCAATATGAGGCCTTCCTCCGTAAGTAATGACAACTGATTTTACAGATCCTATATCCTGCTTGTCTGAGAACCTTATATAATGCGCATTTCCATCGTGTGTTACGATAAGTGATTTCCCATTCTGGACAACATTTTTAATAACTAACGGAGGCTGGAGATCGATCTGCATCAGGGTTGGATTGTCAAGTACCCTGTAGTATATTGTGTTTGTTCCGTTTATTGTGCTGTCGGATGGGTTGACCGTAATATCAAGATGGTAGTATGTCAGGTCCCACCAGCTTCTTTCTTTCGTAATTGAACCCCTCAGAGTGTCCTGGTGAGTAAATACCTGTTTCTGGGCCACAAGCTGAAAAGAGGAAAAAAGGATCAGAACGGTAAGAGAAATGTGTCTTTTCATATAAGTCTGTAATTAGATTGTTCAATTTTAATGCTGAAGGAGCAAAATTACATTATCCGCTGTCATAAACCATCCCGGAGTCAGTTTTTATCATTATCAGATCTTTTCAACCACCATAAGCTCCATCGAATTTACTTCAAGGGCAGATAGGTGGCCATAACCAAGCTCAGTTCCATATACACATCCGGTATCAATTGGTATGACCTTTGAATGTGAAGCAATCTTTTCTTTCACGAGATCTAATGACCTGGGCCTGTGTCCGTGGATAATGGTGTGATCAATTAGCAAAGGATTATTATAAGACGGATGAGATTCCCATATCATCCCATGAATATCGCTGAAAGGATCTTCCGCTGAATCATTAAATCCGGCATGAACAAAGATGTACCCACCAGAGCGATAATAGTAACCCAGACTTTTGAAGAAGTCGAGGTAGATCTTGTCAATATTATCAATATTATTAATATTAAAACTTTCAAGTGTCATATCACCGCTATTTATAAGCCAGAGAGGAAGAATTGTATTGTCGTTGAAAGAATCAAGCAGCATCTCTTCATGGTTGCCTGCAAGCGGTATAACATCAAATCCGGTCGAAATAAGGTCGATTATAAAATCAACAACTTCCCTGCTTTTATCACCCCTGTCGATATAATCTCCAAGAAGCACGAGCTTATCCGATTTTACAAGTTTAATCCGGTTTACAACCAGTTCATGGAAAGTATCAAAGCAGCCGTGGATGTCGCTTATAGCAAGGAGACGATTCATCTCACTTTTTTTTCGTTAACACAGAACCCTTTTTGTTGGCCTGCATGTAAGGAATTGTAAAAAGGAATATGGAGCCTTTGCTCTTTTTTGATTCGGCCCAGATTTCTCCACCCATCAGCTCAACATAGCCCCTGCAGATCGACAATCCGAGTCCGGTACCTTCTGTTTTATGATCTGATATATCGTCTGACTGAAAGAATCTCTCGAATATTTTTTCAATGTGGTCCTTCTTTATGCCAGTTCCCGTATCACTGACAAAAAACTCGAGACATTTTCCCTTAACTTCAACTCCGAACTCGATCTTTCCCTTTTTAGTGAACTTGAAGGAATTGTTCAGAAGATTTGTTATGATCTGGACCAGTTTTGTTTCATCAGAAATGGTCCTGATATCAGGCTTGCCTTTAGGCCTGATATAGTCGAATGCAAGTCCCGATTCTTTTGCCCTCAAACGATATTGCCCCTTTATTTTTTCCATCAGGCTGTTAATATCCACTCTTTCCTTTGAAATCTTAACATGCCCAGTCTCTATATTAGAAATGTCCACAATATCTGTTATGATCGAGAGGAGCTGGTTACTGCTCTGGAAAATAATATCCACATACTGGCTTCTTGCCTCGTTCGAAAGATCGGGAGAATCGAGAAGGGAAGAGAAGCCTACAATTGCATTCATCGGGGTTCTTATCTCATGAGAGATGTTATGAAGGAAAGCAGTTTTTATCTTATCGCTCTCTTCAGCCTTTTCTTTTGCAGAAATAAGATCCTTAAGTATCTTCTTCTTTTCCGTGATATCATGAATAATAGCATGGAGATAATTCCTGTTGTCAATACTGATCCTGCTTGAGAAGATCTCCACATCCCTTTTTGAATTGTCCGCCAGATTGTGAGTAGCCTCAAAACTTGCAGAAATATTTTCTATTACATGCTTTATATTAGAGCTTATCAGTTCTTCATTTACTCTGCTAAGGTCGGCAATCTTCATCTTTTTGAGACTGGAGACGCTCCATCCATAAAAATCAGCAGCTGCCTTATTTGCATCTATTATTGATCCGGATTCAGGATCGATCAGAAGCTTTATTGCGGAGTGAGATTCGAACAATTTTCTGAATCTCTCCTCACTTTTCCTCAGTTCATCCTCAACAGATTTTCTTTCAGTTATTTCTGTTGCAACACCAAGAATTGCAGGCTTATCATAGCCAGGATGCCTGTATGGAATTTTTACTGTCTGGAACCAGCCAAGTGTCCCATCTTTTCTTAATACCTGCTCCTCAGGTATA
>JBBIIS010000219.1:0-3298 GCA_037446375.1 Bacteroidota bacterium | reverse complement strand
GTCCCGAATTCCTTAAGGGAGCTTCCGGCATAAAGATAACCTCCAAGGCTCTCTTCAAGATGGGTCCAGTCGGCATCTGTCGGAACGTGCCATCCTGTGGGGCAGATATTCCTGCTGTCAGTTACGGTGTACCATGTATAAAGAAGTCCGTACGTCTGTGATGTTGTATAGTCTCCATTTGCAAACCAATAGTAAGGTGGCGAGCTTTCAGCAGAGATATCTGCTGTCTCGGGGTTTGTAGTAGAAATCTGGTCGCCATTCCTGTAGTGTATGCTCTGCAGGTTGCCGGCCATCCATGTCTGATCATTGATGATAACAATTTCACACTGGTTATTATCATTGTCGGCAACTGTCGGAGGTGTGGTAAAATTTGCCTCACTTCCCTTACTCTCGCCGTATGCATTTGTTGCGAAGGCTTTTACATAATATTTTGTCGAAGGAGTCAGTCCGGATAGCTTTCCGATATAAAGTCCGGTGTCGGTTCCCATCTGCAGTTTTGAGCCGCCTGAGGCATCGGGGTTTGATGATGTTCCGATATAGACGCCTGTTGTCAGCAGTGAACTGCCTCCGTCAGATGTCACATGACAGCCGATTGTTGCAGACTTTGAGGCTATATAAACAGGTGTGTAGGTCACAACAGCAGGAGTGTCCCCTGTTTTCTTTTTACAGCTTGTAAACGGAATTACAAAAAAGATAAGAAGGAGCAAATACTTCACTTTCATCAGGCCAGTATTAAATGAGTAAATTAATTCTAACAGATTTAACGCTAAAATACAAAAGAATGGTATTTAAAGGCACAAAATTCATGCCAGTGGATAATCCTTCTCCTTTCTCAGATCAGCTTTTTAACCCTTTTCCAGTAGTGAATTGTTTTGGGCCCTGACCCGTTCCAGCGCATTGCTATCTTTTCAGGGTCATAGGGCCCTACCTGGCTGGCATAATAGAGGAAAATCCTTTCTGATATTTTGTAGCTGTAGAGGTCCTTCATTCTGTAGTGACTTCCGGTTCTTTTATTGTAATCCTGAAGCCTTACGGGACGGATCTGAAAATAGCCGGTAGCCTGTTCAACAGGATTGTAAGAAAATGTATCGCATTTTGTTTCTACAATCCCAATAGCATGAATAAGGCTTTTATAGGGCTCGATCGGTGAAGAGCGGAAGATTACAAACGACGTCCAGCTTGGGGCCATCGCACTTATAGTCAGTGATAAAAGAACTGTAATTAAAACTAATTTTTTCAATATAATCATCATACAAATAACAACACTTCTAATGTTTTGTTTAATAATGGTTCAATATTAGAAATCACCTGATTATAAACAGGCAAGCTAACAGCATGTTATGTAATTATATAGCATTGGTTTTATAAAGAATCAACCGTTTGGTTTTAATATCCTGTCAGCCGATTCTGACAAGTATCTTTCCCTTTGGCCTGCCTTTTTCGGCGTACTCAAATGCCTCAGCGGCATCGGTAATTGAAAAGGTCCTGTCAATATATGGCTTTACCTTTTTATCGCGGATCATTTTTTCGAGTCCGTCAAAATCTTCCGGAAGGGCCCTGAGGTTTGATGAGGTAAGCTTTTTATTTAAAAAGATTTTAATAATGGAAGCGGGGAGGGATAAATAAGGCATGAAAAGAGGCGAAGCATATACACCTCCTCTTTTCAGAAGTCTCAGCACCTCCGACCAGTCCATTTTCCCGTAGGCATCAAGAATAACATCATATTTGCCGCCCAGGGCGGAAATCTGCTCCACTGAGTAGCCTGAGACCTCATCGGCACCGAATGATCTTGCGAGATCGGCATTGTTCCTGCTGCATGTGGCTGTCACAAAAGCGCCTTTTGCCTTTGCTATCTGTAATGCGAAATGGCCTACTCCGCCGGTAGCGCCGTTAACAAGGACCCTGTTTCCCTGTAATATGCATCCTTTTCTTAAACCGTTCATTGCAGTTAAAGCAGCAACCGGAAGCGAAGCTGCATCTTCAAATGAGAGATCTGCGGGCATAATTCTGGCATATTTCGATTCAACAAGGAGAAGCTCGGAAAGGCTGCCCTGTTTCCCCGAAAAGACAGGAGCGGCGCCGTAAACCCTGTCGCCCGGCTTAAAGACTGTCACCTCCCGACCTGTTTTGGCTACAATACCTGAAAAATCAGTTCCGAGTATCCTCGGGAATTTTGAGGGTGTGACAAGCTTTATTGCACCTGATTTTATTTTATAGTCAACAGGATTTATCGATGCAAACTTAACAGCAACGACCAATCCCTTATCAGTTACTTCCGGATCAGGAAGTTCACCATAGACTACTGCCTCTCTGCCTCCGTATTTTGTAATATATGATGCTTTCATTGAATTTGACTTTAGATGGACCTTAAACAATATATATACATCTAAACAACATACTATCTGAAAAGTTGGAAACAGGAGTTATATAGTGTAATGATCCTGAGTTGCTGCTTCTCAGAATGAATGGGGGTTTTCTATATTTAACATAGTGAATATTAATGCCTTAGTGACATTTTATCTGCCACACGGCCTCCGCTAAAGCTCCGGCTGGCAGAGCAAGGCACAAAGTCACAAAATCAGACCTGGAAAAAGGAACTATCTGCTTTTTCTTTTTTTTGCATACCAGAGTCCGCCATAGATGCCACCGGCTGCTATAAGGATAAACGGCCATATCGAAAGGAGGCCGATTATGAACCAGAGAAGCCCTTTCCAGCCGTATTGTAAAGCTGTTCCTGTTTTTGAAGAGAAACCAAAGCCGGAGGATGATTTCTGGTAAAAAGTCACTGTGAGGCTGCTTAAAGAGACCCTGTCTTTCAGGTATCTAAGCCTTCCCTCGACGGATTCGATCTCTTCCCGGAGCGTTGCGGCTTCTTTTTCTATTGCCATTATATCGCTTACGGTAGAAGCTTTATGGAGAAGTTCAAGATAACGGTTCTCAAGTTCTTTCTTTGTTTTGATCCTTGCTTCAACGTCGATATACTCTTCTGTCACATCCTTTGAAGTGATATTCTTATTCTCAATCTTTTCAGCACTTTCGGAAATCCTTGATACAAGAAGATCAAACTTATCAGAAGGGACCCTTACAGTAACTGTCTGCTCTGTCCTGTTATCATAGCTATTTGAAGTTTCATTGGAAATATAGCCCCCAAGCTCTTCAACAGTTTTATCCAGGAAGGCTCTGGTTTTGATTATGCTTTTTGTCTGCAGGTTTATATTTCCCTCCCTGATGATCTTTCTGTCTGTCGGGATCTGGTTCTCTTTTTCTGTCTGCATGTTGGCAGAGGGGGCATATTGCC
>JBBIIS010000218.1:0-3342 GCA_037446375.1 Bacteroidota bacterium | reverse complement strand
GACTAGGAAGCTATAGCCTGAGCTTCCGTGACGGCACGTGGACGAGCTCAGAAATTCTCAATTCAATTTTCGGAATAGACAGTTCTTATGATAGATCTATTGATGGCTGGTCAAGTCTTATCCATCCTGAATGGAAGGAAATTATGACTGATTACCTGAGGACTAATGTAATCGGGAATCATGAACCTTTTGATAAGGAGTACAAGATTGTAAGAAAAATTGACGGGAAGGAGAGATGGGTGCACGGCAAAGGCGAGCTCTTCTTTGACGGAAGAAATGAACTCGTTTCCATGATAGGAACAATTCTGGACATAACCGTAAGCAAGCTGGCCGAGGAAGAGATTAAGTTGAAAAATGAGCTTCTCCAGGTGATCAATGCTGAAAAGGATAAATTCTTTTCCATAATTGCCCATGACCTTCGGGGACCATTAAGCTCCTTTGTAGCCGCAACACAGATTATCACTGAAGAAATTCAGTCAATGACGCTGGAGGAGATAAAGGATATTACGATGAGCATGAAACTGGATGCCTCAAATATATATACACTTCTTGAAAACCTTCTTGAATGGTCGCGGCTTAAGCGGAATACAATAGATTTCGTGAAAGAGAAGTTTGACCTGAAGAAAAAAATCGAATCCTGCCTTAAGGTTCTTTCCGAACAGGCAGTGAAAAAGGAAATTGTCATTAGTGTTTCAGTGCCTGATAATATAGAAATTTCTGCTGACGTTCATATGTTCGACACTGTTGTCAGGAATCTTGTCTCAAATGCAATCAAATTTACACATAAGGGAGGTGGAATCAGTGTCTCAGCACTGCGGCACAGCGACAATAATATTCAGATAAGAATAAGCGATTCAGGAATAGGTTTGTCTTCCGATCTGAAAAACAGATTGTTCCTTCTGAGTGAAAAAACGAACCGCCAGGGCACAAATGGCGAACCTAGTTCCGGTATCGGCCTTCTTCTGTGCAAAGAGTTCATCGAAAAGCATAACGGAAAAATATGGGTGGAAAGTGAAGAAGGTAAAGGAAGCAGTTTCTATTTTTCAATACCTGATTAAAGAAGAAGGTTTATTTTCCGATGCAGAAATTCTTAAAGATATTCCCAAGTATCTCATCTGTTGTGATCTCGCCAGTGATCTGGCCAAGATAATATATTGCCTGCCGGATATCTGTCGCAATAAGATCCTCAGGAATACCAGAGTTTATTCCATCCTCAACGCGTCTAAGGCTTTCCGAAACATTCAGCAGGGCCTCGTAATGCCTTATATTTGAGATTATAATATTCTCGTCGCCTGCCATATTAATGCCTGCTGAGATGCCTAGCAGTGATCTCAGCTCATCAATGCCATCCCTTTTTTTTGCTGAAATAAAAAGAATCTCCTCTCCATGCTTCAGAGCGATCTTTTTCTTTAGCATGTGTGAATCTTCATCGGAAACCAGGTCATTCTTATTTATAATAATGATGATCTTCTTCTCATTCTCAGAATCAAGAATCCTGACGTTTTCTATCCGATGGTTAATTGAAGCAGGATCATCGGTAGCCTCATCGACGAGCAGAATTATTGAGGACTGACCAATTTTTTCGTGGGTCTTCATTATTCCCATTGTCTCGATTACATCTTCAGTATCGCGAAGGCCCGCCGTATCAATAAACCTGTACTCTATCCCGTCAATAATAATTGTATCCTCAATAATATCCCTCGTTGTTCCCGGTATATCAGATACAATAGCCTTATCTTCCATAAGAAGCGCATTGAGGAGTGTTGACTTTCCTGAGTTGGGCTTGCCGATAATAGCCACCGGGATCCCGTTTTTTATGACATTTCCCAGAATGAATGAATGTGCAAGCTTTTCTGAAATGGATAGTACCATTTTCGTTATCTGAAGAAGCTGCCCACGGTTGGCGAACTCAACATCCTCCTCACCAAAATCAAGTTCAAGTTCAATAAGTGAAGCAAAATTCAGGAGTTCTGCTCTCAACTTTGATATCTCTTCCGAGAATCCTCCTCTCATCTGATTTATTGCGAGCTTATGTGAAGCAGAAGATGATGATGCAATGAGGTCGGCAACCGCTTCTGCCTGCGACAGGTCCATCTTTCCGTTCATGAAGGCACGCTGGGTAAATTCACCAGGCCGGGCTGAAACGGCCCCATTTCTGATAAGGAGTTCCAAAATCCTTTTCAGTATAAATGGAGAGGCATGACACGATATTTCGACAGAATCTTCGCCGGTATAGGAGTGTGGAGCCCTGAAAATGCCTACAAGCACTTCATCAATAATTTCATCCCTGTCGCGGATCTCTCCAAATACAATGGAGTTGCCTTTCATTTCAGAGATCGCGATATTCCTCTCAGGCGCCTTAAAGATCCTCTGGCATATTTTGAAACTCTCCGTGCCGCTCATCCTTATAACGGCTATTGCCCCTCCGCTGCCTGTGGCAGGTGCACAGATCGTTTCACCTTTTCTTATCATGTTGAATTAATTTCACGAAAAATTCAGAAAACTAAATGAAGAGTTTAACGCATATAAATCATTCTTATACTGATCTCCCTCACTCCCCCGTAGAAATTGAACGATGTTACGCTGAAAGGGGGAGCTCCCCTCAAAGATATCTTTGGGTTATTCGAAAAGCCAAAGCCCTCCTTTGGCATTATTCCAAGCACATAATCCATTTTTGTATTCCGGTTATCATCATCGAGGACGCACAGACTTATCAGACCTGGCTTATCAACAGGAATAAAGAACCTTAAAGTACCATTTTTAATGGTATCCTTACCTAGTGAGAAATTATATGCTGGCTTATCCGGATAGCCTTTTTCCGATCTGAAAACACCAATCTGTATAAGTCCGTCACTTTTTCTGATATTCGTCAGGATCATCTCAACTCCTGATTTCTGCTGGCCGTAACAGGTCCTTGTATTTAGAGAGCCCGAACAAAGAACAATCAGGAAAAAAGGAATAATATACCTCATAAAAATTAAATAGGTTAGACCTTTGTGAATCTTTGTGTCTTTGTGTCCTGGTGGCAAAAATATTCCACCAAGACACTCGGACAACCTGAAACACAAAGAAAATAAAAGAAACCTGATTCGTGATTATTATTTTTCGAGGTTTTGAAGATTAAATGCTGAATCTTCAATCTTACTATTCATTGCAATGTTTGTAAATCGGATCTCTGAACTTCTTCCGTTCAGCAGATTCTTTACAGTCATATCCTTTATTATATAAGTACCCTTTTCTCCCGGCTGAACCGATTTAACTTCTATTATTTTAAACAATTCATTATCGAAGTTATAGAATTCGATCTTTTTAATCTGTGAATCGGAGGAACCTATGTAGCTC
>JBBIIS010000217.1:1598-3393 GCA_037446375.1 Bacteroidota bacterium | reverse complement strand
CTCTATTTCTCATACTAATCGCTTCAATGAACTACATGAACCTGTCTACTGCACGGTCGGCCAAGCGAAGCAGGGAGGTGGGATTAAGAAAAGTAGTCGGTTCGGGAAGAGGTCTTCTTATTATCCAGTTTATAGCAGAATCAACATTCTTTACTCTTATTTCGCTTTTCCTGAGTTTCATCCTGCTGATGGTACTGTTACCTAAGTTCAATCTGCTCGCAGGTAAAACTTTTAACCTTCAGGTTTTTTACAGCCCCGTAGTTATAGTCAGTACCTTTGCTATAATAATTTTAGTCGGAGTGCTCGGAGGAAGCTACCCTGCCTTTTTCCTTTCAAGATTCAGCCCTGTAACAGTACTTAAGGGAGAGATCACTGCTGGGTCTTCCGGAAGTGTTTTCAGAAAAATACTTGTTGTCGTCCAATTTGGTGTTTCGGTTTTAATGATCGTGTGTACTCTGGTTGTATTCAGGCAGCTAAACTATCTGAAAACAATGCCGCAGGGCTTCGATCAGAAAAATGTGATCGCATTGCAGCTAAATGGCCCTATGATAAGAAAATACCCCGTACTGAAGCAGGCTCTGAGGGAAAACCCTGGGATCAAATCTGTGGCATCAACAGATACACCGGTAGGTGAGGGTTCAGGAAAACTGCTTTTCAATGTTGAAACCGATCAGGGTATGTCTCAGAGGGGGATAAATTTCGCAATTGTCGATCACGATTTCGTTAAGACCCTTGGTATAACAATAGTCAAAGGGAGGGACTTTCAGGAGGATATGCCCTCAGATACCCTTAAGGCGGTAATTGTAAATGAAACATTTGTAAAGAGAATGGGATGGAAGGAGGCCATAGGTAAAAAAATAGAAGCAGGGAATGGAAATTTTGTAACGGCTCTTGTCGTTGGCGTCTTTAAGGATTATCATCAGACCGGAATGTATAACCAGATCGAGTCCCTGCTTCTGGCATACCGTACAAGGAACAATGTGGTCTATGTAAAGCTTGGCGAAAATAATATTAAGGAGACGATCTCATACATTGAAAAGAGGTGGAAGGAGGTTTTCCCCGATCAGCCCTTTACATATACCTTCCTGACAGAGAGATTCAACAGGCAGTTTGAAGCCGATGAAAAGAGAGGCCTTGTCTTTACGATCTTTACGATCCTTGCAATCGCAATTGCCTGCCTTGGGCTGTTTGGCCTTGCATCATATATGGTTGAACAGAGAACAAGAGAGATAGGCGTCAGAAAGGTTTTCGGAGCAAATGAATCTGTCATAATAAGACTTATCTCGAGAGAGTTCCTTATTCTGGTTGCCATTTCAATAGTAATAGCATTTCCGCTTTCATTTTATATTATGGGAAACTGGCTTGAGAAATATGTTTATCGCTCAGGACTGAGTGCCGGGATCTTTATTTTTGCTGCATTCCTGACCCTCCTTCTGACATTCCTGACTATAAGCTATAAGGCATGGAAAGCCTCAATTCTTAATCCCGCTGAAGCTATCAGGACGGAATAGGAGAGGGTAATCAAATTTGCCCTGCTGCAATTTATATAAACTAGTTATCCCGATGACCGGCAATAATAACTCAATTAAAGAGGGAGACAGAAGAAAAAGAATCCGTTAATAACAGAATGCCTGTTCATGCTTCTTGTTATAATATGCATCTCCTGTAAGCCAGGGAAGATTTCCGTTTTGAACTGCGTCGATCCGAAGATCTGAGGGGTAGGGATACTGTTTCAGCCGACCCGACCCACCGTTCAGATTCCTAACCGTATGATAAGAGTATATCCGGTTCGGGA
>JBBIIS010000217.1:0-1588 GCA_037446375.1 Bacteroidota bacterium | reverse complement strand
TCAATAATTTCGCACAGGAACGGTGAACTGTTCGGGATAATGCCTTTTACCGGCAAGGATATTACCGCAATGCCCGTATCAGCATGGGATGAAAGTCTGGAAGTATCGACTCCTTACTACCTTTCGGAGTGGCTTGGAACCTATGGAATTACTGCTGAATTTACACCAGCGGAAAGATCCGGTCTCTTTCGTTTTTCATTTCCGCCCGTGCCCGACAAGGGTTTATTTCTCTCCGGTATAAGGAATGAAAAATGGCAGCAGCTGACGGAGAATACATTTTCGGGTGAAGATTCATTCTCGGGCATGAAGGCATATACTTTCATTGAATTAAACTGAAGGGCTGAACTTTTAAGTACAGTGATAGGTAATAGGAAATACAAGTATTTAAGGCTTCCCGATGATCTGCCCGACAAGATAAAACTGCGTTATGGAATCTCCTTTATCTCTGCTTCACAGGCTGAAAAGAATATTTCCGGTGAGATTATTCAACAGACATTCGGGCAGGTATAAATAAAAGCTGAAGATGCCTGGGAAAAATAGAGGTTACGGACGGAACAGAAAAGCAGAAAAGAGTCTTCTATACTGCACTTTACCGGTGTTTTGAAAGGATGATCAATATATCAGAGGATGGAAAATACTGCAGCAATTACGATGGTGCCGTTCATGAATCGAGAAGAAATTTTTATGTTGATGATTGGGCCTGGGATACCTACCATGCCCTTCATCTCCTGAGAGCTATTCTTGACCCGGCAATGGAATCAGATATGATCCAGTCTTATGTCGAGATGTATAAGCAGAGCGGCTGGTTGCCAACATTCCCCGTTCTTTTTGGCGATACGCCATGCATGAATGGATTCCACTCCACGATAATGATACTTGACGGATAGAGGAAGGGGATAAAAGACTTTGACGTAAACCACGCCTGGGAGAGTATGAAAAAGAATTCAACCGAAGCTACAATGCTGCCATGGTGCAATGGTAAAGCATGCGTTCTTGATGATTTTTACAGGCTTAAAGGTTACTATCCTGCACTTCACCCGGATGAAAAAGAGCTGGTCAGGGAGGTTCATCCGTTCGAAAAAAGGCAATCTGTTGCTGTTACTCTTGGTCACAGCTACGACGACTGGGCCCTTGCACAGATGTCAATGGAGCTGGGTAAAACGGATGATTATAATTTCTTTCTGAAGTGATCGCGCAATTACAAAATCCTCTGGAATACGCAGAAAGGATTCTTTCTTCCAAAAGATGCAAGGGGAGAATGGATCGATATTGATCCCAAGTGGGATGGTGGTATGGGTGGCCTGCTGAGATTTGAAATCGGGCCGATTCCAAAAAAGGAATGGTGAACAAATGAATCTGCTTATACTAAAAGAGCCGGGCATTTTACTGCACGGCTCCTTTTTACCTAACCCCAACCTAATCTAACATTTTTTGCGACCCGTTTCCCCTGCTCATTCATTCCCGCCTGGGTCGCGAGGTATTCCCTCAAATACCTCTTTATTTCAATCTTACATTCAGGTCCTGTGTAAATGTACAGCCTCAATTATGAAGTTTTAATGAATTTTCTGATTAAAAAGGAAAAAGTTGT
>JBBIIS010000216.1:0-3400 GCA_037446375.1 Bacteroidota bacterium | reverse complement strand
TGAGGAACAGGTAGAATGTATTTCAACCGGATCGCTGATCAAGAAATTCGGACTTGAAAGGATAGACTGGCTCCAGATCGATACCGAGGGTTTTGACTTTGAAATAATAAAGATGTTCAACATACCTGTTACCCGTCCCGAAGTAATTGTCTACGAGAACCTCCATTTCAACTCCACCCTTCAGAAAGAGTGCATTGGTTTCCTTGAGATGAACGGGTATTTGTGCGCCACATTTGGTCCCAACACACTCGCCATGAGAAAACCTGCAGCCGGATTTGAAAATTATTTCACAACCGGCTGTAGAGATTGAAAATGAAATTGATCTCCGATTATAAATCCAATGGTGAGGCTTTTCAGATTTTTTTGAATATCATTGTATAAAATATACCTGTATCCGGAATGGACAATTCGATATTACTTTTATCTGCGACGGCTTTATCTGTAGGATTTCTCCATACGGTCCTTGGTCCGGATCATTACCTCCCCTTCATTGTTCTAAGCCAGGCAAAAAAATGGAGTGTAAGGAAAACGATGATAATTACATTTTTTTGTGGTGTGGGTCATGTTGGAAGCTCGGTAATTCTTGGATTTGTCGGAATTGCTGTTGGTATTTCAATAAACCACCTAGTGAAAGTTGAATCCTTCAGGGGCAATATTGCAGGATGGCTATTCATAGCATTCGGCCTAGTATATACTATTATCAGTTTAAGAAACCTGTATAAAAAGCACCGTCACTCACACCGCCATTTTCATTTCGGCGGCGAAATGCACGAACATGAACACGACCATATGGACCAGCATTCGCATGTCCATGAAACAGACCAGGTTTCAACCACTCCCTGGATACTTTTTCTGATCTTTATTTTCGGGCCATGCGAACCGCTTATCCCGCTTGTAATGTATCCTGCTTCAAAAAATAATATTCATGGGGTTGTTATTGTATCGCTCCTTTTTGGGGCCGTTACCATAGCATCAATGCTGACAATAGTAATGGCATTCAAGCTTGGATTGAACAAATTAAATCTTAAGTGGCTGGAAAAGTACAATAATGTGATTGCAGGCTCAATAATTCTTATGTCGGGTATTGCTATCCAGTTCCTGGGATTATAAAAAGCCGCATTTACTTCTCTACCTGCCTGAATAATAGTTTTATACCGGGATCGGGAGTTATCTTCACATCAGCCTCCTCTTCAACATCAAGCGCCGCATCTTTACCATTAACAGGTATTGTAACTATCTTTTTCCCCTTTGAATCTTCAAGCTGCAGTTCAATTCTGAAAGTATAGATGTACTTCTGTATCTGCTCTACCTTGATAATTACGGTTCCCTTCTTTTGTCCCGGAGAGGTGCTTATTTTCAGATCAGGTTCTCCGGGAATATAGAGCCACTGATTGAAAAACCGGTTAAGATCTTTATGGCTTACTTCCTCCATCACTTTTTCGAAATCTGAAGTAAGGGCATTCCCGTTTCTGAACCTTTCATAATACAGCCTCATCCCTTTCCAGAATAGTTCATCTCCTATTTCATTTCTGAGCATATGCAGCACCCAGCCACCTTTCTGATAAGTATTTACGCTAAGCAACTTCATCAGGTCAGTTATTGTTGTATCTATAACAGCACCTTGTAACCCTGAATAGGATCTGAGAACCCTGTTCCTGTCATTCGTCATGTTCTGCCTGAACTTCTCCTCACCGTATTTCATCTCCATGTAAACATTAGTGAGGTATGTTGCAAATCCCTCGCTCAGCCAGATATGATGCCAGTCCTTTTCGGTAACGGAATTGCCAAACCACTGATGGGCTACCTCGTGCGCTATCAGACCCTCTGCCTTACCCTTTCCGGTTACTGAATTTTCAGCGTAAAAGATACAACCTGCATTCTCAAGCCCGCCGAAGATTGTTTTTGACTGGACATTCGCCAGCTTTTCATATGAATATGTACCGATCAGTTTACTGTAATACTGCATTGGTTCGACGGCAATTGCATAATCATTGAAGCCTTCTTTCCGGTTTTCCCGAAATACCCAGGTCCAGACCGGTATGCTATTCACGATGCCTGAAAGTTCAACAGCGAAAGGTGCGGCTGCAAATGCCATTACTTTAACCGGAAGCGGAATATCTTCCTTCCAGTGTGTAAGAGTGTATCTATCATTAAGCTGACTCTCCTCAACAAGATAACCGCTGGCAACAACCTTATAATGGGAAGGTGCCGTAATTATGAAATCAACCGTCGCCTTGTCAGCCGGATGATCGACAACAGGAAGATAATTTGAAGCCCTGTCGGGCCAGTGGTCGGCAAAAAAGGTGCGTTCGCCGAATTTATTCTTCGATATAATAAGTCCGTCGCGTGGTATACCTGAATAGCTGACTTTTATTTCAGCTTCAGAACCTTCCACGGCAGGTCCAGGAAGAGTGACATTCAGCCTGTCCCCGGAGTGTTCAAACCTTATTTCTTTCCCGAGCAGGGAAACAGAACTTACATTCATCCCCTTCCCGCTCTGATCTATATTCTTAAGGTCAAAACCTATATTTTCCGTCTTTGTATTGAATTTCACTCTTATCACTGTCACTCCCTCAATAATGTCGGTTGAATCATTGATCTTAATGTTGAACTCATAATGCAATACATCGACTGAAGGGTCAGGAATTGTTTTTCCAAAAGCCAGAAGATCAAATCCTGAAACTACAAGCAGAACTATTGTTATAAAGGCTTTCATATTATGTTTGTAAAGAGGAAATAACTCAGAGATAACAAGTCAAATATAACAATAAATAAAGTTGCTCCTTCCTTTGAAAAGTAGGAGAAATTGTATTGCCTTTGGTATCATTATTTTCGTTTATGCCATTTAATTATTAGATTTGCAGTATCTAATTAAACACGGATGTCCTACGATTACAATACACAACGAAAGAGAATGGCATTGCCGGAGTACGGAAGGAATGTCCAGAAGATGGTCGATCATATAAAGACCCTCAAGGACCCGGTGGAGAGGAATCATGCTGCACGGACTGTCATTTCTATTATGGGAAACCTCAATCCTCACCTTCGCGATCAGGGCGATTTCAGGCATAAGCTATGGGATCATCTTGCGCTGATCGCTGATTTTGAGCTTGATATTGAATCTCCTTATCCGACTCCTGAAAAATCGAAATTTTTTGAAAAGCCAAATGAAATACCCTACAGCCAGGGCAATATCAGGTTTCTCCACTATGGGCGCATAGTCGAGCTTCTTATCGATGAAGTAATGAAGAAAGAGGAGGGCGAAGAGAAGGAATATCTTACATCTCTCATTGTCAACCAGATGAAAAAATCGTATATAACCTGGAACAGGGGTCAGGTTGCCGACGAAGTTATTTTTGGCGACCTTAAGCTTCTCTCAGGCGGTAAGCTGAGGATTACT
>JBBIIS010000215.1:0-3410 GCA_037446375.1 Bacteroidota bacterium | reverse complement strand
CATTGATTAAAAACAATTTGCTTATCATATCCTTACTAATTCCTATTCCATTATCCTTTATCAGTAATTCATAACAATTATCCGTAGCCGGGAAACCGGAAATATTCACCGTTCCTCCGGAATGTGTAAATTTCACAGCGTTTGAGACAAGGTTTCTTATAACTGTTTCCACCATATGCCTGTCAGCCATTACCTCTGGATCACCAGTAAGAGAAATATCAATGGAAACCTCTTTCTTCCTGGCCGATGCTCTTACAGGCCCGATACCTTTGCTTATCGTTTTTTGTAAGATAAGCCGTTCAGGATTGAACTCCATCACTCCACGCTTGAGGCTCGACCATTCCAGAAGGTTTTCTAGGAGAGAATAAATATCCGAGGCATCATTTTTCATTCCACTTGTGATATCCCTTATCTCTTCAAGTGTCATTCCTTTAATATCCTCTGTAAGTACCTGGGTAAGTGAAACAAAGGCACTTAATGGACCCCTCAGGTCGTGGGCGATGATTGAAAAAAATTTGTCCTTTTCTGAATTTATCTTCTCAAGCAGTAGGTTTCTGACCAGTATTGCTTCATCAGCTTGTTTACGTTCAATACCGAAAGCGATCTGGCTGGCAGCTGAAAGGAGAAATTTAACATCAGTCTCGGAATATACATTTGCCTTTTCATAATGCTGCAAAACTAGAACTCCGATTATTCTTGAGGGAGATCTTAAGGGCAATCCTATCCATGAAGGGGAGGGCGTGCCAACAAGTTCCACTTCATTTTGATCCTGAAGCTGTCTGAAAATATCCGGATTCATAAGCAAAGGCCGGCCTGTCCGGAATACATATTGAGTAACGCTTTTCCTTTTAGTAACCGGATGAGCTGTAGTATCAAATTTGTCAGCAAAATAGGGAAAGGTGAAAAGGCGATTTTCCTCATCATAGAGTGAGACAAAAAGATTTTCAGCATACACTACCTTCCGGAGTGAATTATGGATAAGTTTATATAAATCATCAAGATTTGATGTCAGAGTGGCACCCTGGGTGATCTCATAAATAACCTCATTCTCCAGATCCCTTCTTTTACGGTTTGTGATATCACGTATAATGCCGGTAAAATACTTACCATCAGATGTTTCCCATTCAGATAATGACAGCTCAATGGGGAATGATTCCCCATTTTTACGCATTCCTTTCAGCTCTACCGTCTTGCCGACTACATGCTTCTCCCCTCCCGAACTGATACGTTTCATACCATCATTATGCATCTCAATAAAATCATGTGGCATAATCAGGGTAAGTTCCTTTCCCAATATCTCAGATTCGGAATATCCGAATGTTCTTTCACCGCCAAAATTCCATCCTGTAATTACTCCCTTATCATTAGCGGTTACTATTGCATCAATGGCAGATCTTGTAAGAGATCTGAATCTCTCTTCGCTTGAGCTCAGAGTCTCTTCCGCTTTAATACGGTCATCGATATATTTTGTCATCGGCCGAAACTCATAGAAATATAGAATAGGCAACAGAATTATCAAAAGAAGAGTTGAATCAAGGAACAATTCAAATACCTTTGACACTGTCGGGAGCGACTTTATTATAATACCGACCAGTATGTCGCTGAGAACGATCGAAAGCAGAATGGTTATTAAGAGCCGGATCGGAGATCTGTCAACCTCCGGCCTGGTTCTATCATCTGATAAGATTTTACTTCGCATGTTTTCCTGCCAGTTTTCGAATCGCATTTTCGCTGTAGAAATTCTTTAATCCAGGTGAGCAGCTTAAGTTCTACTGATGGACAGTGAAATAGAAAACTTGCTATTCCCCTTAATAATTCACCCAAATTCAATCCCCCGACAGATTCCCCATATCCTTAAATAAATCTAAAGACCCTGCTATATCCGGGATGAAGCCCCTTTGCCAGGGCTTAGCTTACTATATTCTTATAACTTAAGTAAAGATCAGGGGCATTCTTCGAAGCTTTTCTGATATTGTTCAATTGCCCTGAGACTCATACCCATGCTTGAGAACCCACCGTCGTGAAACAGGTTCTGCATAGTAACCTTCCTTGTAAGATCTGAGAAAAGTACTACGCAATAATCAGCACATTCAGCAGCAGTCGCATTACCCAGTGGCGACATCCTTTCAGAAAAATCATGAAGTGAATCGAATCCATAGATGCCGCTACCAGCAGTCGTGAGTGTAGGTGATTGCGAAATCGTATTTACCCTCACCCTTCTTTCCCTGCCGTAAATATAGCCAAAAGACCTGGCTATTGATTCAAGAAGTGCCTTTGCATCCCCCATGTCGTTATAGCCGAAAAGTGTTCTCTGGGCGGCAACATATGAAAGTGCAACAACTGAACCCCACTCCTTAATTGCGTCGAGCTGGTAAGCAGTCTGAAGAACCCTGTGAAAGCTAAGAGCGGATATATCAAATGTCTTGAGCATGTTCTCATAATTTGTCTGTTCGTATGGTATCCCTTTTCTGACATTAGGTGACATACCGATCGAGTGCAGAATAAAATCAAATTTTCCGCCAAAAATCTTCATACTTTCAGCCAGAAGGTTTTCAATATCCTCCATTTTTGTGGCATCAGCAGGAATTACCTGACTTCCCGTTGTCCTGGCAAGTTCATTAAGCTGACCCATCCGTAGGGCCACCGGGGAGTTTGTGAGAACAAGCTTCGCACCATTTTCATGAGCCTTAAGCGCAACCTCCCAGGCAATTGATTTGTCGTTCAGTGCGCCAAAAATGATCCCTTTCTTTCCTTTTAACAAACCTTCATTCATTTTTAGTTAGATTAATGGTTTGGAAAATGATTACCTGCAATATGGTCATCCTGCGGAGGCCTGCAGAAGTTCGCGTGCATTCTTTCTTGACGTTTCCGTGACCTCACTTCCGCTCAGCAATCTTGCTATCTCAAGTATCCTTTCCTCCTGTGATAACAACTTAATGCGTGTAATTGTTGAGTGTATTGTATCATCTTTATAAACATGATAATGCTCACGCCCCTTTGCTGCTACCTGTGGAAGATGTGTTATGTTAATGACCTGCATATACTTACCCATCTCTGAAAGTATCTGACCAACCTTGTCAGCAACCTCTCCTGAAACCCCGGAATCTATCTCATCGAAAATTATTGTAGGAAGATTATTATTCCTGCTGAGAAGCGATTTTAGACTCAGCATAACTCTTGACAACTCTCCTCCCGATGCAACTTTGGAGATATTTTCAGGGGCAACCTGCTTGTTCGCTGAAAAAAGAAGATCTGCCTTGTCCATACCTGATGAAGAGAATTCCCGGAGCCTTGATAATTCAACCCTGAATCTGGCATTCGGCATCCCAAGCTGTTTGAGTATTAGCGTAATTTTCTCCTCAACTTCCGGGACAACCTTATTTCTCTTTTCAGAGAGGTTATCTGAAAGC
>JBBIIS010000214.1:0-3428 GCA_037446375.1 Bacteroidota bacterium | reverse complement strand
GATGGGAACCCTTTATCATCGGATAACCTTTATATGAACGGGTCAGAGATATTCAACTTTACGCTCGAGACAGTACCTCTTCTGATAGAGAGGACACTTGCTGCAAACGGAATGAAGATGGAGGATATCAGCCTTTTCGTTTTCCACCAGGCAAACAGGTATATGCTCGAGTTCCTGAGGAAGAAGCTGAAGATAGAGCCCGACAGATTTTTCTATTATATGGAAAGGGTTGGAAATACAGTATCCTCAACAATTCCGATTGCCCTGAAAGCCGCCATGGAATCGGGGAAGATAAATGGCTCAGGCAATATTCTTATCGCCGGATTCGGTGTTGGATATTCATGGGGTGGCGCCGTGCTCCGGTTCTGAATCTGCCGGCGTTCCCTTTCCCTTTATATTACTGATCCATCTGGCAGGATTTCTCCATTTGATAAACAAGCCATGAAGACGGTCTAGTTCGATCTCTTCAAAAAAGTTCCACCAGTACAGTACAAGCGGGAACAATCCCAGAAGCACAATCTTGATTGCAACTGCAGGTATAATTGAAAATCTGTTTGAGTACATCGCCGCGGCTGTGAGCAAGGATCCTGTAATGAAGATCTTAATGATCTTTTTCCATTCGTAGGGAACAAAGAAATACCTCTGCGAATATTTCCAGACCAGAATAAAGTAGAGAAGCTGCGACAATGATGTCGCAACGGCAGCCCCCATTGAATGGAAGAAATATATAAAGATTACATTGAGAATAATATTTATAACTGATACAGCTACTATTATAGCTGCAGAGACTTTTGTCTTTTTACTTATGTTAAGTCCCGTGAAAACAATGTCCTTAAGCGAACCGAAGAAGAGCCCCATTGCAAGTACTGGTATAAGGGAAAAAGCGCTCCAGTACTCTTTCTTGTTTGCAAGAATCATCGATATCTCCTTGCTGAAGAATGAGATAACCATTACGATTATCATTACTCCGAAGCCCATATAGGTGAGTATCTTTGTATAAAACCGCTTGCTTCCCTTCTCATCGATAATCTTGTATATCACAGGAGCCAGCGCAAAGCTGACAGAGTTAAGGACAATCACCTTTATCGCGTTTGCTATCTTGAAGCCGTACTGATAGTTGCCAAGCTGTTCAAGCCCGTTTATGAATTTCAGTGTGAAGCGGTCAGTGAAGGTCAGGAAGATCCCCGCAATTGAAGAAAGTACAAGTGGCATTGAGAAGGAGAGCATCTCCCTGAGCACCTTTCGGTCAAACCTCGGTTCGGTATGCTTAAAGATATATTTCGAAAGGAAAAGAAAGAAGACAATATTACCTATTACCTGAGCTTCATATATACCCTCTATCCTGTGCTTAAGCACAACTATGAAGAAGACAGTAAGTGACAGGTTGACAATAAATTTCAGGATATTTGAGGTGATGAAGAGCAGCGGACGTTCCTGAACCCTCATCAGTGTAAGAGGCATCACCCCGAGTATCTCAAAGCCGGCAGTGAGCGCCATTAGGCGGATAAGCCTGTAATAGTTACTGCTCTCGAGAAGTGAAGATGCAAGAATTTTTGATGCCCCGGTAAGAGATATTACCATCAATGCCGAAACAAAAGTGAGAAATACAAGAACAGTAAAGAACATCGAATTTCTTTTTTGCTCATACTCCTTTTCCCAGTACCAGCGAAGGAATGCATTATAGAGACTTAGTCCGAAAATTGTAATGAGAACCTGCGATGTCGATTCAAGCATTGCCAGCATGCCGAATTCTCCGACAGGCAGAATATGAGTGTAGAGAGGAAGAAGGATAAGGCCGATAAGCTTTGTCGACAGGTTTCCTATACCGTATATGAACGAGTTCTTAGCAGTCGATTTAAGTCTTGAAAGCATCTTAGGTTAATTGCATCAAAAATAGTCTGAATAATTCAATCATCATGAACCGCCGAAAGAACTATGTCGATAATCCTCTTTTGATCCTCACCTGCAAGGCTTTCGTAGACAGGAAGACAGAGTATTGTATCTGTTATCCTGTCGGAGACAGGCATGCTTTCCCTTTTTGTGATATATGGAAGAGTTTCAAGGGAAGGAGAAAAATACCTTCTGGCAAAAATATCAGAAGTCATAAGCCTGCTGAATGCCTTTTCCCTGATTTTATTCGTTTTGAAGATAACAGGGAAATATGCCCAGTTCTGGTCGGCATCCCGGTTCAGTCTCTGAAGAGTTATTCCTGCGAGATTTGAGAAAGCTTTTGAATAATTCAGACAGACGGCCTTTCTCCTTTCAACAAGTATTGATATGTCGTCAAGGACACACAGGCCCATTGCAGCCTGGAACTCGTTCATCTTCCCGTTGATGCCCTGTTCGCTCACAATATCGTAGCCCGCAATTCCGAAGTTTATCATCAGCCTCGCCCTTTCAAGATCTTCACGCTTTTTGAATACTATTGCTCCACCTTCAATAGTGTGAAAGATCTTTGTACTATGAAAGCTCAGAACAGATGCATCCCCGTAACCAAGTATACTTTTCCCTTTATATTTTATCCCGAAGGCATGCGCAGCGTCGAACACAAGCTTCAGTTTATTCTTTCGTGCGATCTCCTCTATTTCATCGGCCAGGCATGCATTTCCGAAAACATGGACCGGGATAATTGCCTTTGTTTTATTATTTATTTTTTCCGATATCGATCGCGGATTTATGTTAAGTGTATCGTCAATATCACAAAAAACCGGATTTATACCTTCCCAAACCAGGCTGCTCGTAGTGGCGACGAAGCTGAATGGGGTAGTTATTGCATCTCCTTTTATTCCAAGTGCCTTGTATGCGATCTGGAGAGCTATCGTACCGTTGGCTAGGAGCATAAGATTCTCAACCTGAAGATATTCTGAAAGTCTCTTTTCGAGCTCCCTGACAAGTTGCCCGTTGTTGGTGAGCCATCCGGAATCAAATATCCGGTCGATATAGCTCTTGTATTTTTCCCTGTCGGGCAGGTATGTCTTAGTTACGTTTATCATCGTTTTGTTTTTTAAGCCAGTATCAGTTTCCAGAGCGATATATATCTCTCCTCCGAAAGCAGGGTCGAAATGATCTCCCTGTTCTTCAGGAGCTCCTCCCTGTTTATCTCCAGAAATGTTTCATTGCCTTTCCCGATTGATCCGGCATCAAAGATAACGCATCCAAGCTCTTTCAGGAATGACCAAGTCGTTGTTTCTTTTTTGAGATAAACCTTCTTCCCGAACCAGAGCAGCGGCAGAATATTTCCAAGGCCCTGCTGCCTTTCATGATTCATAATTGCGATGTCGATGCGTGAGAGCAGGTCCAGATACTCGTCCGTGCCAAGCATTGACATCAGAGGTTCAAATTTATCTCCGAATAGCTCTTTTCCCAATACTGAAACTGAATCAATGTAATCTTTATTGCCGCTGTATGAAAGCGGTGATATTATTCTG
>JBBIIS010000213.1:0-3442 GCA_037446375.1 Bacteroidota bacterium | reverse complement strand
CCTATAAGGCTGACGTGAGAGAATCCGCTTCGGTGGCTCATCTCTATGGACAGAATCTTGTAGCAGCCGAATCTATGACCGCAATTGGTACCGCATGGGCCTGGTCCCCTGAATTGCTCAAACCAACAGCCGATATGGAACTGGCAAGCGGACTCAACAGGTTTGTAATTCATACTTCCGTACACCAGCCTGTTGATGATAAGATACCGGGTCTCGGATTGGGCCCGTTCGGTCAGTGGTTCACGAGGCACGAAACATGGGCCGAGGAGGCAGCTCCATGGATTACATATCTCGCCAGAAGCAGTTATATGCTTCAGCAGGGAATGTTTGTTGCCGATATTGCCTATTTCTATGGAGAGGATAACAACATTACAGCGCTGTTTGGTTCAAAGCTTCCGGATATCCCGGCTGGATTCAGCTATGATTTCGTTAACGCAGATGCACTTATTAATCTTCTTTCTGTAAAAGACGGGATGATAACTGCTCCGGATGGAATGAGCTACAGGCTCCTTGCTCTTGACTCAAACAGTGTTTATATGTCGCTGCCTGTCCTTAAAAAGATCAGGAGCCTTGTGAATGAAGGGGCTACTGTATCCGGTCCAAAACCTGTCGGAACACCAAGCTTAAAAGACGACATGGCAGAATTCTCGACTATCGTGAATGAGTTGTGGCCTGATGATAAAAAGGAGGTGAAAGCAGGGAAGGGGAAAATCTATTCCGGACAGCCTCTTTCAGACATTTTAGGATTATTAAAGCTTAAGCCTGATTTTGAATACAAGGGCCCGATGGCCGACAGCCGCATTCTGTTCGTTCACAGGAAGATTGACAGAACAGACATCTATTGGGTAAACAACAGAAATAACAGGGTGGAAGATATTGAGGCGACCTTCAGGATAGAAGGCAAAGTGCCGGAGATATGGCATCCGGAAACAGGAAAGACAGAAAAAGCATCTTACAGTATCGCCGATAAAGTCACCAAGATTCCGCTGCATCTTCAGCCCAATGATGCCTTCTTTGTTGTTTTCAGTGGAAACGCACAGAAACCATTCCTGACAGTTCCGGCTATTGCTGATAAACAGCTTGGTATAATTGACGGCGAATGGGTCGTGAATTTCCAGAAAGGCAGGGGTGCGCCTGCTTCTGTCAGACTGAACGGACTTTCTTCCTGGAGCGATAATAAAAACGATAGCATCAGATATTTTTCAGGAACAGGTACTTATCTCAAGACAATAGAAGCTCCTGATGAATGGTTTACGAGGGATGCACAGATTTGGATAGATCTTGGTGAGGTAAAGAATCTTGCCGAGGTTATTGTAAATGGCAAATCGCTGGGCATTGTCTGGAAGAGTCCGTTCAGGGTCGATGTCACTGGTATTTTGATAAAAGGGAAGAACACCCTCGAAATTAAAGTCACAAATCTTTGGGTGAACCGTCTTATCGGTGATGCACAGCCTGGGGTTACAAGGAAGATCACCTATACAACTATGCCTTTCTACAGGGCAAACTCACCATTGCTGACATCAGGGCTGCTGGGTCCTGTCAGGATTATTTCAGAGATCAGGAAATAGCATTATAAATCAAAGGCAAGGATAAGCAGGCTGATAATTTTCAGCTTGCTTCCTTGTTTTTTGCCCTCTTGCGGTCAGTCTCATCAAGCATTATCTTGCGCAGACGCATAGATTTTGGAGTGATCTCAATGAACTCGTCCGAAGCAATATACTCCATTGCTTCCTCCAGGGAAAAGCGGACTGGAGGAGCCAGTAATATTTTATCATCTGAACCCGAAGCCCTCATATTTGTAAGCTTCTTGGTTTTTGTGACATTAACGGTTATATCATCAAGCCGGTTGTTCTCGCCTATAACCTGTCCCATATAAACCTCTTCTCCGGGGAAAATAAAGAATTTACCCCTGTCCTGAAGCTTATCAATTCCGTAGGCGGCGGCGGTTCCTGTCTCCATGGCAATAAGAGAGCCGTTTCTTTTTACTGCCATCTCACCCTTCCATGGTTCATAACCTTCAAAGCGGTGGGCCATAATAGCTTCACCCTCAGTAACGGTCAGGATCTGGTTCCTGAGACCTATAATCCCCCGTGCAGGTATCTTGAAATCGAGATGGGCACGATCGCCCTTGATCTCTATATTAACAATCTCTCCCTTTCTCTGGGTTACCTGCTCAATTACTTTCCCGGCAAAGTTGTCCGGCACATGAACTGTGAGCACCTCGATCGGCTCGTGCTTAACTCCGGCAACTTCTCTGATCATAACCTTAGGCTGACCGACCTGCAGTTCAAAGCCTTCCCTTCTCATAGTTTCGATAAGAATTGACAAGTGAAGAATACCACGTCCGAAAACCATAAAAGACTCTGAAGTATTGGTCTCCTCAACCCTGAGGGCAAGGTTCTTTTCTGTCTCTCTGAAAAGTCTGTCCCTGAGCTGGCGTGATGTGACAAGAGTTCCTTCCTTTCCGAAGAAAGGAGAATTGTTGGATGTAAATACCATACTCATTGTGGGTTCATCAACAGCCATATAAGCAAGTCCTTCCGGAGCCAGCGCATCGGCAATTGTGTCGCCGATCTCGAATTCCTCCATTCCGAACACTGCACATATCTCACCAGACCTTACAGGTTTCTTTGTCTTCTCTTTGCCGAGCCCTTCAAAAAGATATATCTCCTTGACAGTATTTTTCGTTATTCTTCCATCTCGCTTTATAAGAGAGACCTGGCTTCCTGGAAGAAGAGTTCCCCTGCTTATCTTTCCTACGGCGATCCTTCCCATATAGGATGAGTAATCGAGTGACGATATTCTCATCTGGAGAGTGCCTTCCACAAATGGGGCAGGGGGAATGAATTCGATTATTGTATCAAGAAGGTAGCTTACATCAGTTGTGGGGGTGGCCCAATCTGGACCCATCCAGCCTTGCTTTGATGAGCCGTAAACTGTTGGAAAATCGAGCTGGTCCTCTGTAGCCTTAAGGTTATACATGAGGTCAAAGACCTTTTCGTGAGCATCATCCGGGTTACAGTTTGGCTTATCAACTTTATTAATAACTACAATTGGCTTCAGCCCAAGCTCAAGAGCCTTCTGAAGCACGAAGCGTGTCTGCGGCATTGGCCCTTCAAAGGCATCTACAATGAGCAGAACCCCTTCAGCCATATTGAGAACCCTTTCAACCTCTCCTCCGAAATCGGAGTGGCCAGGGGTATCAATAATGTTTATCTTGACATTCTTGTATCGTACAGATACATTCTTTGAAAGAATTGTTATTCCTCTTTCCCTCTCAAGGTCGTTGCTGTCGAGTATAAGGTCACCCATTACCTGGTTTTCGCGAAAGAGCTTGACCTGGTATAAGATCCTGTCGACCAGCGTTGTTTTGCCGTGGTCAACGTGTGCAATTACAGCAATATTCCTGATTTCTTCTATTTCCTGTTTCATTTGGGGTGCA
>JBBIIS010000212.1:2134-3455 GCA_037446375.1 Bacteroidota bacterium | reverse complement strand
TTCTGCCTTATAGATTATTTTCCTGATAACTTTATTACCGTAATTGATGAGAGCCATGTAAGCATGCCGCAGATAAGGGCCATGTTCGGCGGAGACCATTCGCGCAAGCAAACCCTGGTTGAATTTGGATTCAGGCTTCCCTCGGCTCTCGATAACAGGCCGCTTAGGGTCGAGGAATTCGAATCACTTACCGGGCAGGTTATCTTTGTGAGTGCGACACCGGCAGATTATGAACTGGAAAAGAGCGAAGGTGTTTTTGTCGACCAGGTAATAAGGCCAACTGGTCTTCTCGATCCGCCTATAGAGGTAAGGCCAAGCCTGAACCAGGTCGATGATCTTATGGGGGAGATAAGAAAAAGAACTGCCCTGAAGGAGAGAACACTCGTTACAACTCTTACAAAGCGAATGGCTGAAGAGCTTACAACATATCTGACAAAATTCAATATCAGATGCAGGTACATCCATTCTGATATTGACACGCTCGAGCGTGTCGAGATAATGGAAGGCCTGCGCGAAGGCCAGTTTGATGTTCTTATCGGTGTGAATCTTCTGCGCGAAGGACTTGACCTTCCTGAAGTCTCGCTTGTGGCAATACTCGATGCTGACAAGGAGGGATTTCTCAGATCGTCAAGGTCACTTACCCAGACAGCCGGAAGGGCCGCAAGGAACCTTAACGGACTTGTGATAATGTATGCCGACAGGGTTACAGGCAGCATGCAGCAGACTATTGATGAAACAAACCGGAGAAGAGAGAAGCAGCTCAACTATAATATTGAAATGGGTATAACTCCTGCCCAGATAGTTAGGAGAAGCGGATCGACGCTTCGCGGATTCGGCAGGCATGGGGTCAAAATAAATCCCTATATCGAACCTGATAAGCCTGATATCGCAGCAGACCCTGTCATAAAATACATGAACAGGGAAGCTCTTGAAAAGGCAGCTGAGAAGACCAGGAAGGCTATGGAAAAGGCAGCTTCTGAACTAAATTTTATTGAAGCGGCCCGCTACAGGGATGAGCTTGCAGAACTGCAGAAGCTTATAAGATCAAAATCGTAAGAACTGGTCAGATAAAGGCCGGGAAGGGGGTATTTATATTATAAGATAATCCGTAGTAATAAACTGTCACTCTATTTGTGAAGAGACCCAGTCAGGCCAATTTCTTTCCCAGAAGCTCCAGTACATATTCCCCTATTGCAAGCGATGAGGTAAGTCCGGGTGATTCAATCCCTATCAGGTTTATAAATCCAGGGAGACCCTTACCCGACTCTTCAGCTATATAGAAGTCACTTACGGGTCCCCCCTGTTTCTGAATTTTCGGACG
>JBBIIS010000212.1:0-2124 GCA_037446375.1 Bacteroidota bacterium | reverse complement strand
CCCTGCCATTTCAGGATAGATATCATCAGGTTCGAGAAAAGGAAGAAATTTTCTTGCCGATGAATAAAAGGCATCCTTTTTCGAGGCATCAACAGTGAAATCATAAATATTTGACTTAAGCCAGGTCACATCAGGCCCCAGTTTAACTCCTCCGCCCATATCTATCGTGACATGAATGCCTATCCCCTCAAGGTTTTGATGAGGCACCGGGTAAACAAGCCTCTTAATGAGCCTGTTTTTCGGCGGCTTCAGTCGGAAATATTCACCCTTGCAGAATGTGATGGTAAGTCTTTCATCTTTTATCCCTGCCATCTCCGAGATCTTGTCGGATGTAAGACCACCGGAGTTGATCACTTTCGATGTTGAAAATGAATATAAGTTGCCATCTGCCTCATTCAGCGTTATCTCATATCCTCCATCTGTCTGACGGATCCCTTTTACCTCGCTGCCATAAACTATCTTGCCTCCGTTGTTTATTACATTCGTCTCCAGCTGTTTCATGTAAGAGTGGGAATCTATTATCCCCGTCGAAGGAGACATAATTGCCTTAAGTGCAAAAACTGAGGGCTCGATCTCTTCTATCTCTTCCCTGCCGATCATATACAGATCATTTACATCGTTCCTGCGTGCTGTGAGTATTATCTCTTCAAGTACCGGGATCTCCTCAGGGGATGTAGCGACAATTATTTTGCCGCATCTGTTATGAGGTACATCATACTTCTTGCAGAAATCGTAGATCAGGGCCTTTCCCCTGAGGCATAACCTGGATTTAAGGCTTCCCTGCGGATAGTATATTCCGGCATGAATTACCTCACTGTTTCGGCTGCTTGTCTCCTGTCCGAAGCTCAGGTGCTTTTCAATTACAAAAACATCAGTAAATACTTCACTTACCTTTTCAGCTATTGCAAGTCCGGCAACCCCGGCGCCAATGATTGTTATTTCAGCATCCATCCGAATAAGATATATATTTACTGGAATTGCAATGAAGTTGTATTAACTGCCTGAAAGTACAGTTTTTTTCTCTGTGTTGCTCTTTTCATTCCCTGTGTTATCTTACTCCCCCTTAAATTCCACACTCATGGTAGACCTGGAAGTCCCTCCCTCCCCGGGGAGTGTGATTTAGGAGAGGCTATTTATGCACAGAGTAACACAAAGGACTATTGATACAGCCCCATCAGAAATAGCCGAAAAAACAATCTAAAAATTCAGTCTAATCCTTGGTGCACTTGCACCGGTAAACAAAGATAAAAAGAGCGATCGTGATCAGGAAGAAGCTGTTGGCAGCATTGAAGTAGTTGACTATATGGGTGAATCCAAACAGACTTTTCCCAAGCAGCAATGAAATTCCTGCCAGAAGAATAACAAGACATCCGGCTCCGAATGATATCCACGCGACCCAGTTCAGTGTTTTCATAATCGATAAATTTTGATTTTTTCCAAAGCTATAAACAAAGGTAACAATCAAGCCAATTAAAGTCAATAGGTTATGAGAATAATAATGTGTATTTTCATATTACGTTGTAACCATTATTAACTTTACCGGTATTCATATCAGGAGAAAATAAAAAGCGGTGTCAGAAATTCAGGACGAAATAATAATGCAGCGTGTAAAAGATGGAAATCTTGAACAGATGTCCGTCTTATTCGAAAGATATAATGTTAGGATGTACAATTTCTTTGTTAAAATGACTTCCGACCGGGAAGCAAGCCACGACCTTACCCAGAATCTGTTTTACAGGATAATTAAATACAGGGAATCTTATAATACGGGATATACATTTAAATCGTGGATTTACAGGATGGCCAGGAATCTTTTCACTGATGCATATAACGCTGAAAAGAGATCGAGGGAACTCTTCCTTAGTACAGGTGCCTGTCCCGATAATCCTGATCATGAAGGCGATATCTTTTGTGAAGAGGATTATCAGAGACTTGAGAGATCTTTTCAATTGCTCGATCAGCAGCAAAGGGAGATTTTAGTACTTAGCCGCTACCAGGGCTTAAAATATGCCGAGATATCCGCCATCACCTCATTGAGCGTTCCGGCAATTAAAGTGGCTGTGCACAGGGCTGTCAGGCAGTTGAGAGGGATCTATTTTAAACAGGCTTAAAATGAATACTATG
>JBBIIS010000211.1:230-3459 GCA_037446375.1 Bacteroidota bacterium | reverse complement strand
GTCGCTGCTGATATAAAGGCTATTGGTAAAAAAGTCTTTGGACTGACCTGCAGAAGCCCGGTAATAACAGAAGTATATCCCCTTGTGAAAGGCGTAAGACGGAATATAAATATACTTAATTTCCCCCCCCTGGATATCCTGGACGAAAGCCTGGCTATCATTTTGTCTGACAATGGAATCCATTTAGGCTTTTTCCTGATTAAAAATGTTCCTGTTGTTAAAAAAAGAAAAAACAGGATGCCGGTACCAATGAAATCAGCGGTAACTGCAGTAAGAATTATATAAGGAAGAAATAGAAGTCCCTTGAATGAGAGATAGCCCGAGAAAATAAGCAGAAGCTCATTGGGAAACGGGTTAGGCATTCCCACTTCCTGGAGAAAAACCAGAACAAAGATCGCTTGATATCCGAATTTTGTGACGTAATTTACTAACTCCTCAGGCATAGCTTGCTGAATATTCCATTAACGTTCTGTTCTGGAAAGGATCCGAAGAAGTCATTTGATGAAAAGAAGTTCTGTGGCACTGAGACCCGGTAGCCTGTCAGTTTCCTGCATAAGGAAATCAATGGTTTCGCGAATCCCGTTATAATATGACTTTGGACTGTATTTAAAGAAGTCATTAAACTTTGTCGAATCAAAATTATAGTTTAACTCATTCTGATACAGCACCTCGTATGTTTCCGATGCTGTTTTATCAAAAATACCGGCCATTCTGATAAGCCATTTATTAAGAAGTATATAATCTGGGTCAACACCCAGATCACTTGCAATTATATGAATAAAGGTCTCCCCGTCTATTGGATTGGATGTAGGGAGATGCCAGGTCTGGTTATAGCAATCAGCACAACCGGAGAGCATAATCATTCCCTTTGCACAATCAATCGTGTAACTGAATGAATGTAATTTGTGATCATCGACCAGCCACCGGGCTCTTTTCCCATTGATTAAGTTATTGATCGCCAAAACATATGGCAGGCTTGTTTTTGTCGCATACGGGCCATAAATATCTGCTGATCTGGCAATAATAGCATTAATATTTTTCTCTTTGATCTCATTCTCAAGAAGCATTGCAACACTGGCTCTCACTTCTCCTTTCCTGCTGCAAGGGTTATATGGTGTGTTCTCGGTCATAATCCCTTCCACCTTTCCGTACATATAAACATTATCGAAAAAGACAAATTTTGCAGTTGCACTTTTACAGGCATTAATGGAGTTCTGCATTATTACCGGCCATAGTTCACTCCAAATCCTTGTGTCGTATGGCAACCCGGCACACAGGTAAACTATATCCGAGTTCTGAACACTCTTCAATGTTTCCTGATACGAAGTCAGATCGGCTTTAACCGATCCGGCTCCAGCCATAGCAAAGCCACTCCGGGAGACGAGTCTGACATCCTCACCATTCTTCAATAACTCATGCGCGAGTGCATTTCCTATTGAACCTCCGGCGCCAAGAATTGTATGTTTCATGATTCTTCTTTCTAAATCAGATAAAAACTATCAGAGGTGAAGTGAAATGTCTGAAACTGATTGATAAATCAGTAATCTGCATCTCTGAGCATTGCCTCTGCCTGCAGCCAGTCGCTAAGCTCGGTCCCCTGCTCTCCCCGGTCGACCCGACCGTAATAGATCTGTTCGGCCTTCTGGCGGATATCCTCTTCATTCAGCTTAACGATCTTGTTATCTGTTGCTTCCGATATTTTTGACCTGGAAGCTTTTGAAACGCTTTTTGCTTTACCCGTAATTGCAGTTTTTGAATTTGCCATTTTGTAAAACTTTAAAATATTAACGTACTCCAAAAGGAACATGGCAAATTTACTTCGGGTATATAACTTAATGATGAAGATAATGTCTCACTTTGGTTAAGTTTTTGTTAACTGAGTAATGCTGATCCTTCCGATTTACCTTTCCGTCTGATCATTATGGCTCTTGGTCGTAGTTAGAAGCCCCTTCATACAAATCTGTTTTTTCTTTCGCCTCTTTTTCACACCTTTGGGCAAAAGATGATTAATGCCAGAGGGGATAAGGATAAGGATAAGGATAAGTTTAAGCTTAATAATTATAACTGGTTTTTCTTTTTGCTTCTTTACTTCAGCAGGGGCCCAGGGTCCGGTTAAGATAAAGAGGCTTACTGAACCTGTCACATTCGACGGGAAACCTTTTGAGAGGGCATGGTCAACTGTTGAAATGTTTCCGCTCTCAGGACACAGACCCAACTTTGGAAAAGAGCCTTCTGAAAAAACCGAGGTCATGATCGGCTATGATGATACCTACCTGTGGGTAGGTGCAAGGCTATATATGAATGACGCTGCCAGGATCTTGGATGTAACAAAGAAAAGAGATGATATGGTTTTCGACATCGATGCCTTTGGAATAATGCTCGATTCATACAATGATAATGAAAACGGCCTTGCATTTTATACAACTCCATCGGGTCTCAGGACTGATTATGCAATCTCAAAGGATGGTGCTGCAGGGTCAGGCGGCCCGGATGAGAGCATGAATTTCAGCTGGAATACATTCTGGGATGTTTTAACTTCCAGAGATGATAAAGGCTGGTATGTTGAGATGCGGATACCGTTCTCAAGCATAAAATTCAGGACTGAAAATGACATTGCCACAATGGGTCTGACAATTGTAAGGAACATAAGCGCTCATAACGAAACTGACACATATCCTTCAATTGATCCAAAATATGGCTTTATGGCTGCGAACAAACCTTCCCAGTCAATGAAGATCGAGATTGAAGGTGCAAGGCCGGCAAAACCGATATATTTTTCACCATACGTGCTCGGCGGCTTTTCGAGGGATTATACACTCAACACTGATCAGAAGAAGTATGTAAAAACGGACAAACCTGTTTTAAATGCCGGACTCGATGTCAAGTACAATATAAACAGCAATCTTACGCTTGACCTTACGGCAAATACCGATTTTGCTCAGGTGGAGGCCGACGATCAGCAGGTTAACCTTACAAGGTTCTCACTTTTCTTCCCCGAAAAAAGAATGTTTTTCCAGGAACGGTCGAGCCTGTTCAGCTATAGTCTTGGAGGGGACTTTGACAACCTGTTCTACAGCAGGAATATCGGGATCTCCGATCAGACTCCGATTAGAATTTACGGGGGAGCCAGGCTTACCGGAAGGATTGGTGGCTGGGATGTAGGCCTTATTGATATGCAGACTGAAAAATACAGCGAAACCCCCGGGGAAAACTTTGGGGTAATCAGAGT
>JBBIIS010000211.1:0-220 GCA_037446375.1 Bacteroidota bacterium | reverse complement strand
AGGCAGGTCATAAATCCAAACTCCTATATCGGGGCTATTCTGACATCGAGAATAGGCAATAACGGATCAGGAAATGTGGCATACGGTGTGGACGGTATCTTCAGGCTTTTCGGAGATGATTACCTTAACCTCAAACTAGCACAGTCCTGCGATAGTAAGATAGGAAACAGCAGTGCCGGGTTAGATCCTGCTTTTCTCCTTTTCAACTGGGAGAGAAGAT
>JBBIIS010000210.1:2620-3514 GCA_037446375.1 Bacteroidota bacterium | reverse complement strand
CAAAATCGTTGAAGTGATTATGGAAGACAGTACCATTGAGAATTGCAGCGTTTCCCTTCTCATCCTTCAGGGATATGTTGTTGAATTTTATGCCGGTTTTATCAAATCTTATGCTATCGGTAAACCTGTACTTCGATTGAATGTAATCTATCTTAATTGTGCAATCCTCTGCCCAAAGCGACCCTGTGAGGATTGGCTTCGAAAGATCTCCGCTAAGCCTCAGCTTCCCTGTTACCTTTCCGCCAATGCCTGAAGCGAAAAAGTTCAGGAGCGGATTAAGTGCGTCGAGAGGAAGCTTTGTTTCTGTTGCCGTAAGGTCCATATTTGAACCTATGGGATCATAGAAACCTTCAATATTGAACATTCTCACACCGTCGAGATTATTACTTGCATTTATCTCAGCAACCTTTTTCTCATTATTCCAGACCGATTCTATTCTTATATCACCGTAATTGCTGTTCAGAAGTGTGAAGTTTTTAAGCTTTATATCGCTTTCAAACATAAAGCTCCTGTAAATGTCTGTAAGGCTTATCTGTCCATTAAGCGTTCCGCCGATTGAAAGATGAAGCATGTCTGGATTGCCTGCCTGCCCTTTCTCATAAAGGCTATTAATGGGATTAAGGCTAATTCCGTTGAACTTCATGTAAAGGGTATCCTGCCTGTTCTCTGATACGGCTCCATCTATGAGGAAGTAGTTTGCACCATTATTTACGCTGAACCTGCTTATCTTCACTGAACTTGAATCTACCAGGATCTCCGACGGACTTATCTTCCAGATATCTTCTTTTACATCAATCTCGCCCGGGTAAAGCTCAAGCTTCATTCCTGACCGGTGATTTTCAGGTGAGACGGAGGTGAATGTTCCAACGGCTTCGAATCGACCTTTGTTAATCT
>JBBIIS010000210.1:0-2603 GCA_037446375.1 Bacteroidota bacterium | reverse complement strand
GAAAAGAAGAAGCCTGTAATTATCGGGCCGGGCATCGAGCCCAAGATGAAGATCTTTTAGGTCAGAGATACCTGACAGGTTGAAATTATCCGAGTTTATCTCTGCCTTTAAAGTTGAATCAGAAAACCTGGCATCTGCCTGAAGATCAGTGAATATATTATTTTTAATCTCAAATGATGCTGACCTGACCTTAACCGAAACAGCACTATCGGGAAGAACCCTGCCACTAACCGAAGAATTTTCAGCTATGACCATCCCGGTACGGAGGAATTTGTTGAGCTCGTCGGTCTTCTTAAGTTTTATATTGAAAGTGAAATCATTTTCTCCTTTAACAACAGGCAGTTTCTGTTTTCCATATTTTGATGGGATCAGTACAGAAAGTGCATTTTTTTCAACATTACCAAGAGCAGAAAAATTGTACCGTCCGTTCAGGTTGGCGTCAAGAAAATCGGTTCTGAGAGCAATAGCAGGCTTGCTGTTCTCAATGAAGGTTTTAAGCGAGAAGTCGTAAATCTCAAGATTGGTCCCGAATTTCCTGAAATTTGAATTGAGAAGCTTTATTTCACCATCCAGATTATCGATATTATTTCCTTTGAAGTTTGCGGTAAGTAGCATTGAAACAGAGGCTGTTGTATCTTCCTTAACTATATTCAGATTAAAGAGCCTGGCTTTTTGCAGGTTCATTGTGAAGTCAAACTCGGGGAGAGCCTTATTGAAATCGAACATTCCGAGAAGCTCCATATTAATGTTCCTGTCGTTAATCTTAATATCGCCGTCCCATGCCTTGTCAGTAAAATATCCCTTGAGCCCCACATTCCTGTATCGGTAGTTATTTATATCTACACTGTCGATCTTTCCTGTAAGATTTACTGCAAAAGTCTTGAATGAATCAGTATAGCCGTCAACGTTTGTCTCTATTGTGATATCTCCGAGTAATTCGCTGTTTCCTGTAATCTGGCCAATAGCTATGTCGGTTCCCTTCATAAGTCCCTGTATCCTGAATCTCTTCTCCTTCTCCGGCCTTAGCGATATATCCGTTGATATAAGACCTTTGTTTGTGTTTATCTTTCCGTACGCAACAAAGTCGGTCGTGAATCCTGTAAATGTTCCTGAAAAGGATACAACTCCAAGTTTACGCAGTGGTTCGGGTACAAGGATCCGACCCTTACCCGGAAGATTGATCTGTTCAATATCCCTTGAGACACTTCGGAAATCATTTATTTCGAGAAAAATAAACGTATTCTTAATATCCGGAAGTCCCGAAAGGTCGAAGCTGCAATCAAGTGTTGTCTCATTTTTATAAGACATATGGATGTTCCTGCCTTTTAGTTCGGATACAGTTCCTGATATATGCCCTGAAAGCCAGACCGATTCGTTAAGGTCCTTGATTAATGGAGCAAAGTAGTTGACTTCCGAGACATATATCAGCGATTTATTAAGCTGAATATCTAATTTTACCTCCTGAAGGAATTTGTTGAAAGAACCAGCCGAATCGGCCAGTAGCGCTATACGGTCAGCATTTATTATACTGCTGTCGCATATTATGCTTGTCTTGTTAAATATGATATCTGACTTATTGAGCAGGAGCTTGCTGCTCATTTTTTTAACACGGAATCCATTTGCTTCATGCAGGGAGAGCCCTGTAATATTGAGGGTCGTTGAATCGTTCCTCACTGCAAAATCATCGACAACTCCGGATATGCTGTCTACCCTGAGTTTCCCAAAATCTATCCTGGAAGCCGATGGTCCGGCTTTTCTGTCGATGAGGGCAAACCGCCCGTCAGAGATGTTTATTCTTGAAATATAAAAGAGAGCCTTGTTGTTTGTAGAAGTATCATGGGAATTTCCCGAGATCTTCGCGAGGTACCAGTTAAGGTTTGAACTTCCTGTTGAATCGGTAATCAGTGCTATAACAGGCTTTGTTATATTGACCCTGCCAAATTTCACTATACCCTTTTTAATATCAAATTGTCTTATGCCGGCAACGATCCTCTTTGCATATAATAGAGTATCGTTGTTCTTGTCTTTGACAAGCACATCATTGAGAACCAGTCTGTTAAAATATGAGAATTGTACTTTACCTATATAAACTGTCGATTTAAACTCACTTGAAATATATTTTGTAACACCATGTACAACATAGGTCTGAACAAAGGGGATCCTGAGAAGGATAAACAGGAAAAATGGAAGAAGTACCAGTATTGCCCCCGGTACAAGTAAAAAGTTAACTGTTTTTTTAATAATTTTGCGCACTTGAAACGGCATATAAACAATTATCAAAATAACCTAAAATATACGGAAAATCAAAGAGGTGAAAAGGGTAACAATTCTGGCAATAGAATCATCGTGCGATGATACATCGGCTGCAGTAATCAGGGATGGCTTTATTCTGTCAAACCTGATTGCCAATCAGGATGTGCACTGCTCTTATGGCGGTGTCGTGCCGGAGCTTGCCTCCAGAGCCCACCAGGCAAACATTGTACCGGTTATAGATCAGGCACTTAAAAAAGCAGGAGTCAGGCCTGGAGAGATTGATGCTGTTGCATACACAAGGGGACCCGGATTACTTGGATCTCTGCTTGTGGGTACTTCTTTTGCAAAAG
>JBBIIS010000209.1:0-3640 GCA_037446375.1 Bacteroidota bacterium | reverse complement strand
TACGGCCATTCACAACTGTATCGGGCCTCATGGGCGATAAAGGAGAAAGCAATGTAAGGACCATCTTTCAGGACATGGAAGGGAACATCTGGATAGGATATTACGGTGATGGCCTTTCAATGCTCATATCAGATGCTTACTATTGTTATGCTCCTTCTGAAAATCCGGAGGAAAATGATATAATTTCAATTTCAGGAAAGGATCACAAATTCCTTCTTGGAACGCCAAAGGGATATTTCATATTTGATCCCGGCAGCGGGAAAAGCGAAAAATTTGTAAACCTGTCTGGGAAGGTAGGAAGTGAAATATCATGTTATCATGTCGATGATGAAAATAATATCTGGCTGGGAACAAAGGGGAATGGTCTTTATGTGAAGCATAAGGAAGGCCGGGTGAGTCTTTTCCACAGATCAGGAAATACAGGAGAGGACTATATAAGGGATATTAACTCAAAGGGGGACCAGATATGGATCGGCACCCTCAATGGTATAGTTATTCTCGACAGAAGCAGTGGGGCAATGATCAGAAGGATGAGGATAGAGGACAGGCTGCCTCACAACAGCATCAATCAGGTATTTGTGACAAAGAATGGCAATGTACTTCTGGCCACTGAATGTGACAGGCTCTATTATATTGATCCTTCAAAGATTGTGAATAGTAAGGATTCCCTTAAAAGACTTACGATAGGCAACATGGTAATGAAGGGAGAGTCAAAGAATAAGGTTCTTTGCTTTACAGAGGACAATAAAGGCGGCACCTGGGCAGGGACAGCCGGTAACGGACTCTTTTATATTACAAATGATACCATTGAAAGATTTACCACATCTAACGGACTATTATCAAATTACTGTTACAGCGTACTGGCAGACAAAGATGGCGAGCTATGGATTGGCCATGAACGGGGATTCTCAGAATATGACCCGGAAACCGGGGTTGTAAGGGAGATGCGAACCGATTTCGCAAAGGGCAAGGGAGGCGACTGTAATCCGAATTCAGTTGCAGAAGACAATGGCAGAATTTTGATCGGTACTTCGGAAGGGCTGATAGTTTATGACAAGGAGAGGGAAAAAGGCAAACAGCACCTGGCCCCGTTTAACAATATTATTTCGGTAACAATTAACAACAGGACATTCCCCGTTAAGCAGTCATATACGCTTAAATACAAGAAGTATACGATCAGGATAGATTATGTGGGAATAAGCCTTAGCCAGCCTGAAAAGGTACTTTACAGGACAAAGATCGATAATCTTAATGAAGAGTGGTCAAACCTTAAATCATCAAGAAGCATTGAATATCCGATGGGAGATGGGAAATACAGGTTTAATATGATATCTGTTGGGGAAGACGGACTCTCACAGAAAAGTCCCCTGACCTTTGAAATAATTATCAAAAAGCCCTACTGGAGGACATGGTGGTTCACACTCCTGGTAATAAGTATGGCAGGAGGAGTCGTTGCTATAATTGTCCGTGTGCGCGAAAAGGGACAGCAGAAAGTAAAGGAATATCTCGAGACAGAACTTGCCGCCAGGACCAGGCTTGTTTTAAAGCAGAAGGATGAGATACAGCTTCAGAATCTTGAGATCACCGACAGTATAAACTATGCAAAAAGGATACAGTCGAGTATTCTGCCTGATATAGCAAGGCTGAAAGAGACATTTAAGGATGCTTTCATTCTCTTCCACCCCCGTGATATAGTGAGCGGTGACTTTTACTGGTTCGACAAGATAAACGAAGAGAAATTTATAATTGTTTGTGCCGATTCAACCGGTCATGGCGTACCTGGCGCTTTTATGTCGATGATCGGATCAACACTGCTGCAGGATATTATTTCACGTAAAGGCATTACAAAACCTTCACAGATACTTACAATGCTCGATAAGCAGATATTCTCCACCCTTAACCAGAATGTTGACGTCGGCGTTTCAAACGACGGAATGGATATGGTCGTTTGTGAAGTAAATGTCAGATCAAAGCTTGTCAGGTTTGCCTCCGCAATGAGACCAGTAATTATTGTAATGGGAGGGGAATCCTATTATATAAAGGGAAACAGGTGTTCGGTTGGCGGTGAGTCCGTTATTGAAAAGTACTTTGACGACCAGGAGTATTATCTTTCTGAAGGAGACACAGTTTATATGTTCTCAGATGGTCTTCCCGACCAGTTTGGCGGTGTTGACGGAAAGAAAATGAAGATCGCAAGGATGAAAAGACTAATTGAAGAGGCGAGTGCTCTTCCGATGAGCGAACAGAAACAGATCATCTCTGATTTCTTCTTCGAATGGAAAGGTGATTACGAACAGGTGGATGATATTCTTCTGATGGGGATCAGGCTCTGATCTCAGCTACCCTTGCATATCGTGTCTTTAACAATGACTATCGGACAGGTGGAAACGGTATCACTCGCGTGTCCGGCCCTGTCTTTTATATAAAACTGATATTCTATTGTATCGGCATTTGAATAGAAAAGGTATACGAATGTAACGCTTATGGTTCCGGTCAGCACATGGCTCTGACCCACCTGGTTAAGATATGGTATCCTGTAAGGTGAGGGCTTAAGGGGGTCATTATCAGCTGCCGGCACCAGGATTCCTTTTTTTAGCCTGAACATATTGAAAAACAAGTTTACAGAATCCGCCCCTGGAGTAGTTGGTGGATCAAGCCCGAGATCGCCATCCCCATCCTGAAAATGAAATTTGAGCTTTCCGATCCTGTCGAGATTGCCCAGTGTATCTACAGAGGAGTATGTTTCGAAACTCGTGAATGATATGCTTGGTGTGGCTGGAAGCTTATCAACCTTCACGCATGCAAAGATCAAAAACGGGAAAATTATAAATAATCCGGCTAGCCTGACCCTGTTCATCTTTAGAATTTTATTTTCACTCCTCAAAAACCGCACCAAAATAATCTATTTTTTTCTGAAAAACACCTTTATCGGAACACCCGTGAGTTCAAAATTCTCCCGAAGCCTGTTCTCTATATATCTTTTATATGGGTCCTTAACATACTGGGGAAGATTGCAGAAAAATGCAAATGTGGGGGAATGCGTAGGCAGTTGTGTAACATACTTGATCTTGACATATTTCCCCTTTAAGGCGGGTGGCGGATAAGCTTTCGTTGCTTCAAGCATTACTTCATTAAGCTTGGATGTTGGTATCTTCCTGGTTCTGTTGGCATGGACCTTTTCGGCAAGGTCAAGAATGCTGTGTATCCTCTGCTTGTTCGTCGCAGAAATAAACAGAATGTCATAGTCAGTAAACGGCGCTGTCTTTTCCCTTATCTCCTTTTCGATCTGTTTTGATGTGTTTGAATCTTTTTCAATGAGGTCCCATTTATTTACCAGAATTATCATTCCCTTGCTATTCCGCTGTATCAGGGAGAGAATGTTAATGTCCTGAGCCTCAATTCCGCGTGTGGCATCAATCAGAAGCAGACAGACGTCAGCATTCTCTATTGTCTTTACAGCGCGCATTACAGAATAGAACTCAATATCCTCCGATACCTTTCCTTTCTTTCTGAGTCCGGCTGTATCAACAAGAAGAAAATCGTGATTGAATTTGTTATATCGTGTGTAGATCGAATCGCGGGTTGTACCCGCGATAGGTGTTACAATATTTCTTTCCTGGTCGAGAAGTGAATTGACGAG
>JBBIIS010000208.1:0-3653 GCA_037446375.1 Bacteroidota bacterium | reverse complement strand
TACATAGCGGCTATATCATTCTCCTCTCTGCCCAATTCCCGTCCCTTCATCTCATCCGATGAGAGAAACTGCATGTAAGACCTGAGATCATTCCTGTCAATAAACTTAAGTCCCTCTTTCTGTGCAAGTAATAAGAATGTATTGCCAAGAATAGCAACAAGCATAAAAAGTATTTTTTTCATTGTTTTCATTTATCACATTATTAGATCACTAAATTACTAATATTGAACATATGCAGAGACACCATGCATGTCGTTTCTTATGATATTTTCATCATTTCTTCATCTTATTTTCATATTTTTGCAATGTCATTTAAATTACTGATAATAAAGTGTATGGTATAAAACTATGAGTTACTAACTTGTACCATACCTGTCATAATGAAGATAATTTTCAAGATATTACTACTATTGGTATTTCTGGCAGTTCCGGTTAAGGTATCTTTCGGACAATCTGCCGGTTCTTCATCCGATTCAACACATATTGTCAGGAAGAACGATAAATCGGTTGACGACTCCAGGCAGCGTAAAATGAACCGGGAAAAGAAATTGAAGAAGAACCAGGATCAGAATGATGAGCAGGAACAGGGTCCGACTGCAACAAATTCAGGTAACGACAACGGAGGAGGTCTTAAAAAAATTAATAGCGCGAGGCCAGATATGACAAGGGTAAGAAATGCCCGTCCACCGGATATCCAGCGACCATCTGGCGGGCTTTTGCCAAGAGGCATTGGCAGACCTGGAGGTGCAATAAGGCCGGGACATTAAACCTATTTTTTTATGACATCTATTTCCGGGATCAGATCTTTTTTTACAGTCTTGCTTTTTTCAGCAGTAAGCTATGTACTCACGGGACAGGCCGATACTGCAAAGCTGGGAAATACACTCTCAGGGAAGGAGGACAGTACTGCCATTAAAAGGCATTCTCTGTATGCCACCGCAGGGTTCGGGAGCAATATGATCTTTCTTGGTTCATCAATTTCAAGCAACAATCCATTTTATTCAACGGGAGTTGTTTATGGATTTAAGAATTCTTTCTATCTGTCTGCATCTGTATCGCATATTCAGAATACTGTGCCATTTATAGCATATTATTCAGCTTCTGCAGATTATAAGCATACTTTCAATTCGTGGTTTGATATTTCTGCTGAAGTTTCAGGCTATTCAGCTGCAGCATCACTTGAACAGACACTCTTCAGCCCGTTTATCTTCGCAAATTTCACGGCAGGTTTCGACTGGAGATTACTTTATACAAGAATTTCCGGAGGAGCCCTGTTTTCGGAAAAGAACACCGGATTTCTCCAGGTAAGCAACTCAAGGTACTTTCAGACACCTGAATTCCTGAAGGGCAGATCATTTGTCAGCTTCAACCCCGGAATCAATGTTCTGTTCGGTGAGATATATACGGTGATAACCCAGACAGGAGACACCAGATTCAGATATGATCCTCCCTTCATGAAAGTTAAAAGATATCCTACACCCCTTGAGAACACAATTTCATCAAAATTCGGCGCCATGGACTTTCAGTTCTCACTACCGGTAACTTTCAGCTATGACAAATTCAGCCTCGAGGCGGAACCGTGCTATATTCTTCCAGCATACAAAAAGAGCAGTAATACTCAGATACCACGTGGTTTCACATTTTACCTCTCGGCCTCATTCAGATTTTTTTAATCCGGAATGCAATGAATGTCCTGATAGTTGAAGATGAGAAAAGCCTTTCGGGTGAGATAAGATCATTTCTTATGTCTGAAGGCTATTTATGCGATCAGGCATTTACCGGAACTGAAGCCTCCGAGAAAATAGCAATAAACCTTTATGATTTTATACTGCTCGATATTGGCCTTCCGGATTATAGCGGATTTGATCTGATAACTGAGGCAAAAAAAATGGGCAGCGAAGCGGCCTTTATAGTCGTAACTGCAAGGGGAGCGGTTGAGGATAAGGTAAAGGGACTCGATCTAGGAGCCGACGATTACCTCGCAAAACCTTTCGCACTGATAGAGCTTCAGTCAAGGATGCAGGCTGTTGCAAGAAGAAAGTTCAAGTTGCAGGATCAAAACCTTGTAATTGGAGAATTTTCCATTGATTTTCAGTCAAGAAAGATAACATCAGCCGGGTTGGACGTGCCACTAACCAGAAAGGAATTCGATCTGCTGGTATATCTTCTTCTCAACAGGAACAGGGTACTGACACGTCAGCAACTCTATGAACATATCTGGGGAAATATGCTCGACGATCAGTATGACAGCAACTTCATCGATGTACATATAAAAAACCTGAGGAAGAAGCTCAATGAATTTGCTCCTACTCCCTGGCTTGAAACAGTAAGAGGAACCGGATACAGGGTTACAATAGATAAATAGCATTCGCAGATGGTAAGGCTAAGAACAAAACTCTCTCTCTTCAACCTTTTGACAAAGCTTGTATTTACCTCCATCTTCCTGCTTCTGATGCCCTACATAGTAACACGGATAAATCTTATTCAAACGGACAACGACCTTGTGAAGAAACGTGAAGAGGTTATTACGCTGATCTCCCAGATCGGAATTGAGCCATTTATTGCCTCAGATTCGAGCAATGCTTTCGGAAGCTACAATATTCTGAGGGATGAGTTCATAAGCATAGAGAGGACAGAAAATCATTCAGATGTAAACTATATCGAGGAGACAAACAGACTCATTGACAATGAAAAAATTGCTTACAGGATACTCAATTATTCAATATCAATTGAGGGTAAGACATATCTGCTGTCGGTCGGGAGAAGCCTGTCGAGCATAAATGATACCGAAAGGAACATAAGGCTTGTTATGCTACTTTTCCTTGCGTTTATAATTTTAATAACACTTTTTACAGATCTCCAGTATACAAGAAGACTGCTCAGGCCTCTTGAAAAGATAACTGATAAGCTTAAGGGAATATCCGATCCCTCGAGCTACGACAGGGCAACTGTAAGGACTACGACGTCTGACTTCATAAGTCTCGACAGGACACTTATCGAACTTATGGATAATATCGATCAGCTATTCAAAAAGGAAAAAGAGATCACCGTGAATATTTCACATGAACTGCTGACACCTGTCTCAGTCATAAGAAGCAAACTTGAAAATCTGCTGATACAGGAGAGTATATCGCCTGAAGTAGCTGAAAAAATCGAAGAATCGCTTAAGACCCTTCATCGCCTGCAAAGCCTTGTAAACTCACTTCTTTTGATTGCAAGGCTTGAAAGCCGCCAGTATCTGAAGGAAGATACTTTTTATGTGAATGATCTTCTGCATGAAATAGCTGAAGAGATAAAACCGATAGCCGAGGACGCGGGAATCGATTTGAAAGAGGAATATGCGGAAAACAGGATTCTTGAAATGGTCAACAGGTCCCTGCTATTCTCAATGTTTTATAACGTTGCAAACAACGCGGTTAAGAATACACCGTCAGGCGGAATTATTCAGATGAAAAGCTTTTATGAAGATAAATCTTTCAGAGTTGATATCTCCGACACAGGGAAGGGAATATCGCCTGAAAAAAAGGAGACTCTTTTTTCCAGATTCAAGCCAAGGGGAGAGGGAGAAAGCGGGACCGGTATAGGACTGGCAATAGCTAAATCAATAGCTGATTTTCATGAGATAGAAATCAAGGTTGAAAGTATAAATGGGC
>JBBIIS010000207.1:0-3670 GCA_037446375.1 Bacteroidota bacterium | reverse complement strand
ATATTTTACCCCAGTACTTTTCCGGATCACCACCAGGCTTGCCCACTCACGGGCAGCAGTTATGCTGCGCGAAGCCATTCCTCAGAAAGGACTTAAGCTTCCTTCCGATTCTTCACGCTTTGTTCTTCTTCCTTCCATAGCAAGAAAACGATACAGGCTGCTAATTGATACTTACGAATCTCTGAAGTATGATAACAGGATCTCAAAATACAATATATACACCGACGGTAAAGACAGGAGCCTCGGAGTTATATGCAGCGGGATAGCAAATAACTACCTTATGGAAAGTTTTACAGATGCCGTACCCGGCTTTCCGGTTCTTAAGATCACAGCATATCCTTTTTCAAAGGATCTGATAAAGGATATAACAGACAGATGTGAGGAGGTTCTTGTGCTCGAAGAAGGCTATCCATTTATTGAGGAATCACTCAGGGGCATTCTTGATAACGGCAAAAAAATCTTTGGCAGGCTCGACAATACAGTACCTCGCGACGGAGAGCTTAACCCTGCAATTGTAGCGAAAGCACTCGGAAATACATTTCCCTCAGGCCCTGGTATTCCTGAAATTGTGAAAATGAGACCCCCATCATTCTGCAAAGGATGCGGACATATCGATATGTTCAATGCAATAAATGAAGCACTGAGGTCGTATGGCCCCGGAGGTGTATTCTCTGATATAGGATGTTATACAATGGCTGCTCTTCCTCCTTTCAGCTCAATAAATTCATGCGTGGATATGGGAGCCTCGGTTACAATGGCAATTGGTGCATCAGATGCAGGTCTGTTCCCGGCAGTTGCAGTCATTGGCGATTCAACTTTTACACATTCAGGCATGACAGGATTGCTTGATGCTGTTGTTAAGAACTCAAACATGACTCTGATAATTGGAGATAACTCAACAACAGGGATGACAGGAGGACAGAAATCGCAGGGGACAGGGAGGATAGCCGGCATTTGTGAGGGCTTAGGTGTTGCGCCTGAACATATAAGGATGATTGTTCCCCTGAGAAAGAACCATGACGAGAATATCCGGATAATGAAGGAGGAGTTTGATTATAAAGGAGTTTCAGTAATCATTGCTGAAAGAGAGTGCATTCAGACTGCCACCAGGAAAAAAGAAGTGAGTCATCAAACGAATAAACAGATAACAGCCCGATGAAGAACGATATAATTTTATCAGGAGTTGGAGGCCAGGGAATATTGTCGATAGCTGCCGTAATTGGATTGGCCGCCGTGGAAAACAATCTTTTCCTGAAGCAATCAGAGGTACATGGGATGAGCCAGAGAGGCGGAGATGTTCAGTCTCATTTCAGGCTGTCCGATAAGCCGGTGATGTCCGATCTAATACCTTATGGAAAGGCTGATCTGATTATTTCCGTAGAACCGATGGAATCGCTAAGATACCTGCCATGGCTCGCAGATACAGGATGGATCGTGACAAGCTCTAATCCGTATGTAAACATACCGGATTATCCACCACTCGAAGACCTTTTGACTGAGATCAGAAAGATCCGGAATCATATTATTCTCGACGCTGATGCTATTGCGAAGGAGTGTGGATCAGTAAAGGCAATGAACATGGTAATCCTTGGTGCCGCCTCACCACATATAAATATGCCTTTTGAAAGTCTATGCAATGCTATCAGAAGCCTCTTTGGGAGAAAGGGAGAGGATATTATTAACCTGAATCTGAAGGCTCTTGATGCGGGCATGAATTACTCAGCCGGAACTGTAAAATGAAAATTTATATTTTCATTACAAGATTAATAAAGATCATATTTGAGTTTGACTTACTGTTATCGTCTGGTATCTTAGACTGATAATCAATCGCAATTCTCACAGCCCTTGAGACTGTGTACTGCATACCTATTATAAAGAATGCTCCGTCATTCCTGTAATTCCAGTTTGCGGCCTCACCATGAGGGGTAACTGATCTTGCAAGATCATACCTTGTAAAAAACATTGTCTTTCCGGATAGATTTACCCCTCCGGTTGCCGATATGCCAAAGGCATTGTGCCCGTTTATGGTATCAAGGTTCGTCTTGTAATTGAATTCCGCACCAAGAAAAAAATGGTCGTTTTTATATCCGGCAAACAACAATGATGTACTCTGCCAAACATTCTTATTCTTCATCACGTCGTCGTACAATCTGAATGATACATTCTTTGAAGGTGAGATTGTCAATCCTCCCGAGCTCTTGAGGTTGTTATCGAGTTGAAGGCTACCACCTCCCTCTCCATTCATAAGCATGAGATCAGCTTCGAGCAGGTCACTGAACTTATAGGTGACAGAGATGCCAAGATCAGAGTCAGTCCCGTAGCCGTTAAGGTCCTGGAACGTTTTTGCAAGATATCTCATTCCCAACCAGGTTTGCTGAAACATGTATATTTTTGTTTTGACCATCCCCATTGAAATGTTCAGGCGGTCGGCGCCGTAGTTCATTGAAGCTTCCCTGAAGAAAGCATACCTTCTTGCCTTGGATCCTTTTGCCAGTTCATCAGGTGAGGCAACATTAAGTATTAAAACAGCAAAAAAGTTTTTATCGAGTGCAAAATTATATCCGAAGTAAGCCCGGTTAAGGCTGAATCCTGTAGTATTTGCTGAGCCCTTAACCAGATTCACATGGAAATCTGTAAAAATCTCAGCTATGGGCTTATTTGACGGGACATCAGATTGAGAGAAAGATATTTCACGGAAAATCACCAGAATAACTGTCAGAAGAAATAATCTTTTCATCAACTTTTTATTAATTCAGTTTAGGGCCGATTCAGGTTTCCAAATATACTTTTTTATTGATGCTGGCTGAAATACTTTTATATTTTTTTAACTGCTCTTAAAAACCGGTGACAATATGTTTGTCATAATTTTTCACTTATTTTGATATAGTCCAATTCTTAATCCGATCAAAATGAAAATTACCTTGTTTCTGATTATTTCCCTTTTCACAGGGATGATCGTTTCGGCCCAGAAAGCTGATTTCAGGAGTGCAGAAAAATTCAGGGGAGAAAATCTCACCTCCAGGTATTATGACCTCTCTGTAAATCCGGAATGGATAAGCGAATCAGATTTCTTCTGGTACTCATTCAAAACCTCAGCTGGAAAGAATTACTATTATGTGAATGCAGCATCATCTTCGAAGCAGTTGCTGTTCGACAGAAGGTATATGGCCTCGGAACTTAAGAGGCTCACTCACCACCCATATAACGAACTTGATCTTCCCCTGAAGGATATAAAATTTGAAAAAAAGAGCACTACAAAGTTCACATTCCTTGTAGATACAATCAAGTTTTTATATGACATATCATCTTCAAAGCTGGTTATAAAGGACACTGTTCCGAAAAAGGACAAGAAGCCTTCATGGCCTGTCTATTGTCACGACAGCACAATGTTCGCCTACGCAAGGAACCATAACCTTTATATAATGAAGGCAAAGGACAAGGATAGTGTCGAAATCCAGCTGACTACCGATGGTGAGCGCTATTACAGCTTTGCTGCAAACGGGGAAGATACAACCAGAAACAAGAAGGTAAGAGCCAATGTGGAATGGTTCAGAAATTCTAAAAAGCTCTTTGTTGAAAGGGAAGACAACCGGAAGGTTAAGGATCTTTTTGTAATTGATGTACTCGCTAAACCCAGGCCAAAGCTTCAGACATACAAATATTCGATGCC
>JBBIIS010000206.1:0-3712 GCA_037446375.1 Bacteroidota bacterium | reverse complement strand
ATAATTTTGACCTGGCAATAAAGGGAGATATATATACAAATGGCACCTGGCTTCTTAATGCAACATCCAGTTATCTCAGGCGATACAGGTTTTCAGGAAGAGTGTCTCTCAACTTTGCAACAAATGTCACAGGCCACAAAGGGCTTTCTGACTACGCAAAGTCAAATAACTACAGGTTTGACTGGACCTATACTCAGGATCCGAAAGCGCATCCCGGATCAAGGTTCTCCGCGAGTGTAAGTATGAGCTCAAGCTCTTACGACCAGCAGAACAGCTATACTGTTGCTGAACATGTTAACTCAACAAAGCAGTCGAGTGTAAGTTACTCAAGATCATGGGCTGGAACTCCGTTCGATTTTTCGACAAGTGTCAATCAGAGCCAGAATACAATAAATAAATCTGTTAGTCTTGATCTTCCGAAGGCGAGCCTCAACGTCGCCAGGATTTATCCTCTGAAGCCTTCAAATATGACCGGTCAGTCAAAGTGGTGGCAGGAGCTCCAATTCTCTTATTCTGCATCACTGGATAATCAGATCAGCACATACGACAGCCTCCTGTTCACAAAGGCAGCATTCAAAAATATGAGGAATGGATTCAAGCAGGACGCACCGCTTAGCATCCAGATCCGCCCGTTCAAAAATATGCCTGGCTTTACGATTTCACCGTCAATGACTTACTCGGCTGTTCTATATACACAGAAATATAATTATACCTGGAATCCGACCTACTATGATCCGGCTACGAATCTGGTAATACCCAAAGTTGTCACGGATACAACAAGAGGTTTTTATTATGGACAGTCAGTTAATGCTTCAATCGGAACCGGTATAGCTCCCCAGATTTATGGAACATATTCATTCAGGAATCCGAATTCCAGGGTACAGGCAATAAGGCATATAATTAAGCCATCTGTTGGTTTTAGCTACACCCCGTATATTAAAGGACTTACAACAAATATGTACCAGACAGTACAGTTCGATACAACAGGCAGAACGACCAAATACTCAATATTTCAGGGAAATATTTTTGGAACTCCTTCTCTTTCAAACAGAAACGGAAGCATAACATTTGGACTTGTAAATATCGTTGAAGCTAAGGTTTTTCAGAAAAATGATACCACAGGAAAACCAAAAAAGGTTAAGCTAATTGATAATTTCTCTATAAATACAGCATATAGCATTTTTGCTGATTCATTGAAATGGGCCCCCGTTACAATGAGCTACAGGACTGTGCTTCTTGAGAATATAAATATTGCAGCGAGTGGGAATTTTTCGTTCTATGGTCTCGACAGCAGGGGCTATACACATAATGTTTTTTACTGGCAGCAGGATCATAAGCTTCTTCGTCTCACTGGTTTTACAACAAGTCTTGATCTTGATGTTGCCAGGCTTCTCAATGGAAAAAAGAAAAAGCCGGTGACACCGCAGGGGACTGAACAGCTGCCGGGCCAGGCAGATGCTAACTCATTGGCACAAAAGTTGAGCAACCCCAATGCTCAGGCTCAGGCTCAGAGTCAATCGCAGCAAGATGCAGGAAGCCTCCCCCTTGATAAATACGGATATGCCGATTTCGACCGCCCCTGGAACCTGAGGATGGCATACAGCTTCAACTATTCCAAGCCACAGTTCAGTCCGTTAATAACCCAAAATCTTTCATTACAGGGCGACCTTGCAATTACCAAGAAAACTAAGATAACTTATACAAGCGGTTATGATATTCAGAAAAAACAGATCACTATGACAAGTATCGGCATATACCGCGATCTTCATTGCTGGGAACTGCTTGTTGAATGGATACCGATAGGGTATATGAAGAGCTGGAACTTCACTATAAAAGTAAAATCCTCAGTTCTTGCCGATCTGAAGTACAACAGAAGGAAGGATTTCCATGATCAGTATTAATACAGACGCATATGAAGAAAATTATTGTCGCGAAAGATGCACCTGCAGCCATCGGTCCTTACAGCCAGGCTGTTCAGATTAACGGAACCCTCTATATATCGGGCCAGGTACCTATCGACCCTGCAACGGGGAAGATCGTTGAGGGGGGAATAGCTGAACAGACTGACCGTGTGCTTAAAAACACCGGAGCTATCCTGAAAGAGGCAGGTTATACATATTCTGATGTTGTGAAGTCAACCTGCCTGCTTGCAGAAATTTCAGATTTCAAGGCGATGAATGAGGTGTACTCGCGCTATTATTCAGAAAATCAGCCTGCAAGGGCTGCATTTGCAGTAAAGGATATCCCGATGGGAGCCCTTATTGAGATAGAAACAATTGCTGTAAAATAGTACCTATATATATATGGTATAAAAAAGTAAAGCCGTTGCAAGCAACGGCCTTACATATGTTCATTATTTTCCGTCTACTCGGCAATAATATCAAAATCGATCTCAACCTTTACATCCCTGTGAAGCTTAACAAGAGCTTTATAGGAACCGATCTCCTTGATCTGGTCTTCAGGAAGAGTAATATTTTTACGGTCAAGGTCAAAACCTTTTTCCCTGAGAGCTTCTGCTATCTGGATTGTATTAACAGATCCAAAGATCTTGCCTGTCGTACTTGTCTTTGCACCGATCACAAGCTTGATACCTGACAGCTTACTGGCGGTAGCCTGTGCTTCAAGTCTTATCTTCTCTTCCTTATGAGCTCTCTGCTTAAGGTTTTCTGAATGAATCTTTTTGGCTGAACTTGAAGCAGCAACTGCAAGCCCTTTGGGAATGAGGTAATTAAGGCCAAATCCATCCTTTACCTTTACGAGGTCATCTTTTTGTCCGAGTTTCGGAACATCCTGTAATAGTATAATTTCCATAGTTAATCCTCCTTATTTTAATAGATCAGCAACGTAAGGAAGAAGAGCTATATGTCTTGCTCTCTTGACAGCTTTCGCTACTTTCCTCTGATATTTCAATGATGTTCCAGTTATTCTTCTGGGAAGAATCTTGCCTTGCTCATTAAGAAATTTCTTCAGGAATTCAGGATCCTTATAATCGATATACCTGATTCTGTTCTTCTTGAAACGACAGTATTTCTTCTTCTTGATTTCAACTGTCGGAGGGGTCAAATATCTGATTTCTGATTCATTCTGTGCCATCTCTTATTCCTCCTTGATTTTTTCTGTTTCTCTCTGTTTTCTCTTTTTCTCTGCATATTCCACAGCAAATTTGTCCATTCTGAAGGTTATGAAACGGATGATCCTTTCATCCCTTCTGTATTGAACTTCAAGTTTTTCAATAAGATCACCAGGACCTTTGAATTCAACGAGATAATAGAAGCCTGTAGACTTCTTCTGAATAGGATAGGCCAGCTTTTTAAGCCCCCAGTTCTCTTCATGAACGATCTCACCAGTATTGTCGGTGATGATCTTCTTGAACTTTTGTACCGCTTCCTTCATCTGGTTCTCAGACAAAACGGGAGTTGCAATGAAAACGGTTTCGTACTGATTCAACATAATTTTTAACTGTTTATTTGTTTATAATTCGGCTCGCAAAAGTACAATAATTTTGGGTTTTACAAAAATTTATAAGGTCAATTCTTTATACTTCAGCGCTAATTAGTGTTTCCTGCTCAAAAAAGGTTAATTTTTCCACAACATATAATCCTGAAAGCTTTTTGTCTATCTTTGCATAGTTCTGTAAGATATTTCGGAAAAACAGTTATGGAGAACTTCATTGTATCAGCAAGGAAATACCGCCCTGCCACCTTTGATATGG
>JBBIIS010000205.1:0-3862 GCA_037446375.1 Bacteroidota bacterium | reverse complement strand
GCAGTATCAACATCTATAAGGAATTTATTGACAGGTATATAATTAAGATAATCTCCATTACCCGACACGTCTATCATTGCCTTTTTATCGTCAAGAGCAACAAAATCAAGAATCTGTTTTATTGGTACGGGTTTATCGACCCTGTTATCAACGGGAAGCTGATTTCTTTTCCCCTCAATATATTTATCCGACCCCAGTGAGAATGGAAGTGGATCAGATTCATATGCCTTCTGCCTCATCATATCAATATACCATCCAGCCTGGATATAGCTCAGGTTGGAGACCCTGACATCTGTTCTTACTCCCTCCACATCCTGTGCATACCAAAGCGGGAAGGAATCATTATCTCCATAGGTAAAGAGGATTGCATCCTTATCGACCGATTTCAGATAATTTTCTCCAATGTCCCTGCAGGTATAGCGTCCTGCCCTGCTGTGATCATCCCAGTTCTGTGAGCCCATGAGCACCGGAACCGCAAGAAGCAATATTATGAAAGTTATGATAGTAACAGGCTTACTTTCGCCGATAAACTTCTTAATCGTCTCTATTGCAATCATAAATCCCAAACCTATCCAAATGGCAAAGGCATAAAAGGAACCCGCATACGCATAATCCCTTTCGCTGGGCTGGTTAGGATACTGGTTAAGAAACAGTATAATTGCCAGGCCTGTCATTAAGAATAGTGTCATTACGAGCCAGAAACCTTTCTTGTCATTCCTGTAATGCCAGAACATACCGGCCAGGCCAAGAAGCAGAGGCAAAAAGAAGTAGGTGTTCCTTCCAGGATTTGTCTTCAGATCTCCGGGGAGCTTGTCCTGGTTTCCAAGACGCATCTCATCAATGAATTTTATTCCGCTTATCCAGTTTCCGAAGATCGGGTTCCCGTTTCCCTGTATGTCATTCTGCCTGCCCGCGAAGTTCCACATGAAGTATCGCATGTACATAAATCCTATCTGGTATCTGAAAAAATAGGTGAGGTTCTCACCAAAAGTCGGAATGACAATCGTCTTCTTGCCGGTTCCGGAATCGACAGAATATTTTTTCCCGGTCACCCTGCCCCAGTATTTGTATGCACTCTCATGATCGGGTTCGGAACTGTACATCCTTGGGAACAAAGTTTCAAATTCAGGGTTGTAGCTGTATTCAGGCCTGTAATATGGCTCATATTTCCCATTTATTTTGTTATACCCCTGGATAACCTCTTTTACTCCGGTAGCAGGTGCACTGTAGTAGTTACCATAAATCTTCGGCGGAGAGCCATACTGCTCCATATTAATATAGTATATGAAAGAGAAAACGTCGGAGGGGTCATTCTGGTTCATTGGAGGCTTAGCACTTGATCTTATCATAATCATAGCATACGATGAGTAGCCTATGAAAATAACAGCAAGGGCAGTAAAAACATAATTCAGTATCACCTTTCCCAGTTTCTGTGAGAACCTGATCCCCAGAACAAGAATTGCAATTACCAGTATTATGTAAAAATAAAGGCCACTGTTATAGGGCAACCCAAAAATGTTGACAAACAGAAGTTCAAACCACCCTGCTGCGATGGGAATGCCAGGCATAATAACGAATACCATAAGCCAGAGTATGAAGATTGCTGCTGCAAGTGTCTTTAAAACCCCCCTGGTAGTAACTTCAAATTTTCTGAAATAGAAAACAAATACAATTACAGGAATTACAAGAAGGTTGAGCCTGTGAACTCCGATGCCAAGACCCATTATATAGGCAATCAGGATAATCCATCTTCCCGAATATTCCTTGTCGGCTTCATCCTCCCACTTCAACATCGCCCAGAAGACAAGTCCTGTTATAAGTGATGAAAGTGCGTATACTTCGCCTTCAACTGCCGAAAACCAGAAAGTATCGGAGAATGTATACGCAAGCGATCCGATAATTCCGCTGGCAAGTATGGTAAGTATCCTGTTCGTCGTCAGCACTTCACTCCCTGAATAGATCTTTCTAACGAGATGTGTTATTGTCCAGAAAAGGAACATTATTGCAAAGCCGCTGCAGAGAGCTGACAATATATTAATTGTAAGTGAAACCTTTGATGTATCACCAAGCGCAAACAAGGAGGCAACCCTTCCCATCATCAGGAACAAAGGTGCTCCAGGAGGGTGCCCTACCTGCAGCTTGAATGCTGAAAGGATAAATTCACCGCAGTCCCAGAAACTGACTGTCGGTTCAAGTGTAAGTATATAAACAAGCGATGAAATAGCAAATATCACCCATCCGGTAATATTATTCCATCGCCTGAATGTGCTGTAAGAATCCATAAAATGAAGAATTAGATTAAGTAAAGGCAAAGAACGCAAAAAAATATCAGATGAACATATATAATATTCTCTTTAACTTCATTTTAACCTTTCACTATTTTGCTACTTTTACCACTATCAATGAATTTATGAAGAACCGGATAACCATATTACTGCTCATTATGTTAATCTCGGTACCTGTAAGAGCTGGTGACATGGGGACCATGTCCTCAGACACCGGAATTCTTAGCCTGAGGTTCAAGAACATAAATTTCATGCGCGACAATGAGTACTCAGACCCGATAACAAAAGGTTATACGCTGATAGGTTTTCTGATCCAGCCGACACTTGTTTATTCTCCTGCGGATAATTTAAGTCTTGCCCTCGGAGCCCAGATTTTAAGCTATTCGGGAGCGCCTAAGATTAATTCGCCGATGCTAATTTTCTCAACAAGCTACAGATTTTCAAAAAATTCAACAATAATTCTTGGTTCGCTTGATGGAAGCGATAAGCACCGGATGGATGATCCTCATTTTTACAGGGAGAGGCTCTATACAGCCTATACTGAAAGCGGGTTGAGATTATTCACCGGAACGAATCATATCTTCAACGACGTCTGGGTAAATTGGCTGAATTTCATTTTTAAAGGCGATACAACAAGAGAGTCGTTCAACATTGGCGAATCCTTTAATTATACTTCTGATGCCACCCCGGGAGGCTTAAGCCTTGAGATGCCTTTCCAGTTTATTGTAAAACACTATGGCGGTCAGATTAACGGCTGGATAAGGGGAAAAGTTGAAACTTATTACAACGGTTCGGCAGGGCTAAAGCTAAACTACGATATTGACGGTGGCCGCTTTGGCCGAGTTTCAATTGAATATCAGGAATTCCTTTTTAAATATTATAGCAGGCATGGTACATTTGGAATACTTAATGGGTATGCGTCGTGGCTAAGGCTCCATTACACTTACAAATCATTCTATTTCGGATCGTATTACTGGAAAGGGAATAATTACTATTCACCAACCGGGAATCCGATGTACAGCAGTGTATCGGACAGGACTGCCGGGCTTATAATATCTCACAGAGCTATTCTTACAAATTCATTTTATTACACACTGCATCCCTTTTGGTATTTTGACGTTTTTGCAGGCGTTGATTCATATTACGATCTTGGGACAAGAGATCTTGATCTGGCCCTTACAGTACATCTGCGTTTTGACCGGATGTTCACGCTGCACAAATTCAGGTAGGTTCACTTTCTGACTACAAATCTCCATTGCTTTCCCTTCCATGGAGGGCCTGCATAATCGATGCCTATTCGTGGTGTTGTGATAAATCTCTCATTTTTACCTGGCCCTTCAATACATATCCTTTCAGAGCTAGCCAGGTCCTCCCCGTAAAATTCACCGTTTATACACAGACTCCTTGTAATCCTTCCGGGACCGTTAAGCCCGTCAAGGCCTCTTATAAGAACAGCCTGAGGATCGCCTTCTCTTCCCGTAACTATATTAAGCATCCAGTACATACCATAGACAAAGTAGACATATATCCTGCCCCCTCCGGAATACATTATCTCTGTTCTGGCTGTTCTTCCCCTG
>JBBIIS010000204.1:1957-3879 GCA_037446375.1 Bacteroidota bacterium | reverse complement strand
TATTTTTGAACCAGGTAAAACCTGAACTATGAGTGGGAAAGGGGACAAAGCAGATCTGTTCAGTTTCTTAAAAAGAAGGAAAAAAGAGGAAGCAGTAGAGGTTTCCGGAAACGAAGGGGTCAAAAATCTTACACAGGAAATTGCAAGCAGGGCCTTTCACAGGGCGCCTCAGCTTATGGCAATCAGCAACAGGCATTCCGGAGAGTATGTGGATGTCAATGATGCCTTTCTATCTACACTGGGATATTCCAGAAAAGAGATTATTGGCCTTACCCCTAATGACATTCAGGTTTTTGCCGACATAGAAGATTCAAACAAGTACATAAGGCTTCTTTCAAAATTCAGCAAGGTTTCTGACTTTCCTGTGAATCTGAAAATGAGAAATGGTGAAAAGAAACCGTTCCTCTTCTCGGCAGAGACAATTATGCAGGGTGATGAACTGTTTCTGCTAACAACATATAATGAAATATCCTCCCTTACGGAAAGGACATTTAAAACAAGGACGGACAATATTCTCAGCGAAATATTCGAGACGGTAAGCAGCTATCTTATCCTCATAACCATTACGACTGATAATAAATTTCATATCCGTGATATAAACAATAAAGTTGAGGATGTCGAATCTGTTACCAGAGAAGATATTATTGATCACGACATTGACGATACGCCTCTCACAAAAAGAATTAAGCTTCTCGAGCTTCTTCATCATATAAGAATAACAGGAGAGCCGCATAAGCTATCCGCTTCAACATCTGGGAACGGATCGGAGGGCTATTATATGGGCTTTCTTCTCTCAAATCGCGATATAATAATTACATGGGAATCAGGTATAAGGGAGGGTGAGAATAAAACAGATCAAAATTCCGGTTCAGTCTCCTCAAAGAAAGAGGCTACCGTATTTCCCGAGATGTTTTTTGAACTCGACCTTGAAGGAAAGGTAAAATATGCGAATACTGAAGGATTAAAGTATTTCGGATTCAGTGAAACCGATATTACGGACGGATTATCAATAGCCGAGATCTTCCCGCCGGCTGAGCTGAAAAAGGTTATTGCAAACCTCAGGGAAATCAGCTGGGTCAACCAGAATATAAACAATGAATATATTGCCCGGAAGAAGGATGGCACACAGGTACCTATAATAACTCATTCTTTTGGTAAATTCAGCGATGAAAAATTAACCGGCTTTTGCGGGGTAGTAACTGATATATCGGAACAGAAAAAAAACGAAGTACAGATCATCAGGGAGAAGGCATTTCTTGAACATCTTATTGATTCTACACCGGAAGCCATTGTTATTACAGATATCCCCGGAAAGATAACACTCATAAACAAGGAGTTCACAAATCTTTTCGGCTATTCGTATGAAGAGGCAGTTGGCAAATATATCGACGATCTCGTGGTTCCTGAAAACCTTAAAGAAGAGGCGATGGCTCTTGATGAAAAGGCAAGACGCGAGGGCAAGGCAGTCATCCAGAGCAGAAGAAAGGACAAATATGGTACAACAATATATGTTTCAATAATTGCCAAGCCAATTATAGTCAGTGATGTCACCGTTTCAACACTTGGCATTTACAGGGATATCACCGCCGAAAGAAAGGCCCAGCTTATTCAGGATATACTATATAACATCTCGACAGCAGCGCTGAAACAGCTTGATATAAAGGATATTTACCCTACAATTGTTGAGGAACTTAATAAGATTTGGGATACAAATAATTTTTATATCACCCTTTACGATAAGGAAACAAAGGTTCTCTCTCTCCCATTTTTCTCGGATGAAAAGGACGATTTCAAGGAGATACCAGCAAAGGGCACAATAACCGGATGGGTAATAAATCATAACAGGTCTGTTCTGCTCAATGAGGATGATATGAGAAAAATGGAGGACCTTGGGGAGATTGATCTCGTTGGCACTCCATGCA
>JBBIIS010000204.1:0-1910 GCA_037446375.1 Bacteroidota bacterium | reverse complement strand
GCCTTCAGGATTACAACAGTGAAGATAAGTTTAAGCAGGACGATCTTAACATGCTTGAGTTTATTGCAAACCAGATAGCCGTTGCAATTCAGAAAAGGGTAATGCTCGATAACCTTATTATTGCTCGTCAGAAGGCGGAAGAGGCAGCCCAGGCAAAACAGACCTTTATGTCCACCATGAGTCATGAGATCCGTACACCTCTTAACGAGGTAATTGGTATCTCAAACCTCCTGATGCAATCAAATCCAAACGACGATCAGCTCGATCTTATTAAAACCCTCAGGTTTTCAGCAAACCATCTTATGACTCTCGTAAATGATGTTCTTGATTTCAGTAAGATGGAATCGGGCAAAATTGTCTTTGAACAGACGGAGTTCAATCTTGCTGATTTCCTTGATGAGATAAAAAGATCATATTCATTCAGGGCCAAAGAGAAGAAGCTTGAATTTAATATACACAGGGACCCAAAAGTTCCCACTGAAGTAACGGGTGATCAGATAAGGCTTAACCAGATACTTTCAAATCTCCTATCCAACGCACTGAAATTCACTCAAAACGGCAGCATCACGCTGAATGTTGAAGAGATAGAAAGCTCTCCGGATCAGTCTGATATCCAATTCACTGTCAGGGATACCGGAATAGGCATACCAAAGGAAAAACATTCAGAGATATTTGAAAGCTTCACACAGGCGGCAGCTGATACAACAAGGCGCTTCGGAGGCACAGGCCTCGGCCTTGCCATATGCAAGAAGCTAATAGAGCTTCAGGGTGGCAAAATAAGTGTTGAAAGCACTCCCGAAAGGGGATCAGCATTTATTTTCAACCTGGTATTCGGTGTTCCGGTAAACCAGACCGCAAAGAGCCCAAAGGGAATGCAGGAGACATTCAAGGCCCTCGAGAACAAGAAGATACTTGTAGCAGAAGATAATAAGATCAATTTCTTTGTGGCCAACAGGTTCCTTACCGGTTGGGGAGTAAAGGTTACTCATGCGGAGAATGGACAGCTTGCACTCGATGTACTGGCAAATGAAGATTTCGACCTGGTTCTGATGGATCTTCATATGCCAATACTTGATGGCATTGAGGCAAGCCGGATAATACGCAATTCGGAAAACCCAAGAATAAAAAATATACCTATTATAGCACTTACAGCCGCTATTATGTCAGAGAGTCATGACAAGATAGAGGATCTGAATATTAACGACTACGTCCTTAAGCCATTTAAGCCGCAGGATCTGTACGATCGTATCCTAAAGCACATAAGGTAGATAAAGATATGAATCTTGATTTCGGAGGGCGGATTTGAGATTTCTGATTTACAAACCTGGAATAATTCCGAATTCCGAAATCTATTTAATACAGTTATTGCTTATATAAGAAGCTGCCTTCTTATTTCCAAGAGCGAGGGCCCTCCGGAAATCGTGACAGGCATCCTGGATATTACCGGAATTAAGTAGTGATATACCTTTATTCAGCCAGACATCCGGACTCTCAGGCTTAAGATCAAGCGCCATGCCATAATCCTTTATTGCATAGTCCCACGATCGGGCTGTAAAATAGGAGTTCGCCCTGTCGATATAGCATTGCGGATCGTTTGGATGAAGCCTGAGGTTCCTTGAATAATAATCTATGGCCTTAAGGTTATCGCCGGTCTCGGCCATTAACTTTCCTGACATGCTTATTGCATCCCTGTTATCGGGATACATGGAAAGAAACATTTCAAGATCTTTTATCGCCTTGTCGCTCTCCCCCGTTTTCCTGTAACATTCAGCTCTTTTTATCAGCAGGGATGCATCTGTGACGCCTGCATTAAGTAACGCTGAATAGGTATCTGAAGCTCCGGCAGGATTACCCTGAGATATTTGTACAGACGCCATCAGCCTCAGATATTTCTCATTGGTCTTATCAGC
>JBBIIS010000203.1:0-3911 GCA_037446375.1 Bacteroidota bacterium | reverse complement strand
TACGAACACGGCAACCTCCGCTCCGAACAGACCCATCAATTCAAAGACTCCCCGCTTGGCAGGATTCCGGTGGAGTGGGTACCATCACAGATTGGTAATATCGCAACGTTACAGCGTGGTCACGACATTACTGAAAACCAATTACGCAACGGGCCTTACCCTGTTGTTTCGTCAAGCGGTATAGTTGGCCACAATATCGAGGGCACTTCCAAAGGCCCGAATGTGGTAGTCGGCAGAAAAGGCACAATCGGGAAAGTTCATTTTCTGGAGCACGATTTTTGGGCGCATGATACAAGTCTTTATGTCATAGACTTCAGAGACAACAACGAACTATATATATTTTATCTTTTCATTTACTTAGACCTCGCTAGGTATGGAACTAAATCTGGCTCACCGTCACTGAACAGAAATGACATCCATCCTTTATGGGTCGGATTGCCATCACCAGCAGAGCAGAAGCAAATCGCCAAGATCCTCAAAGGCTGTGATAAGAGAGTGGATTCTTTACTTAATGGGCTGCAAAAACTTCACAATATCAAAACCGCCCTCATGCAAGACCTGCTCACAGGCAAGAAGCGTGTCACCGTTTTACTGAACGACATGGAGGCGTAAGATGAAAGAAAACTCGCTTGCGGTATTTGAAGATTATAAAATCCGCAGAATATATGATGAGGAGTCCGAAACCTGGTATTTCTCTGTTGTGGATGTCGTTGGGGCATTAACAGATAGCGTTAATCCGCGTGACTACTGGTTCAAGATGAAAATCAGAGTTAAAAGCGAGGATGGACTTGAACTGTCGACAATTTGTCGACAGTTGAAAATGCAGGCTCCTGACGGTAAAATGCGGACAACGGATGCGGCCAATGCAGAAAGACTCCTGCGCATTATTCAATCTATTCCTTCGCCCAAAGCTGAACCTTTCAAACAGTGGCTGGCCAAAGTGGGGTATGAACGCTTGCAGGATATGAATGATCCGGCCCTCTCGCTTGACCGGGCGCGGGAATACTGGCAGCAGCATGGCAGAAGCGAAAAATGGATTCAGCAGCGGATGATGGGACAGGAGACCCGCAACAAATTGACAGATTATTGGAAAGATCATGAGATTAGAGAAGAAGACGAATACGCCATTTTGACCAACATTATTCATCAGGAATGGGCCGATGTCTCCGTAAAAAAGCATAAGGAAATGAAGGGGCTGAAAACGCAAACCTCAGAGATCATATGACTGAGGCCGAACTGATCTTTAAATTTGGTTCATTCGTAGAAAAGTTGAAATGAGAGATGAAGGGTAGGGAAAGGTAGAGGCGAAGCATAGAGAAAGTAAAGCATCGAATTTCAGCCGCAACTGGTATAGTTTTGTTGTCGAAGACAAAATAATACCGGAGGAGAAATTCGATGCAATTAAATAGTGTCACGGAACTGCTGGGAATTGCAAACTTTAAAGTAGCGTATATGGTATGTCAGAGCGAAAAAAGGATAAATTTGGTACTAAGACGGATAGAGGAAAAGCCCTGTGTTTGCTCAGGATGTGGAAAAGTACACAATACACCTGTTCACAGCATAGATACGGTTATTATTGAGGATCTGCCCATTAGTGGAAAGCGAGTGTTCCTGCATGTTCCGAAACGGCGGTCTCTCTGTCATGAAGATGAGAAAATCAGGACCGAAGAACTTGAGTGGTTGCGGGGGAGAGTTACCCGGAGATTTGCAGAGCAGATCTACCGGCTGACATCTATCACGACAAACAAGGAAGCTGGCTGGTTTCTTGGGTTGGATGACGAGAAGGTGTATCGGATAGACAAGGGCATGCTTGAAGAATTGTCGTTACAGCGGATTCAGGAAGTTACACCTCCCCGGCATATGAGTGTTGATGAAGTAGCGTGGCAGAAGTGGCATAAGTATGTCACGAATGTTATTGATGTCGATAAACGGAAAGTCATTTGGAACCATGAAGGGCGCGGCAAAACAGTACTGGATAAGTTCTATCGGGAGATAGGCAAGAAGGGATGCGGCGAGATACAGGCTGTAGCCAGTGACGGTGCCCGAGGGTTTCTGTCATCCTCAAAAGAGCATCTGAAAAAGGCCTTGATCGTACTGGACCATTTTCACGTAAAGAAGTATCTTAACGACGCGGTTGATACTGTCAGGAAGGAGGAACTGAGAAAGGCCAGGCAACAGGAGAATAAAGAGGTGTCTGCCATCCTGCATTGCAATAAGCGATTTATCCTGATGCAGAACACGGTGACTGATAAGAAAACAGATATACTGAAGAAGCTCGAATTGTTGAACGAAAGAGTCTATCAGGCAATGCTGCTCAAAGAACAGTTTCTCTCGGTTTATGCCGCAGGTAACCGGAAGGATGCCTATACGAATCTGAGGGCATGGATCGTGGCGGCAATAAACTCCCGGATACCATCGTTGGTTGAGCTTGGATACAAGTTCTTCAGGAAACGGCATTATGTCCTGAATTACTTCCTCTGCAAAATAACATCCGCCATATCGGAAGGAATCAATAATAAGATAAAGAGGTTGAAGCGCATGGCTTACGGCTACAGAGACGTCAAATACTTCTTGCTCAAGATACATCAGCATTGCGGACTGCTAAGCCCTAAGCTTTCAACTTAAACACGAAAGAAGGTTTTTTTGATACTGAGACTGCATTGCCATCAACGGTTTCAGTCGTTTTTATGATTGTTTATATTATATGGCTTGAATTTAAGAAAAATCGGCTTGAATAATAATGTAATGAATAGAAAATACGACCTTCCTGCAACATTTCAAATCAGGTTCGAGATGCCTGATAGGCATACCTATTTGCTCAGGACTTCTCAGATTATAGCTATCCCGAGAGAAAAAGCCTTCTCGTTTTTTGAAAAACCAGAAAATCTTTCCGAGATAACCCCCGACTGGCTGAACTTCAGATTTGACAATAAAGGTAGAAATAGCCAAACGTATGAAGGTGCGGAGTTTGATTACACAATCAGATGGTTTTCAATAAGAATAAAATGGCATACAAAAATCTCTGACTACAGTCGCCCAAAGAGGTTTACCGATGTTCAGGTCAAGGGACCGTATGCCATGTGGGAACACCTTCATACCTTTGAACCGGTTAATAAAGGTACTCTTATAAGCGATTCGGTAACATACCGTATACCTTTTGGTATTATAGGGAAAATATTTCATAGGTTTATTATTAGAAATCAACTCCAAAATATCTTCTCATACCGGGCAGTTCGGATTGCCGAATGGGCTGAAGGAACTTTTAAAAGCAAACTTACTTTTCATAATCATTATTGATATAATTAATCATGAAAATAGTAATCTGTGGCGGTGGCGGTTTTATCGGACAGCGTCTTTCGCGTCTCCTTCTTGATAAGGGATATGAAGTCACTATCCTTGACAGAAATCAATCCAGGGTCTCTTCGCCAAAATTACAATCAATTATTGTCGATCTTCTCAACCCAAAACTTTTTGAAAAGCAGTGGTTCTCAGGTACAGAAGCTGTTATCAATTTGAGCGGCAAGGATATCCTGACCCTCTGGACTGAAGAGTATAAAAAGGCAATATGGGAAAGCCGCGTTACCGTCAATAAGCTTCTAATCGATTTTATTTCCTCTCTTGATCAAAAGCCGAAGACTTTTATATCGGCTTCTGCCATCGGTTATTATGGTGATAAAGGCGAAGGTGAAATTGACGAGACCGGGACACACGGTAATGGGTTCCTTGCAGATGTCTGTGTTGCCTGGGAGAACGAAGCACGCCGTGCAGAGACATTGGGTATTCGCTCCGTTCAGATCAGAACAGCACCTGTTCTTGACAAAAAAGGAGGGTTTATCGGAAAGCTCTTGAAAACAATGAATTTCGGGTTCACTGTTTGGTTCGGTTCGGGACAAACCTGGTTCTCATGGATC
>JBBIIS010000202.1:0-3978 GCA_037446375.1 Bacteroidota bacterium | reverse complement strand
GGTATCTCGACAAAAAGCTGGTTTACTGGTCGGATAACAGCTTCGAGATTCCTTCCGTCTATGATGATTCACTCTTCTCAAAACAAATAGTCTTTATCCATAACGGCTGGTTCCGGGTCAGAAGCGAATCATCGGGAAATGAGAGGATAGTTCTGCTTTTAAGGATCACAAATGATTACGGCTTTGACAATGATATTGTAAAGAATGGCTTCGTAAAAGATTTCAATCTTCCTGAGAACACAAAGCTTGCCTTTGACAAAGGCCTTCGCAATTTAACGTAACAGACGCGAAAGGCAAATCACTGTTCTCACTCCGCTTCCCTGCTGCCAGAAGCCCGTCGGGATACATAATATTGCCGGTCTCTCTCTGGATTCTTGCACTGTTAATTTCACTTCTTGCTATCAGCTTGATTGTTAAGCGAATGGCTGATAAGGGCAGCCCTTTTCTTGCATTCGTGATCGCATTTACAGCATTTGCAGCAATTTATCTTATCCTCCTACTGATGAGGGAGCCGAGAGTATTCTTTGAAACCGGGATGTTCCTGGGATACAGCTTTTCATTGAACGTATTTATACCGTCCCTGGGGCATCTTCTCATTCTTTCAACTCTCGCTCTGATAATGGCATGGATCTTCCTGAAATACCTCAGATTGAAGTATTTGTCACAGAAAAGCCCGGTCATTACATTCGCACTTCTGACAATAAGCTTCTCTGCCGTCGGATATCTCTTCGTACTCTGTCACTCGGTCTTTACAAATATGGTTGTCAATTCAAGCATAAGCTTTGAGCCTTTCAGGGTGCTTGACCTGACAATATATTCCCTCACTGGCTTTATATCTGTTTTCTTACTCTTTCTTGTACCGGTTTTTATTCTCCAGCATGTTCTTCTTGGGAGCAGAGAGATTAGGAAAAATATGATGCTTTTATCAATGGCTGTTTCATTGCTTGTCTTTGTTGCCGCCGGAAATCTGTCAGGCATCAGTATTTTACCTCTTGTGTTCTTCTACATGATCCTTTTCGTTACAATGATGTTCTCAGTAGGTGGTAAACTCGGAAAATTCAACATGACCGTAATTTTCTCGCTTTATTTTGGGCTATATTCTCTCTTTTACATAATAAATCTCTCCGAGAAGAAAAGCATTGAGAACAAAAAGGTAATGGCTGTCTCCTATTCAAGCGAGCACGATCCAGAGGCCGAAAACCTTCTTCTCGATCTCTGGAACAATCTGTCGGGAGATACTGTAATAAAGAATATTCTTGTAAGAGAGCCTTTGAAGTATAACGACATTGCTTTTATTGAGAACTACCTTCATGCGAAATATTTCAACGGCTACTGGGGCAATTTCAATATGAGCATCGTAACTTGCGGAAATGACATGCCGTTGCAGTTCAACGACGGCACACTCGTTGATAACTGCTTTGATTTTTTCAGTGAGAGGCTCAAAAAATTCGGGCACCAGATAACCGGGACGGGATTCTGGTTCCTTGATAACCAGGGCGGCAGGTCGTACTACATGGGACAGCTTTTCTACGATCTTCCCAGAAACAGGAAAAATGGCCTTTTTATAGAGCTGTACAGTGATGTTGATGCCTTTCAGGCCGGATACTCCGAGCTGCTTCTCGATAAGAAATACCATGGTTACGTAAAGCTCAAGAGTTACTCATTTGCTAAATACATTAACGGGAACCTTGTGCTCCAGACAGGTAATTTTCCTTATGACAAAACAGATGCACAGTATATCGGCAAAGGATATGATTACAGGCTTTTCGACAGGGAGGGCTTTAACCATGTTCTTTATAAGAACGGGAACATTACTGTAATTATAAGTGAAGTAAGGCTCTCCGTTCTCGATCTTATAATAAGCTTCGCCTACCTGTTTGCCTTCATCCTTCTTATATCGAATCTTCTGCTCCTGCTGATTCTAAGGCCTGATCTGAAAACTGTCTTTTATTTCAATCTAAGGCAGAAACTGCAACTGTCATTTATTTCGATCCTGCTCTTTTCATTCATTATTGTCGGTATTGTAATCGGATACTTCAGCATAAGCCAGTACAAGACCCAACACCTCGACAACATAAAAGAGAAGATAAGCTCGATATATACCGAGCTTGAAAATAAGGTTTCGATGGAGAACAACCTGTCGTCGGACTGGCGGAATGCTTCATATCCTTCATTGAATGAACTTCTTATAAGCCTTTCAAATGTTTTCAATACCGATATAAACCTCTACAGCAAGAGCGGTTACCTTATGGCGACTTCGCGACCCGAGGTCTTTTATCGCGATCTCACCAGCCGGCGCCTTAACATGGAGGCATTGATAAATCTTGAAAACCTTACAAAGAGTGAATATATCCAGAAGGAAAAAATCGCATCGCTCGAATATGTTTCGGCTTATGTTCCTTTCTATAATGGGGAGGATAAGCTTCTCGCCTATCTTAATCTGCCCTATTTCAGGATGCAGAGCGTTCTTGCCAGGGAGATTTCAAATGTAATTGTTGCAGTAGTCAACTTCTCGCTTCTTATGATAGTTATAACAATGATACTTGTTGTTATTATTAGCGGAAGACTGACCTCTCCATTAAGGATGCTCAGTGAGGGACTTGCCTCGGTTGAGCTTGGGAAGAAGAGCGAACACCTCTCGTACAGCGGGCATGATGAAGTAACCGATCTTGTAAAGCAATACAACAGAATGGTTGATGAACTCCAGGAGAGTGCAGCGAAGCTTGCAAACTCAGAGAGGGAGTATGCCTGGAGGGAGATGGCGAAGCAGGTCGCACATGAGATTAAGAATCCTCTTACTCCCATGAAGCTGAATATCCAGCAACTTTATAAATCGTGGAAGGATGGAATACCGGGATTTGAAAAGAAGCTTGAACGCTTTACAAAAAGCCAGATAGAAAATATTGAGACTCTTTCATCGATAGCTTCTGCATTTTCCTCATTTGCCAAGATGCCTCCGGCTAATCCTGTTGAGGTAAATATAGTGGAGCAGGTTAAAACCACGCTTGAGCTTTTTAAGAATACAGAGAACATCATTTTCAGAGGAAGCTGGCCGAATGATCAGACAATTATGGTAAGGGCCGATAAGGAGCACCTTAACGGGATTTTCTCAAACCTTATAAAGAATGCAATTCAATCCATTCCCCAGGGGGCAGAAGGTACTGTCAAAATAGGGATCGCGCTGACCGGCGATAAGGTTGTTATTTCCGTAGGTGACAACGGGACGGGTATACCCGAGGAACTAAAGGATAATCTTTTCACGCCTAACTTTACGACCAAATCGTCGGGGATGGGCATGGGGCTTTCGATTGTGAAGCGTTATGTCGAGAATGCCGGCGGCAGGATCTGGTTTGAATCCGAACATCTTAAAGGTTCCGTTTTTTTCGTGGAACTTCCTGTGATTTTTACCGTTGAAAGACATTGAAAGCAATCAGTTGAATCAGGGTTTATTTTTTTGCCTTGAATTGAAGAATTTATTCCTTATATTAGCATTCAGAAGTTAAAAGATGACTCCAACATTGCCGCGTTACGTATCACGACTGATATTCAGCCTGCTTCTCCTTTTGGGGCCAGGGAGCGGCGCTATGTTGCTTTCGCAGGAGACAATTACATCCCTCAATAATCTTTACATTCGGGTTACCGGTGCCGGACTTAGCGGAACAAATAGTGTAATAGTTAATAATTCAGCAAATTATACTTTATTCAATACTGGTGACACGGTTCTCCTCATTCAGATGAGGGGTGTTGAATCGAGGGTCGATGAAGCATCATTGGGTGCAGTAGGCGACCCGCAGCACGTAGTTGGCTCCCCGGGGAAGTACGAGTTTCTGATCATTCTGAGCAAGAACGATCTTTCTCATACTATAAGCTTTACAAAAAACCTTACAGCTACTTACGATCCCAGGGGAGATGTGCAGCTTATTAAGGTCCGTACATATTCGGAGCTGACAGTCAACGCTGCACCATATTTAACCTGCG
>JBBIIS010000201.1:0-4029 GCA_037446375.1 Bacteroidota bacterium | reverse complement strand
TTTCTATTGCTTTTGGCCTTTAAGGAATGACTGATACCAGTAGTAGCTCTGCTTTGGATAACGCTCCTGGGTTTTGAAATCGACATAAGTGATCCCGAATCGCCGGGAGTAACCCATCAGCCATTCCAGGTTGTCAAACATGCTCCATACAAAATAGCCTTTTATCTGCACCCCCTTATGAATTGCTTCATTAACAGCTTTAATGTGCTTCTGCAGATAGGCGGTGCGCAGTACATCATTTACCTTCCCGGTAACAAGGACCTCATCAGAATCACCATAGCCGGAGCCATTTTCAGTAATATAAATATCGGGGTTTTTATATTGCTCTTTCAGGTTTATAAGACCCTTTACGAAGGCATCGGGATCTACATAACCATTGAACATCTGAGGATTGTCGGGGTTCTTTCCGTTTACTACACCAAAAAATCCTGCACCAGCCCTCTCGTGATACATATTGACCCCATAATAGTTGATCCCCAGGAAATCAGTTTTTGCCGACTTTATAATGTCCAGATCGCCTGGCTGAATATCACCGTACTGAGAAGCCTTTAACCGGTCAAAAAGATCTTGTGGATATGAGCCTTTGAATACGGGATCCATGAAGAGATTATTCCATACTTTCCTTACAAGGGCTATGGCTGCTCTTCCCGATTCAGTTGCCGTCGAGTCAAGATCACAAAGCATTAAATTGTATGTTATTCCGATCTTTCCGCCAAGCTTCTTATTATGATAAAGATTTACAGTCTGTGCATGAGCAAGCATAAGATGGTGAATATGTGCAAAATGTTCGGAAATATATTTTTCGGAAGCCGGGATAGAAGGCATCTGTCCTTTGTCAATTGCATCAAAAACAGACTGCATGAAAAACATCTCTATAGAGGGCTCATTGAAAGTAAGGAATATCTTCACCCTGTCGCCGAACCTGTCGAAGCATATATTTGCATAGTCTGTGAACCACTTTACGCTTTCGCGGTTCATCCAGCCGCCTTTATTTGCGAGTGCCAGTGGCATATCAAAATGATAAAGCGTCACAAGGGGTTTAATGCCGGCCTTTATCAATTCATTGATAACGAAATTATAGTAATCAACCCCTGCCTCATTTACCTTACCGGTTCCTTCTGGCAATATCCTTGTCCATGATATTGAAATACGGTATGTATTGATGCCCAGTTCTTTCATCAGCCTCACATCCTTCAGGAACTGAATCCTGTCGTATTGATTTATAGACTCGGTCGAGACATCCTTCCCCGTTGCCATTTTTGCAAGATTGTATGGAGGATTAAGGTATTTATCCCAGATGTTGGGTCCTCTTCCGTCGGCCTTTGTCCCCCCTTCCACCTGGTATGCAGCCGATGCTGCACCCCAGAGAAAGCCTTTTGGAAAATCCAGTTTTTCACTTCCCTTTTTCTGCGCCGCGGCGGGTTGTAATAAACAACCAATAAAAATCAATACTATCGATAATGCTTTCATAATTCAGTTTTTATAATATTAAAATTCAACATATTTATCTCTACAAATTTCCCACAGCTCAGCTTATGCATACGTATTACAATGAAACTCATTGCACTATAAGTTTTTAACTACTGCATTAAATACCTGTAACCTGACAGGATTCACATTATAATACTCTCCTGTATTCAGAAGTCCGGTGTTCTGCCTGTTTATAAGAAGTATCACTGATATCTTCTTGTCAGGTATCACTGCTATGCTTGTCCCGGTAAAGCCGGTATGACCAAATGTCCCTTCAGCACCGTCCTTCATAAATGAATTTACCGGGTCCATCATCCAGCCAAGCCCGTTGTTGAACTTATCCTTCGTAAGAAATGAGCTAATCGTCTTTTCAGATAAAAACTGCTTTGAGCCGGTTCTTCCCTTATTCATAAGCATATCAACAAGTTTCTGAAGATCGGCGGCTGTTGAAAAGAGCCCTGCTGCACCCGAGATCCCTCCGTTCGCATACCATGCATTTCCGTCGTTCACCTCTCCCCTCAGAACATAGTTTCGCCATCCTTTCCAGGAAGAAGGATCAATCTCTTTCACACTGAATCCAAGTGCCGGGTCGCTTACCATCCTTTTTTCATACGGATTGCCCGCAGATGTTGCCGCTATTTTTTTTGAACCATTCGATCTGAGAGGATTGAATCCTGTATTTTTCATCCCGAGAGGTACGAAAATATTTTCTTTCATGAACTTTTCCAGAGACTGGCCCGAGACTATCTCAACGATCTCACCAAGAAGAACGAATCCCAGATCGCTATACCGCCTCTGTTCCCCCACAGGGAACATCAGAGGCAGATCTCCGATTATTTTGTACGATTCCTGTTTATTTGATGCAACATAATAGAGTGGATACCATTCATACAGACCGGCCGTATGTGTAAGAAGATGTCGTATCGTGATATTCCTTTTTTCAGGCGTGTCAAAAGCCTTTATATATTTACTTACCGGGTCTTCGACATTTATCCGGCCTCTGTCGGACAGTAACATTACTGATGTTGTTGTCCCAATAACCTTTGTTAGTGAAGCTATATCAAAAAGGTGCTTTACTGTCATCTTTTCAGGCGGATTCAGAAGTTCGTGATTGTATCCGTATTTTTGCGCATAACCATACGCATGATTGAGGATCGTCTTACCATTTTTCATAATCAGGATAACTGCACCCGGGATCTTGTCTAAATCGACCTGGCTCTGAAGAATACTGTCTATCTCAAGAGACAGCTTTTTCTTATTCTCTTTGTTTACTCCCTGGCCGTTTGTGAAAGTAGCCACTGAAAAAAGAAGGAAGACTGTATAAATTATTTTATTCTGCATTATTTTGTGAGCTTGTGAAATAACGGATTTTCTAAACCCTTTTTAAAGATTCCCTGAATATTTTCAAGTGTGCTGCCGTTTGAGTGACAAGATTCTGAACTGTAAGTCCGTGGTCTATACCGGGAACAAAATCATTGTTCGAATTTCCAGTCAGAAAAACATAATGGGCATGGATCATCGATCTCAGCCACCCCGGAGGGACATGACCTGAAGGGAAGCTGCTCGCCGGTTTGAAATTGCTTCCTGCTGTCTTCCGGTTCCATGTTTCCTCTCCTTCCCTGAAAAACTCAAAATGGTCCGGAGAGGCAGTTGAGTAGCGGATAGCCCCTTTCTCAGCATAGAGTTCAATGGAAAAGGTATCTCCAGTCCCTGAGCTGACCCTGCTTGCGGCAACTGTCCCCACAGCACCGGTGGCATCATCTGTTACTGTAATAAGGCTAAAAAGATCGGAATCCTCCCTGACGTCCTGAAAGCTGCCACCCTGAACAGCGGATGTGATCCGGAGCTTCTCTCCAAGAAATGCTGTTATCAGGCTTAAGGAATGAGACCCAAGATCGGCCATTGCTCCTCCGTCGGGAGCCGCTGTTAATCGCGACTGACGATTATCGCGGTAATCTTTCCTCAGATAATCTCCGTGATAGTATTTAAGATCGAAATGAAGAGGCCTTCCAAGAATTCCCGACTTCCAGAATCTCAACATTTCAATGATTGTCGCACCAAGAAGGAACTGAAATCCGACCTGGATCTTTATCCCCGGATGTTCCTTTACAAGGCTGGCTATCCCCTTCACCTCGTCGCTGTTTGAACAAACCGGCTTCTCTATGTAGATCTTCCTGATCGCTGACATACCCAAAGCCATCTTCAGGTGTTCAAAATGGACCTTATTCGGACCCAGAATAAAAACAGTGTTTATAAGTCTGTCTGCTATAAAATCTTCGAGCCTGGCAGACTTAATAAATCCGTACTGAGAGGCAAACTTCATTCTGCTTGCCTCAGTTGACGAGCTGACTGAAAACAGTTCAATCTCAGGTACGTCATTATAAAAGTATCGCAATGAATTAAGCGAATAGGCATGTGAGCGTGCTATGCCTCCCGAACCTATGAATCCTACAACGGCTTTTTCATTTTTCATTCCAGTTCATTATATTTATCAAAAATAAAACTTCATTAGTGTCCATTTAAATATAATTGATTTTCAACTGTATACAATTTAGTTCT
>JBBIIS010000200.1:0-4090 GCA_037446375.1 Bacteroidota bacterium | reverse complement strand
TTCAATCCAGGGCTTATAAAACTCCTCGAGTGTCTCCCTGCCGTACGATTTACCGTCTATAACTCCCGGCCAGACAGGCCTGGGCGCTTTTGAAGGATCTTTCCATACCCACGATGCCTGGTAATGAGACACAAGTCCGGGATAATACGCCCTGCAGCTCTGGGCAATTTTAAGATCGGTCAGCTCAGGAATAACACTGTTTCCGCCACCATTGCCGTCGGCAATAATGAGCCGTTTTGGGGTCACTGATCTTATAGCCTCACAGGCTCCGGAAGCAACTTTTCGGTATATATCGCCAGGCACAGGACCTTTTTTTGCAAACTGATCGTTCATGTCCTCTATATATGCGGGCTCATTGAGCAGATCGAAGCTGAGTTTCTCCGCCGGAATATCCCTGTACCTCTCAGCCCACATCTTCCAATGGGAATTGAAAGCATCCTGTGCCTCCTTATCCTTCCACAGGTTGAATGGCTCATGGAACCCGGCATTAATACAATAACCCGGTCCCCTGTGAAGATTAAGGCTGACATGCAGTTTATATTTATGTGCCAGAAAGATCAGCTTATCAACCTCCTCTATCGCCTTGCTGTCAAATCTGAGGATATCATCCTTTGTAATATCTTTTGTCCTGTCGAATAAAAGATACCTTGGATAAGCCATGGGTATCCTTACAAAATCAAAACCCCAGTCTGACATCCATCTGAAGTCATCCTCGGTTGTACGGCCGCCAGATTCCGTATTTCGTGGGGGCTGTGGTGAAAAGAAATCAAGAAGGTTAAATCCTTTCCAGCGCGGAAGTGGATTTTTTTGAGCAGGGATAAATTTTGAAAAACCTTCCATAGATGTCAGTGAAACGGCTGCCGCAGCCATAGCTGTGTTCCTGAGGAAGATACGCCTGTTGATCTTTTTTTGTGCCATTTTAGTGATTTTACAATCTTAAATCTAAGAAATTTCTTCTTCGGCTCCAAGGCCTCAGACGCCCGGACTTATGACTACGGACAAGTTTAACATAGTTTAACAAAAACATAACTGCAATATTTACATATTCACTTTCTTAATTAGTACTTTTAATTCCGGAAAAGATTAACCAATCAACCATAAGATATATGAAAACTTTTGCATTAACATTCTCAGTCATTTGCATGCTTTTCCTTGCATCATGTACTACAAAGACAGAAGTGAAGGAACAGCCGGCAGCCAAAACAGACGCATCAGAATTCCTTGGTCAGTGGACACTAGATATTGCCGGAGGATGGGTGGGCTGGCTTGAAGTTCGTAAGAAAGATAATTCACTTGGCGGTGATCTGCTATGGAAATGGGGAAGTGTACTGCCAGTGGATACAATGTTCATGGCCTCAGGAAATTATCTTGTTACAGCAAGAGGGAATAATGTGATGTACTCATTCGATAAGGATGGCAGGGCAGTAAGGAATCATGTTTCGACTGAATGGCTGGAAGTTGTAAGGAATGGTGATAAGATCGGCGGTAAAATGATATCTCCCCGTTCCGATGGAAAAGGAGTTGATACAACAGCATTTACAGGAGTCAAGCTTCCTGAAGTTCCTGCAGCCCCGGATCTTTCAAAGGTTAAGTTCGGAGCTCCTGTTACACTCTTCAACGGGAAAGACCTGACGGGATGGAAGCTTGTAGATGAGAAGCTGAAGAATGGTTTTTCAGTTGTCAAAGGTGTCCTTTTCAACGATCCTTCACAGAAAGAGGGTCAGCCTCACATTGAATACGGAAATCTCAGGACTGTGGCAGAATTTCAGGATTTTAACCTCAGGCTCGAGGTCAATGTTCCGGAAGGAAGCAACAGCGGTGTCTATCTTAAAGGGATGTATGAGATACAGGTTCTAGATTCCTATAAGAAGCCTCTGGATTCTCACAACATGGGCGCAGTTTATAGCAGGATCACACCATCGGTCAACGCAGAAAAACCGGCCGGTCAATGGCAGTCGCTTGATATTACGCTATGCGACAGACATGTGACTGTTATCCTCAATGGCACAAAAATTATTGATAATCAGGCTGTTTATGGTCCTACCGGAGGCGCGATCAAATCAGATGTATTTGCTGCTGGTCCCATCTATCTTCAGGGCGACCATGGAAAAGTATCATACAGGAATATTATACTGACCCCGATTGTCAAATAACAAACGATAACATTTTACGTTAATAAATTATCTGTTCTGAAAGCCTGCAAATATCAGGAGAATATACCTGCAGGCTTTCAGACTATAATAGATTTTTTTGATGAGGAGACTCTTCAAACCTCTTATTATTCTGATTGGGATCTTGTTCCTTCAGGGAGCTTCAGAAAATATATTCTGCAGTTCACCTTTCATTGAAATAAAGTCTGGCATCCAGGATACAATGCTTGCAAGACAGCTGCTGTACAATGGGAAAATCTGGAGAAATACAACCTCAAAGATCGAAGGCGATCCCTATCTTTTTTCAAGGGACTTTTTAACCGGCTCTGTTACTATCAGCGGCAGAACCTTTGAAAATAACTACCTGCTTTATGATATTTACAATGATGAGGTTCTGATCCTCTCAGACAGGAGATCCATAATCAACCTGAATAAAGAACTAATAAGCAGATTTTCACTGGACTTCAATAACCAGGTCTACAAATTTATCAGGCTCAGGACTGATTCATTAAGTGAAGTGAGCGGGTTCGTGAATGAGCTCTACAGTGGTAAAAGTGCTGTATATGTCAAATACCGTAAATTGATCCAGATAAAAGCAGTTGATAATATATATGATGCATTTTATGAGGTATACCATATCTACATTTTAAAAGACGGGTCTCCACAACAGGTAAAGAACAAACGGCAATTGTACTCTGTATTCCAGGATCAAAAGCAGAAAATACAGGATTTTATAAGGAGCCATAAGATAAAAATATCTGATAAGCACCCCGAAAATTTTATTCCTGTGGCAGAGTTTTATGACAGTCTGAAAAAGTAGGCAATGCTTAAATCAAAACTAGTTCATATATCATTTCTTATATTTTTAACCTGCAGTGTGGTTGCACAGGAGAAGACAGTGCTGACCTGGCCTTACGGCAACCTCTCTTTTAAGGATTTTGCGGCCAGGTTACAATCTCAGAATAAGATAAGGATCTTTTATAAGGATGATTGGGTAAGTGACATCAGAACTGGTCCCTCAACCGGTGATATATTACTCACAGATCTCCTTGATGAACTTTTCCAGGGAAAATCACTCTTTTATTTTATTGATACTTCGGGCAATCTTGTCGTCACGAAAAATTTTGCAGTAAAACTGCCAGGTGTCGTGCAAAGCAAAGATAGCAAGTTTATGCCCCCTTCCGAACTCTACGAGTCACAGGCAAAGGACCAGGTAAGCGGCAATGTCTTTCATGATATTGGTGACCCGAAGGACAAGGACAAGCCAGGTAATGTTACAATCGCAGGATATATTACCAACAAGGATACAAAAGAGCCCGTACCCGGAGTAACAATCTTCGTCAAAAAACTCACAACGGGAGCTATCTCAAATGAATATGGGTTCTTTTCAATATCCCTTCCCAGAGGAAGCCATATACTTCAGTTCTCGTTTATTGGAATGAGGGAGAAACAGATAGGCATTAATCTCTATGGTCCGGGCGACCTTAACGTGGATATGACGAGTATGCTTATTCCGCTTAAGGAGACAGTTGTTACTGCGCAAAAAAACATGACGCTTCAGCGCTACGAGGTGGGGATGGAAAAAATAAATGCCACCTCATTTAAATTAATGCCGACATCACTCGGGGAATCAGATATTATTAAAAGCTTTTTGCTTATCCCCGGTGTGCAGTCGGTGGGAGAAGGGTCATCAGGGTACAATGTCAGGGGGGGATCAGCCGACCAGAACCTTATCCTGCTTTATGGCGCTCCTGTCTATAACCCGTCTCATTTCTTTGGCTTCTTTTCTGCCGTAAACTCCGATATTATCCGTGAGGCAACTATGTATAAAGGAGGTATCCCAAGCCGTTATGGTGGAAGGATATCTTCAGTCCTTGATATAAGTACCAGGGAGGGTAACAGGAAGGAATTTGACGGTAATGCTGGTATTAGTCCTATCA
>JBBIIS010000199.1:0-4299 GCA_037446375.1 Bacteroidota bacterium | reverse complement strand
ATAATTCCTTTCATGCTCCGCGACTGGACTCCCGCTTCAGGCTTTTATTCTTACGGCCACGATATTGAATGCTCGTGGCTGCTTGAAGAAACAGCTAAGATCCTTGGTGATCAGGTAATAAAGGCCCGGATATCAGTCTTGTCGCTTAAGCTGGCAGATGCTGCAGCTGAAGGACAGCGTAACGACGGAAGTATGGCAACTGAGAAGGACCTGAAATCGGGTGAAGTCACAGCTGAAAGATCATGGTGGGAGCAATCTGAGACAATTGTCGGCTGTCTGAACGCATGGGAACTGACACAGAATCTGAAATACCTTGGGAAAGCGATGGCATGCTCCAAGTATATTTCTGAACATTTCACAGATAAAAAGAATGGCGGATGGTACAGCTCTGTTGATCCGTCGGGGACTCCGGGTAAAACTGACAAGGCCGGCTTCTGGGTCTGCCCTTACCATAACGGAAGAATGTGCCTCGAGGTTATCGAAAGGGCCGGCAAACTTTAGGACTTTAATAGCTTTAGATGCATTTATCTTCCCGGACACCGGCTTTTTTCACCCCCTCTTGACTCGTATTGTTTTCTTTCCTAAATTTGATAGTCTACTGTCAATTGAATCATTTCGACAAGATCTCCTTTAGAGGAGAATAGTGATGTTTAGGAGTAGTCTTAGCCGGAAATAGCATTGATGTTCAGCGGGTTTAGATTCAGACAGCTTTACTCTGAGTATTTATTCAGTTGTTAACAAATACCCGTTTATTATGAAAAAGCAAGCTTTACTTGTAGGCATCAACAATTACCAGGGTGTCAATGAGCTTCAGGGTTGCATTCACGATGTCACTAATGTCAGGAGTATTCTGAAAACATTTGTTGGTTTCTCCAACACCGAGATCAGGGTGCTTACCGATGAGCGTGCCACAAAAAAGAACATCCTTGAGCGTCTGACAAAGATGGTCTCATCAGCAAGGAGCGGCGACCTTCTTGTATTTCACTTTTCAGGTCATGGCTCACAGATCCGCGACCGTGATAATGACGAGCTTACAGATCATATGGATGAACTCATTTGCCCCTTCGATATGAACTGGGATGATGGATTCATAACAGACGATATGCTCAGGCATATCCTCGATGATCTGAAGCCGGGTACAGGCATGGAGATCATTCTTGATTGCTGTCATTCGGGAACAGGAACAAGGGAGTTTCGTGAAGGGGTTACGGTTGAGGAGACGAAATACCGGTTCATGCAGCCTCCTGTTGATATCGAGTGCCGCCATCAGGGTGATGAAGAGGATCTGGGCCCCGCCAGAAAATTCACGTCACTCGGAACCGAGCAGATGAACCACATACTCTGGGCCGCCTGCCGCGATAATCAGACATCAGCCGATGCCTGGATTGAAAACAGGTATAACGGGGCCTTTACATACTACTTCTGCAAGCATATAAGGGAGAGCAGGGGAGCTATAAGCCGGGAAGAGCTTTATAAGAGAGTCAAGAATTCTCTTGAATTCCACAGGTATACCCAGGAGCCGCAGCTTGAATGTAAAAAAGTGATAAGGCGGGGAAAAATATTCAATATTAAATAGATAAGGATTATGTATTATCTCGTTATAAAAAACCTTGGTGTCGAAAAATGCATCGATATCCGCAATGAGGATTATTATACCTCCACTAGGATAGTGAACTGCCAGAGATCATTTGATTTCGGACAGGTGAGCTTTGTCCGTAATATTAAGATCCGGTGTATTGAATCGCCTGAAACCCTGATTGAGGCTGTGGTTTACACAGATGACATGTAAAATGCATCTTCAAGTCATTGAAAAACCTCTACCCAGCCCCTCTCACCGGGGTGAGTCTGGCTTCGTCGGGCTCATCCGCAGAGCTGATTCAGTTTTGGGAGATGTGAGTTCGTTTTCTGATGTATTCTGATCAGATTTTTTTTAAATCTATTAATTCCTTCAAAATGAAAAGACCATTATTCCCATCTATATTTATTTCCCTGATGATCGTTATAACGGCATGCACTTCACTTCGTCGGTACAGATCGGCTGAAGGACCTGTTATAAATAATGATCTTGCCTCTGTCGGCCTCTTCGGAATTAAATTGTCGCCTTCCGCCCCGGCACTTCCGGGGAAAAGCCTCTGGGATCTGAGTGCCGAGTCTCAATCGCAGTTCATCAGGATACTGAATAACCGCTTCCCAGGGAATTCACAATTTTTCAACTCACTTAATATGAGATATATGACAGGTGAGGAAAAACTCTTCACAGATGATTATACAGGATCGGACATGAGGCTCGTCTTCTCTGTTGTGAGGAACAGGGAAGCCAAGGTCGCTTCCCCTGCCGACAGGCTTGAGTATCTCAAAATCACCCTTACAATTCCCGATGATTCTGTATTGAAATTTACCGGATGGAATAATTACTCAACTGAATACGGAACAATCGACATCGGTAACGTGAGTTTTACCAGAAGCATTGATCTCTCAGCAGCGGCATCTCTATCGTTCAAAAATGGTGGTGCGGCTGGTGATATTTCATCCGGCGGTGCGGCCTCATCATCCAGAAAGGAGGATCAGAAGGTCGGATTCAGGTACCTGAAGCTAAATGGAATGATAAGCAACAGGTCGATATCACTTGAAGAGGAGGGAACACGGGAGATAGATCTTACCGGGAATATCTCGACCTATATTTCTCTCGCCTTTAAAAGGTTCCCGCTGACAATAGCAGTTTTTGCAGGATTAAAGGACAGTCTTGGGCGATCGAATGAAGCTTCAGATATCCTCGCAGATTACCGGATTGTTGCAGTTCCTTTGATGAAAAGCATAATAGATACCATTTACGGTGATATGGAGATGGAATATATCTACAGGAATGTAAAGAAGGGCTCAGTCACTTTTCCCGAATGGGACGATAAGGTTGTCTTTTACAAAGGAAAGGTCCGGAGTAAGGTTCCCCTCTTTACATCCTGGGATTATCTTCCTTCATTCTACTGTATCGGACGTGACGAGGGTTCAACTTTGCTGTCATCCTCGCGCTCAGGAAATCAGGGGAATGATCTTGTCTTCAGGAGCTACAGGGAGGCACAGGACCTTTATGACTGGCTCCGTGACCAGGTTGTTACGGGGAAATATTCCGGGAAGCAAATCCGCCTTGCAACGTCCGATATTATAAGCTATAGCGGCAGGGTTCTGTCCGTCTCAGATTTTTCAGGAAACAATCCGTTAAGGGTAAAGGAGTACTTCAGACGGGAACAAAAGCAGTGAAAAGTTAAAGGATAAAAGTAAAAAGCAAATAGGCATAGAGGGGAGGGCTGGGTGTCTGGTAAACGGTACGCTACACCAGGTGATCGGTACAGGGTACTCTGTCCAGTGAATAACGTGAGCCTATGGAGCCAGTGACTTTAGAATGACTGCAAGACTAAGTTCTTGCCTTAAACTCCCTTATATATCCTTTGACAATAAGATATTGCGCGAGCACATAAGTTGACATAATTGTTACCTGGGCTCCGGCAAAGTGGCGGTAGAATTTGTTAATTGCTATTTCTGAATCGGAAAAAAGGAATAGTACTGCTCCGGTAAATACAAGGGCCCAGCTAATCGAATTAACTTTCCCATATCTGCTTATTGCACTGCAAACCATTGTCAGTATAACCATTGTATAGACACATACCGGGAGTTTCATGTCTCCCAGACTATTGAAAAGCAGTAACAGAAGCCCGGTACCGTACAGAAGGACCGGAATTAATAAATAAACTCTTTTCGGAATAATTTTATTTTCCCCCGGCGTTCTGAAGAATACGGTCAGGTACATCACATGTGCAAGGAGAAAACTGATAAGTCCTGGTACGAAGAGATTAGCACTGCTCTCTGGGACACCGAGAAGAATATCTCCGAGCCACGAAAAAATTAATGCCATAAGTACCATCTGATGCGATCTGTTTTCGGATGGTCTGAGATTCAGTATGAATAAAAGCATCAGAACCGGTATGATCAGAGACTTAAGTATCAGCGCGACAAGCGGAGAGGCCATTCCTTCATAGCTTATATAGATTATTGAGATCATAAAATAGCTTGCGGAAATTATAGTGTTTTTCATATACATCTGCCATAATAAGATAATACAGTCAATTTAGGCATAATTATCTTATCTTAAAAAATATTTGGTACTGAAGTCAGGAGGTTTCCAGGATTTATTTACAGAAAGGGATATTTATGTGTTTTTCTTCCACAGCCAGTTTTATATGAGGAGCAGTCATATCCCCGATTGGTGTTGTAACCATCATGGAGGTACATAAGCCATCACAGAAA
>JBBIIS010000198.1:0-4341 GCA_037446375.1 Bacteroidota bacterium | reverse complement strand
CATACCCATTTCGAGCCAGTGTTTCGGTATGCCTCCAAGCTTAAAGGTGGCGAAAAAGGTAAACCACATAAACAGTCCAAAAATTGGTATGCCGAGATATTTGTTCGTGAGGTAATTATCTATCACTTCGGATTTTGTCTGTCCTTCAGCACTCTTTAATGTAAGGGTCTCCTTAAGGGCACCCGAAATGAAACCGTATCTCAGGTCTGTAATGATATCTTCAACAGGATCGCTGAAAAGCTTTCCCAACTTTTCAAGCTCAGAGGCCGAAGTCGCAATTATTTCATCGGGATTGACACAACCTGTTATGCTTTTTGAAAATTCAGGATCGTTTTCAAGCAGCTCAATTGCCAGGTACCTCGATGAAATTAAATTCGTGAAATCGCGGTTCTCTTCAATTTTTATTTTTGTCTGTATCGCTTTTATTGACTCTTCGATCTCACCGCCATAATTGATATGAATATGACGCACAACCGGCTGCCTGTTCTCATAGACCTCAATAATAGTGTCAAAGAGATCGTGTATCCCTTTCCCCTTTGAACTTACGGTCGGAACAATAGGGATGCCAAGGAGTTTCTGCAATGATATGTGATCAAGCTTATCTCCCTTCCTTTCAAGCTCATCAGACATGTTAAGTGCAATAACAGTCTGTACACCCATATCGATCAGCTGAGTGGTGAGGTAAAGGTTCCGCTCGCAATTTGTGGCATCGACTATATTTAAAATAATATCGGGCTTGTTTTCGAGCAGAAAGTTACGGAGATACAGCTCTTCAGGCGAATAACTCTTAAGAGAATATGTTCCGGGAAGATCTACAAGCGAAAATGTATAGCCCGATTGCTTATAGGTTGATGTCTTTGAATCTACCGTAACACCGGCATAGTTGGCCACTTTTTCCCTGGCTCCCGATGCCCAGTTAAAGAGACTTGTCTTTCCGGAATTCGGATTCCCTACAAGAGCCACGACAATATTTCTGCTCCTGCCAATCCAGGTGCTGCTTTCATCTTCTGTAAAAAGCAAATTCTCTGAATTGTAATGAGATTCAGCCTTCCCGTTCCTGTCGGTCTCAATAAGCTTAGCCTCGCTGTTACGGAGTGATACATTATAACCCATTATCCTGTATTCGACAGGATCGCGGAGGGGTGCTTTTTTAACAACTGAGACTTTTTTACCTGCAATGAAGCCCATTTCCATCAGACGCTGCCTGAACTGTCCCCTTCCCTTTATTTTTATAATTATCCCCTCTTCCCCTTCGGCAAGATCATATAGTGTGGTCATCAGAATGATAAAACTATAAGTACGAACAAAGTTTTGATAGCCGCGGGCAAAAATAATACAATAAGTAGATTCAATATATGGTAATATCTCATTATCCCGCCCATTGTCTTAACAAATCTGAACCGATATTGTTTCTCCTTCCCGTTATTAAGTCCTGTTGAACAGGTGATTCTCAACAATTCCTGGTAAGGGGGATCCAAATTTTCGGCTTGCCCGCTATAATATAATGTAAAATAGGTATTTTTGAATTTCTGAAAATCATAACATATTAATTGAATATCAGATGGATAAAGGGTCATTTTTAAAAAGTGCAGGATTGATAGAAACTGGAGGCACGATGGATCCGGAAAGCCTTGGCGATCTTCTGAAAAGTTTTTCCTCAGTCTCCTCCTCCGATCTTGCGAGCGATGAGGAGTTCTGGGCCGAGATCAGGAAGGGCTACAGGCTTAAGCCCGATTTTATTAACCTTGAGAACGGATATTATAACTTTCTGCCACAACAGATCCTTGAAAAATATATTGAACATACAAAGGAGATAAATTACGAGGGTTCGTACTATATGCGCACTGTTCAGGTCGGGAATAAAAAAGCTATGGCTGCTAAGCTTGCCGCTCTTTTAGGTTGCCCGTCCGACGAGGTGATCCTCACCCGCAATGCTACAGAATCGCTCGATATGATAATCAGCGGATTTGACTGGAAACGTGGTGACGAAGCAGTTATGGCAGAACAGGATTATCCGACAATGCTTGCAATGTTCAGGCAGGTAGCTGACCGGTATGGTATTGTGAACAAGGTTATCTCAGTGCCCAACCATCCGACTTCAGATGATGAGATCGTTGATCTTTATGCCGGTTCTATAACGGAGAAGACAAGGCTGCTTATGGTTTGTCAGATGATAAACATTACAGGGCAGATACTTCCCATAAAGAAGATATGCGATATGGCTCATAAAAGAGGTGTGAAGGTAATGGTGGACGGAGCTCATGCAGTTGCCCATTTCAGATTTTCATTACCCGACCTTGATTGCGATTTCTATGGCAGCAGTCTGCATAAATGGCTCAGTGTACCACTGGGATCAGGTATGCTCTGGGTAAGAAAAGAGCTTATCAGTACTATCTGGCCTCTTTTTGCCACACACGAGCATCATGAGCCGGATGATATTGCAAGGCTTAACCATACCGGGACCCTTCCCTGCCATACCGATCTGGCTGTTTCAGATGCCATTGATTATTATAATATGATTGGCTCCGGGAGAAAAGAGGCACGGCTGAGATATCTCAAGGATTACTGGATGACAAGAGTTAAGGACCTCCCTCATATTGTAATAAACACACCCTTTGAAAAATCGCGTTCCTGCGGAATAGCTAATGTCGGGATAAAAGGAATGGATCCTATCGTAATGAGTGAAAGACTCTTTGAAAATTACAGGATCTATACTGCTGCTATTGATTTTGCAGGTGTTTATGGGTGCCGGATAACACCTAATATATATACAAGCTCTGAAGAACTTGATGTTCTTGTGAGGGCGCTTCATGAGATGAGATAAAAGATTCTCAGCTCTAAAAGAGCCATGCTGCCCTGATCATCAAATTATGGCAGCATTTTTTTAACTCCCCTGGAAAATATTTTAAAGAATTATTTGTATTTGTAAATATATATATTTTATATTTGTATTATATAAGACACTTAAATATAGGAAAAAAATGATATCAACAGACTTACTTAAGGGATCACTGAAGACGATAATCCTGAAAACTCTTGAGGAGAATGGTCCGATGTACGGATACCAGCTGACGCGAAAAGTGGAAGAGCTGTCGGCAGGTAAAATAGTGCTGACCTATGGGGCCCTCTATCCGGTACTTCACAAACTGGAGAGCGAAGGTGTTCTCGTAACAACTTCAGAGAATTTCAGTAACCGTATCCGGATCTATTATTCACTTACTCCCAAGGGTCATTCCCTTGTGGCGGAAAAGATCAGGGAACTCAATGAGTTCATCGATTCACTTCAGAATATAATCAAACCTAACCCGGGACTTAGCCATGCCTGAACTTAGCTACGCCAATATCGACAGGATAAGTAATGATATCAGGAGGGAGGAGATAAATTTTTCACATCTCCTCGATGAGCTGATCGATCATGTTTGCTGCGATGTGGAAAGAGAGATGAAGAAGGGTATGAATTTTAATGAAGCCTATCAAAGCGTAAAACAGAAAATGGGATCCCGCAGGTTGAAGGAGATCCAGGAAGAGACACTTTATGCAGTCGACACTAAATACAGAATTATGAAAAACCTTATGAAAATTTCGGGTGTGGCAGGCACAGTCCTGTTCGGCATCGCAGCACTATTCAAAATCCAGCACTGGCCAATGGCTAGTGTAATGATGACATTCGGGGCACTTTTCCTTGTATGTGCCTTCTTACCATCTGCACTTGTCGTACTCTGGAAAGAGACTCACAGCACTAAAAGGATCTTCCTTTTCATTTCAGCCTTCCTTACAGGAGCACTCTTTGTTGCAGGCACTCTCTTTAAGACCAATCATTGGCCCTTTGCAGGAGCATTTCTGACACTTGGAACATTTATCGGAGTTGTTTTCTTTATACCATCACTCCTTGTAAACAGGATGAATTATCAGGAAAACAGAAATAAAAGGGCTGCTTATGTACTGGGCGCTGCAGGCGCCGTGCTCTTCGTTGCCGGCTTGCTTTTTAAAATTCAGCACTGGCCATTGGCAACAGTTTTTATGTTCTTTGGTGTGGTCCTTCTCGTAATAATTGCATTGCCATATTATACATGGCTTACCTGGAAAGAGGAGAGTCATATTAGTCCGGTCTTCATTTTCATGATAGTCGGATCACTTTTGATAATTATGCCGGGTGCCCTTGTAAACCTTAATCTCCAACATTCGTACATGGAGTATTTTTATCCGAATAATACAGGGCAGAACGAAATGTTTAATTATCTGTACAAAAATAATAATTCGTTTTTGAACAGGTATCGCGATTCATTGAGCTTTAAGCAGATGGAGCCCCTTCACACAAAAACAGTCGCTCTGCTTGCAGCT
>JBBIIS010000197.1:0-4404 GCA_037446375.1 Bacteroidota bacterium | reverse complement strand
CGCCGGAGCAATGGCCTTCCTGATTGCCATTTTCCCTACAAACCCTGATGACTGCAGCCAGAAGATCTACACCATTATCCCATACTGCAAGAATTGGCTGGGTGACCTTCATTATATATCCGCCGGCATCTTCTTCCTCATCCTTTCCTATATCTCTGTGTTCATCTTCACTATCGGACAAAAAACCGAGGCCAGGTCCGGCCTTATCAATGAAAACCATATATATGTCTTCTGCGGCATACTGATCTTTGTCTGCGCCTGCTTCATCCCTTTCAGATTTTTTTCACATGCAACTTTTATCTTCGAAACTATCGCCCTGGCCTCTTTCGGATTTACCTGGCTTGTAAAAGGCAGGGCATTCGGAGATAAAGGTATCATAGGCAGAGTGCTCTACGGCGAGGAGAACTAACGGGAACCCGGGCCCGGGGCACCGGGAAAAAAGCCAGGTGATGCGAGCTACCGGCTTCGAGCCACATTCCCCAGTAAGGCAGCCGGCTGCCGTCGCGCATTTCAAAGGGAATAAGATCAATTTTCTCAGCTAATTTATTCATCTAAAAAAAGATCTGATAAACAGAATTAATTTAGGATTGATTTAGTAACTTTGATTCTTAGTGCTTGAATTGTCTGAATCCTAATCTTTTTTGATCCGTTTAAATCCAACTTTCAGGTAATCATTATTTCATTTTAATAATTAAAAACACTCTTCATGAAAAAAGTTTTTTTTCTAACCATAACCTGTCTGCTGACACTTTCCTGTTTTGGACAGAGAAAGATCGTGAAAGTAGAGCCACAGGTAAAAGAGGGAAAGCAGGACGATCATTCCCTGAAAAGAAAAGTGGCCATTGCACGTTTCTCAAATGAAACTCAGTATGCAAAAGGAATATTTTATAATAAAGAAAATGATCCAATGGGGAAACAGGCATTGGATATCCTTTCCACTAAACTTTCTTCAACCGGCAAGTTCATCCTGCTTGAAAGACAGGATATGGATAAAATTGTGCAGGAACTTTCAATTGCCGGGAATCAGAGCAGCAAGAAGATCGGAGCAGATTATATAATAGTTGGATCAGTAACTGAATTCGGAAGAAAAAATGTTGGTGATGTGAACGTTTTCTCCAGGACTAAAACGCAGACTGTCGAGGCAGCAGTCAGTATACGACTGATAGATGTCTCCTCAGGACAGATCATTTATTCTGAAGAGGCCAAAGGAGAAGCAGAAACCACGAATAAAACTGTAATGGGATTAGGTGAAAGAACAGATTATGACGCAACATTAAGCGACAAAGCGATCTCAGCCGCTATTTCGAAACTTGTGGAGAATATCATCAATAATTGCATGAACAGACCGTGGAAAGCCTATTTCCTTACATATGATGATAACGGGATCATAATTTCCGGAGGGAAAAGCCAGGGACTGAATGTCGGAGATCAGTTTGATGTAATTGAAAAGGGCAAGGTCGTTGAAAATCCGCAAACAGGGATGAAGATGGAGTTGCCGGGTAAAGTAGTTGGGAAAGTAAAGATCGATTTTATCGGGGGAGAAACACCGGAAAATGAGTTTTCCATGGTCTCTTTTGTTGACGGCAGTATAGATAAACAGAATTTAGGAAATTATTTCATTAAAGAAATTTCAAAATGAAACGATTAATATTTTTCCTGCTTCTGGGCAGTTTCATTGTCCTTAGCAGTTGCGGCGGGATCAAAACTATGTCCGCAGGGCAAGAGAATGAGGCATTTCTTGAATTTTTCGGAGCTCCAAAATCTTACCCCGATGGCGTCGAGGTCACTTTAGATAATAAGACCACATTCATGGCATCTGTACATTCAGAAAAAGTTGCTTACATGAAGGGAGAAGTGTATGCAATTTCAACAGGTGCACATACCATTAAAGTTTCACATAAAGGACAGGTTCTCTATGAGAAACAGATTTTTGTCGCCACTCAGGAAACTAAAAAAATTGTACTCCCATGAAAAAGATCCTCTTCCTTGCAATATCGATCGTTTTAATATCATCCTGTACAGTTCAGAAGCCACTTTACAGCTGGGGAAAATATGAAACCACCAGTTATAATTATCTGAAGAACGCTGATGAAAAATCTACCCAGGAGCTGATCGAGAACTATAAGAAAATCATAGAGAAACAGACGGGCTCAAGAAATGTCCCGCCTCCGGGCATCTATGCTGATTACGGATATATTCTGCTGCAGAGCGGGAGAACAGAAGAAGGAAAAACAATGCTGAAAAAGGAAATAGAACTGTACCCCGAGTCCAAAATTTTTATTGACAGAATACTTAATATGCTTGAAAAATGAAAACGAAATATTTCTATTTCCTGATACTTATCTTATTAAGCAGTTGTTCAACAACAACGCCAGTAAAAAAATCCGTTGCATATGAGGGTATGTACAGCGAGAAGCCTTTGACAATATTGATCATGCCTCCAATTAACAGGAGTACTGCTGTCGACGCTAAGGAGTATTTCTATTCCACATTAAATGTCCCGCTGATAAATAAGGGGTTCTATGTCATGCCTCCATTCATCTCAATGGATATCCTGAAAAGGGAAAGTGCTTATGATGCTGAACTCTTCATTAACGGCTCTTTAACAAAATTCGGAGAAGTTTTTGGAGCAGATATTGTCCTGTTTACGATCATTAACAACTGGGATAAATCAGCTATCGGAGCAAAAGTTACAATAGGTGTTGAATACATTGTCAAATCGACAAAGACCAACGAAATACTCTATAACAGAAAAGGAACCATTATCTATGATACCTCGGTCAGGACCAATGGTGGCGGCGCTTTCGCAGCTCTTGCGGATCTGGCATTAACTGCAATAAATACAGCGGCAACCAAATATGTTGATGTGGGCCGGGTCTGCAACTCCTACACTTTTAAAGATTTCCCCAGCGGCAAATATAGTCCTGCCTATCAGCTGGATGGTGAGGAGATCGCGGGACAGAAAGAATTCAGGGCTTTCCTGAATATGAATTATAGATAGATCACTGGCAGTTCATCTTAGCAGAGCCAGGGTCTGTCTGTAAAACGTAAGTCAATTCAAAGATCCTGGAGTATGAATTCTTGCAGTCTTGTCTTACCCAATGAAGCCTTGCTTTGCCAGCCGTTGCAATGCGAAGATTGGGAGGAGGCCGGGGGTCTGAAGTCTGTGTGTCAGAAGCTATAAATCCGAAATCTCATTTCTCAACTCCGAAATTATCGGGGAGCAGGGAGCTATTCACTAGACATACGATAGTCTTTGGCTCGCAAAGTTTGCGTCATTCAATTTTCATTCAATCGGAACAACAGAATGACTTCCACTTCTCATCTCTCACTTCTCAGCGCTCTCATCTGTACACTCTACGCTTAACTCTTCTCTCCTTCTGACTTTTGTCTTTTATCTTTTTGGGGAAATCCGAAATCTCAAATCTCAAATCCGATATCAGGGAGAGAGGTGGGCAGTGAGAGGAGAGACGAATTCAATGGTCCGAATTTTATGGAAATTATGTATTTTTAAGGAGGATATTCTCGTCAAATAGCAAAGTGTCCTTACAGCAGAGAAACCGGGAAATGAGCAGATCAGATTAAATGGCTGAGAATTACAAAAAACGCGATATGAATGAATTGACAATAAAATATTCCATAATATGATAGTCAACCACTTCACTAAGAGCCGATCAAAGTATATATTCTGGCTTTTACTTCTGTTTATGATGTATACTATTCCCGTGAATGCACAGAAATATTTCTTCGATAATTATGGTGTGAAACAAGGACTCAAAAAACAAAAGGTTTACAGTATGTTCCAGGATTCCAAGGACTATTTCTGGTTTGGAACAATTGATGGAGTCTCAAGGTTTAACGGGAAGAATTTTGATAACTTCTCAATAAGAGACGGGTTGGCTGACGGAGGCGTAAGATGTATTAGTGAAGATAAATCGGGGAATATCTGGTTCGGACATCTGAACGGAGGAATTTCACGTTTCGATGGTATCAGGTTTGATACAATTGCCTTTGACTCCTTAAGGTTATCAGCCGACATTACCGGAATAGCACAGATTAACAACAAAATCTGGTTCACAACTATAAATGATGGTGCAATTCAAGCCGATTTTCCTATAAATGATTTCAAACATATAAGAGCAAAACATTTTGGAAGGGAAGAAGGTCTGAGTGATCAGGTATACGGATCCTATGTACTTAAGGGTGATACATTTGTTTGTTTCACAGATGTCGGATTAAGTCAGTATTATGGTAAAGAGAATAAGTTTGAGAACTTCCGGCTTCCCCACTTGACGACGTACTTTACAGTTTCTTGCTTACTTCAGGAGAAGAATGGCAATATACTTTTTGGAACGTATAATAGTGGGTTATACAAGTATTCAAGAGAAGAAAACATGATGGAGA
>JBBIIS010000196.1:0-4601 GCA_037446375.1 Bacteroidota bacterium | reverse complement strand
TACTACGGAGGTAATGACCAGTCTGATCGTCTGGGCAGGATTATGGTATCTCTGTTACTGGCTTTACAAGAATAGGTTGTTCATAAAGATTTGAAAATATGAAAACTACAGGGAATACAATTCTTATAACAGGAGGAGGCACCGGGATCGGATTTGCTCTTGCTGAACAGTTTGTGAAACTTGGGAACAGGATTATAATTTGCGGGAGAAGGGAAAATAAGCTCAGGGAGGCAAGTGAGAGGCTTGGCAATATCCCCTTTCTGGTTTGCGATATTACAAAATCCTCAGAGAGATCGAAGCTGGCAAAGTGGATAAAAGTTAAACATCCTGAAACAAATATCCTTATAAACAACGCAGGGATACAGCATAGCTATAACCTCATGGAACCGGTTGATCCTGATCTTGTTAAAAAAGAATGTGAGACAAATTTTGTTGCGCCGGTCCATCTCGGCAGCCTCTTAATTGAACAGCTTAAGGGGAAGGATAATGCAGCAATAATTAATATCAGTTCAGGCCTTGCATTTACCCCCCTGGCATTTATGCCTGTATATTGTGCGACAAAGGCAGCTCTTCATTCATTCTCATTATCGCTCCGGCATCAGCTCATGAGAACCGCGATAAAAGTTTTTGAAATTGCCCCGCCGACTGTAGATACTGAACTCGACAGGGGAGAAAGAGATTCAAGAGCAAATCCCCATAGAGGAATTAAACCTGAAGAGTTTGCTGTTGAGGCAATTGAAGCTATTAAGAATAATAAGTTTGAAGCGGCTATAGGTCAGGCCGAAAACCTCAGGCTAAAGCGCGATGAGATGTTTGGAATGCTTAATCATTAATAATAATTAGCCAGAAACAGATGAGAGCCCCGACCCACCTTGTACTTCTGTTCCTGTTGCTTTTGTCTGCCTGTCAGGGCAGGGATAAGAGGAAAACTATCTCCCTTAATGGAATCTGGAAAATAGAAGAGGGAGCAATGGACAAGGAACCGGGCTTTTACAGCCATACCGTGCAGGTTCCGGGTTTGGTATCGCTTGCAATTCCGTCGTTCAGGAACGCTGGTCCCAGGGTCAGCGACAGGAGCAGTATGCTGCAGAAAGACACATTGCGTGAAGCTTTCTGGTATTACAGGAAGTTCAGTGTGAATGGCCCTGTTCCGGAAGTGGCATGGCTTAAGGTTTCGAAGGCGATGTTCGGGACCAAAGTGATCCTTAACGGTATGGATATGGGCGAACATAAGCCTTGCTTCACTCCCGGCTGGTTTAACATTAAAGATGCTCTGAAAAGAGGTGAAAATGAACTTAGCATCAGGGTTGGATCATGCCGGAGTTCACTCCCTTTATCTGTACTGTCGGGTTTTGACTTTGAAAAGGAGAGATATATCCCTGGTATTTTCGACGATGTAAAGATAATTCTAAGTGGAAAACCTTCAATTTCCTCCGTACAGGCTGTGCCGGATGTAAATGGAAAGAAAGTAAAGGTACAGGTCAGGCTGGCTCCTTCACCGGAAACAAAGAGCACAAAGATCTCATTTATTGTAAGGGAATTAAAAACAAGCCACAGAACAGAGGACCTTGTCAGGGAGTTCAGGTTCCCATATGGGATAAGGGATGAGACAATTATTGATGTGACAATACCAATACCGGGATGCAGGCTTTGGTCGCCCGAAGATCCTTTTCTTTATGAACTTACAGTCAGAACTGAGGGTGATCAGTATTCTACAAGGTTTGGCATGCGTGAATTCAGGCTTGATACCATAACAGGAATGACGATGCTTAACGGCAAGCCATATTTTATGCGTGGAAGTAATATTACACTCTACAGATTTTTCGAGGATGATTCCTGCAGTGGTCTTCCATGGAGCAGCAGATGGATAAGAAAGTTGCATCAAAGTTTTAAGAAATTCCACTGGAACAGCTTAAGGTATTGCATAGGGATCGCACCTGAAGAATGGTACGATATTGCCGATGAGGAGGGAATACTTATACAGAATGAGTTCCCTGTCTGGTATGGAGGGAAAGGATGGTGTGTATGGCCCCGTGAGCTTAAATCGGAAGAGCTTGTCAGGGAATATACTGAATGGGTAAAAGAGCAATGGAATCACCCGTCAATAGTCATATGGGACGCGAGTAATGAGACGCTGAGTAACGATGGCAAAACGGAAGAGGTTGCCGATGCCATAAAAGAAGTAAGGAGGCTTGATCTCTCCCATCGCCCATGGGACAACAGTTATTCTCCAGTGCGTGAGCCGGGTGATGTAATGGAGCTTCATCCTTACCATTTTTATGATTCTAAATTTAAGCTCGAGAATATTGCCGGTGTGGATACCAACCCCGGAGGTGACACCGGGGATAAGAGATATATAAAGATAGTAAATGAGTATGGATGGCTGTGGCTTAACAGGGACGGAACTCCGACAACACTTACTAAAGATCTGTATAATAACCTTCTCGGGCCAGGTTCAACTGAAGTTCAGCGCCGGCATCTTTATGCCGGATATATGGCTGCGGAAACAGAATTCTGGCGCTGTCACAGGCAATGCTCTGCAGTTCTTCATTTTACTTCCCTGGGCTATTCCCGAAGTGACGGCCAGACCAGCGATCATTTTACAAATGTGTCGGGAATTGTTTATGAGCCTGAATTCGAGCAGTATATGAAGGATGCATTCTCCCCTGTCGGACTTATGCTTGATGAATGGGGAAAAGCGATAAAGACCGGATCAATGCATGATTTCAGAATAATTGCAATAAATGATCTCGAAAATGAATGGAATGGATATCTTCATTTGAGAATATATGATGAGGATAGGCTCATCTCAGATCAATCCCAGGAAATAAGGATACCTCAGTATGGCCAGACAAGGGCGTTGATAAGATTAATTGTTCCCGAAAAACAAGGAAAATATGCCGTTATTGCTTCACTTGAGAAGCCAAACGAAAAGCCGGTAAAAAGCATCAGGGAAATTCCGTTCGTCGAAAGAATTAATTGACTTATTAAGATTCAACTTGTAACTTTGCCTAAGCGACTAAGTAACATAAGTTCTTTGGTGTGAAATATATTCTGGTAAGAATCTAATATCTGAAGACATGAAAAAACAGATTATCCTGCTATGTTTTCTTTTCCCGGGAATAATAGCATATTGTCAGAACTCCCTGCCGAACGGTGATTTCGAAACCTGGAATTCGGGAACTTTCAGCTATCCGCAATATTATCCATATACATCAAATCTGACTACCTATGTCAGGCAGGGAGTTTTCAACGTCAGCAAGGTTGGTGATCCGAAGTACGGATCTTTTGCGATCAGGGTGGAAACAACAGCCCTGATGGGAGATACTTCATTTGGCTATTTTGTGAACATCTACCCGGGAAGCCAGCCTCCGGTCAGCTGGCATGGAGGAATGGCGTATGATCTGACACCTAGCGGAATATCAGGATGGTACAAGTATAATGTTGCAACTGCTGATTCAGGCACCGTCATTGTTGCTTTCAGTAAGGGAGGTGTCAACCTGAAAACTTATTTTTTTAAAATAGGAGGGATACAAAGTACATATACCCCCTTTAAATTCAACTTCATGCCTCCGCTCTCTCAAAATCCGGATTCTGTTGAGTTTGGAGCGCTTTCGTGCAAATTTGGTCCGGGGATGAAGCAGCCCCTTGGAGTCCCGGGAAGCATACTCATAATGGACAGTGTCAATTTTATGGGAGTAGCCAGTCAGCCGGCTGATATGAATGGTGATTTTGAGCTGTGGCAGAGCCAGACAATAAAGACACCTGGTCAATGGTTTATCCTGAGCAACGGCGACCAGGAGACCGGGGTATCGCAGACCAGTGATGCATTTCATGGGAGTTATGCGATTGAGATGAAAACATTTATTGGGAATCAGAATGGGCAGCCTGCGGCTCAGATGGCAGGCATATCAACAGGACATTATCCGAGAAATTGTGGTGGAAGCTGCACCCAGACAGGAGGTTACCCTTACACTCTTAAGAAAGATACTCTTATCTTTTATTACAAGTATGCACCGATGGCAGACGACAAGGCACTCGTGTTAGTTAACTTCAAACTGAGTGGCTCAATAATAAACACTTTATCGTGGAATCTGGATGCGGCGTCAGTCTATACGAAGATTAAACTGCCTTTCGAAATTCCGCTGTCTCCCGACAGCGTGATAGTCAGTATTCTATCTTCAAACTGGTCAAATAGTGCGTTGACATATGTGGGCTCCGATCTTAAAATTGACAGTATTTATTTCAAGTCACAGGGAGTTATCACTGGCATTGATCTACTGAAAAATGAGGATGATGGAAGCATTACCGTTTATCCAAACCCTTCGGATGGAAAATTCAGTATAAGTAGTACTCTTGCTGATATAAGTTCTGTAGAGATTTATAATGCAACTGGTTCAAAAATATTCTCAATGAGAGACCTGAAGCAGCAGGTTATAAGCAATATTGATATGCCGGTTTTGCAACAGGGCGTTTATTATCTGAAGATTAGTAACGGGGTAATTTTCCATACAAAAAAAATTGTGATAAGGTAGGAGAGGGGAAATGTTTATGATAGCCCCAACAACCCAAAAACCGGGCTCTGCTGACACAGAGCAATG
>JBBIIS010000195.1:0-4604 GCA_037446375.1 Bacteroidota bacterium | reverse complement strand
GGACAGTATCTAACGGAGCCTGTTCCACCAGTGCCGATATGGCAATTACAGCAAACAACATAAATATTCCGGAAGGCTTTTCACCTAACGGTGATAATGTCAATGACGAGTTCGAGATACAGGGACTGGACCCTGTTAATACGGAGATAACACTTAAGATAATGACAAGTGCGGGATCCCAGGTTTATACCACAGATAACCTTAGCGGGAATGTTTACAGGCAGTGGAACGGAGAGAATGAAAAGGGACCACTGCCCGACGGGACTTATTATTATATTCTCTCAACAACATCAAAAGTGCCTCCATATGCGGGTCATGTCTACCGGGGAGTAATTATTGTAAAACGGGATAAACAAAATTAACAGACTGGGTCTGAAACGAATTAATGCGTAAGAGATTAATAATTTTCATATTGTTTTTAATTTCAGGAACAGGTCTGACAGGGCAGTCAGTTACAGATCCTTTCAGGATCAGCCTTGCCTATCCTGTCTACAGCCAGTACCTTCAGAACGGACTGTTAATTAACCCTGCTTATGCTGGTTCCCGTGACGCATTGAGTCTGTTTGCAAGCTTCCGGAAGCAATGGTTAGGAGTCGACAGGGCTCCTACTTACCAGACGCTTTCAATGCATTCACTTCTGAAGAATAATCATGTTGCACTTGGCCTTACACTTCAAACATTGCAATATGGATATACTAAAGGAACAAGTGTGTATGCCGATTATGCTTACCATGTAAATATTGGAAGATCAAAGTTATCAATGGGATTGAAAGCAGGGTTTGATATGGCAAACAGCGACTATAGCGGAATAAATCTAATCGATGGAACTGACGGTGCGTTTGCCGGCAGTAACAAGTATTTTATGCCCAATGTGGGAGCAGGAGTCTATTTTTACAATAATAAGTTCTTTGTCGGCGCCGCCGTTCCAACGTTTCTGAGCTACGAAAAGAGCAGTGTAGGAAAGGTTAGTCTTGGCACTTTTACTCAGTTTGATGTTCAGGCAACTGCAGGAGTACTTATTAAATTTGCGGATGTACTCAAGTTTAAGCCCTCTGTTTTTGTCGATTATTCACTTGATAAAACTAAAAATATGAGGATAGATCTGAATGCAAATTTTATTATTTGCGACCTCATATGGGTTGGCGGTTCATGGAGGAACTCTGAAAAAGTTGCAGTCGGGATATTCCAGGTTCAGGTTAATCCCCAGATGATGTTCGGTTTTTCGTACGATTATCCTGTGGGGGCAGGAAGCACATATCCCAAGGGATCAGTTGAAGGCTCACTCAGGTACGAATTCGGCTACAAGGTCTCAGCCGCAAACCCAAGATATTTTTGATGATGAGGAAGTGCATCAGATACATAATGTCTATTACTGCACTCATTCTCTCAATGGTATTGCCGGCCATGTCACAGCCATCAATTTACAGGGTCGAGAAGCTCCCGATAAACACTTCCCAGTTCAACGAAATAGCCCCTGTGATCTACAACGATGGCATATTATTCTGCTCCGACAGGAGGACAAGCAGTTTTTCGGATGGCACAACCTTTCAGGATGAAAGACTTTACAATATCTATTTCGTTCAGAAAATTGATACTTCGCTCTGGGGCAAAAGCCAGGAGGTAAGGCAACAGCCTAAAAGCGACCTTCTCTATTACGGCCCTGTCAGCATCTCAGCCGATAAAAAGACAATATATTTTACAAGCAGCGTCATTACAGGCAAGAGGGCGAGAAAAAAGAATACAGTTAACCCGCGTGGTATTTATATAGGGGACCTCGATGGTACGGTTATAACTAATGTACGCCCTTTTGAATATAACAGTGAACAATACAGTGTCGCTCATCCCTCCCTGAGCCGCGACGGGAGATACCTGTTCTTTGCCTCCGATATGCCCGGAGGACAGGGCGGTTCGGATATATGGTACTGCGAATTTCTTAATGGCAAATGGAGCCAGCCTGTCAATCCGGGCAGCGATGTCAATTCCCCGGGAAAGGAGAACTATCCGTTCATCCACCCGTCGGGGCGGCTCTATTTTACATCAGACAGACCGGCAAATGCCGATTATCTGGGAGGTATGGATGTATATTATACATCACTAGTCTATGGCAAGTGGGAAAAAGCAATTCCGCTCCCTGCTCCTATAAACTCGAAAGCCGATGACTTTGCCTTTGTTTCGGAGGATAACATGCAGACAGGATATTTTTCCAGAAAAACCGGACTCAGCGATGATATATGGAAGTTCACATCGACAATAATAAGAAAAGCCAGCTGCGATACTCTTCAGGAAAACAGTTACTGCTATGAGTTTTTTGAGGAAAATGCGCTTAAGTTCGATACAATTCCATTCAGATATAACTGGAATTTCGGCGACGGAACAAAAGGGACAGGAGCAAAAACGACACACTGCTTCCAGAAGCCCGGCAGGTATATTGTTACAATTGATGTAACAAATCTCATTACAAAGGAAACCCAGAGGGCTGAAAAAACGTATGACCTGAATATTACTCCGATCGAACAGCCATATATTACATCAACCGACAGATGCATTGCCGGCGAGACGATTAAGCTGAACGCCGACAGTACTTATCTGCCGGGATGGAATATTTCGCAGTATTACTGGAATTTCGGGGATGAATCAATCGCCATAGGCAAGGATGTGGAGAAGAGATTTTTGAGGCCGGGGATCTACAATGTTCAGCTTATTGTAAGCACACCCGCCGCCGAAGGTGTACCGGCAAAGGAAAAATGTGTTTTCAAAAACATTGAAGTAAGACAAAGGCCCTGATGATTAAAATTAACTACTTTTGAGCGGCAATGCTTTTAAAGAGAGACATATCTAAGATTTTTTTCGCAGGTTTTTTCCTGCTTTCTGTCACGTCGCAGGGCTTAAAGGCTCAGCCTGTACCCGGCCTTGATGAGAACATTCCTTTCCTCGTTACATTCGGTAAGGATGGAGAAACTTCATGGGGTGATTTTTATTTTTCTCAGACCTGGTTCTTCGCAATACCAAAAGATTACAAGGGGAAATTCTATATCCGTGTATTCGATCCCGATACAGGTGGCGAGAATGATGAGGGAAAGGGTGAATGGAATACAAAAATGCTATACAGCATTTATGGTGGCAAGGGAGTGGACCCGGAAAATCCGGATAATGAAGATTCAAGGGGAACTGTGCCTACCGGCAATTACAAGAGCGGAACACTTCTCGCCTCAAAAATATTTGGTAATGAAAAACAGTATGATAATAAGTACTACTCATTTGGCCCCTTCAATGCAGCGGAAGGCGACCTGAGTCCGAAATGGGGTTACATTTTCAAGGTTATTTGCGATGGCATAAGCGGGGATGACGGTAATCTCTACAGGTATTTCCTTTCTCGCGAACCCGACAGAGATGTGCCTGTTGAGGGAGCTAATGCCTTCACTTATAAATATACTTTCAGGATGTGGAACAACATTGAAAGTGTCTCGCATATCTATCCTTATATCGATACGGGAATTGTATATGTTCAGCAGGAGAATTTCGACTGGGATGGTGACGGGACTATTATGGTAGTATCAAGGGTTAGGAAAGGAGTTACGGTTCCGATATCTCATCAGAACGACTGGGTAAAATCAAAAATTCCCATCGAAGCCGGCGAGGTTGGCTCATCACTCGATTTTCAGTTCCATAAATACCAGGGGGAGCTTATTAAGAACAATAACGTTATAATACGTCTGCAGAACCAGCGAGGAGACAACCTGAAGTTCTTCAGTGCGCCTATAGGAGGGGTGCCCGTCTATGAGCCCAACTATGGATATAAAAGGGTGAACCCTAAAAAATGATTGAACCATGCCGGCACTAAAACGTCTTTTGACAGTAATAGCAGTTCTGGTTTGGTTCACACTTATATCTTCAAACCTCAGCGGGCAGTCATTCAGTTTCAAAAATTTCCTGCCAGATACCTATATCTATTCATTGAATCAGGACCTGAACGGATTCCTCTGGGTTGGTACTGGAAGCGGACTTGAGAAATTTGATGGTTTCGAATTCCGCAGAGTCATATATCCCGATTCATTGACCGACAGGTATGTTACCGTTAACTTCAGGGACTTAAGTGGAAGGTTGTGGCTTGGCTGCAGCGACGGGGCATTATTTTATAATTCTGAAGATGGTCTTGTTACCGTTCCGACAAAGGGTATCCAGAGCATAAATGATATTTTTCAGGACAAGAGCGGTAATATCTGGGTTATACCCCAGGATAAAATGATTCTTAAGATAGATCCGGAAGCACCTGCCAATCCCGTCAGGTATTTTACTTCAAAGCCAGTTTTAATGACATCCGGACGGATGCTGACTGACGAAGAATTCCTGATCGGTACCCAGGAGAATCTTCTCCTGTGCTCTATTGATAAGGATTCACTTAGAATAAAACAAACTGTTGAAGGAATAGATTATACGAAAGTTCAGTCCATTTGCAAGCTCAGAACGAATGAGACCTGGCTTATCGGGACCGAAGGCAGCGGATTATTCAGGTTGACACTCAGCGATGGTAAGCCTGTTATGGAAAGGTTCAAGGGTCATCCCGAACTTGAATCGCTTGATATCAAATCGATAATGGAAGATAA
>JBBIIS010000194.1:0-4631 GCA_037446375.1 Bacteroidota bacterium | reverse complement strand
AATATTCGATGTAGCAACAAAGGGAAGAGTAAATGTGGATCTCAGGAAATGGAAAGATCAGACCATAAGAGTAATGTGGTCGTCCCAGAAGTCAGCCGAAAAAATTATTCTTATCAGAAAGGACAGGCCATTGAAGAACCTTGATGTCTGTATTGTAGATGCTAATACTGGTGCAGTTTCCGTTCTTTTCTCCGAAGAGACCTGGCCGTACTTCAATGATGAATATACGCGACTCTCTGTTCTTAACGAAGGAAGCGACATTATATGGTGGTCGGAGAGGACAGGCTGGGGACAGCTATATCTTTATGACGGTAAAGGCAATCTTAAAAACCAGATCACAAACGGCTTTTTTGTAACAGGCAGGGTGGAGAGGATAGATTCAGTCGGAAGGAATGTATATTTTGAAGCATTCGGGCGGGAAGAAAATGTCCATCCATATTACAGCCTGAAATACAAGGCCTCCATCGACAAGGGAGGTATGACTCTTCTCACAAAGGAGCCGGCGAATCATTCCTTCTCAATGTCGAAGTCGAACAAGTACTTTGTTGATACGTACTCGAGGGTTGACATGGCTCCAGTTGCTGTACTTCGCGATGAAGGCGGTAAAATACTTCTCAACCTCGAGACAGCCGACTTGTCGGAACTTTACAAGTCGGGATGGAAGATGCCCCAGACAATCGTTGTCAAGGCGAAAGATGGGGTCACAAACCTCTATGGCGTGATGTACAAGCCATTCAATTTCGATTCAACCCGTAAATACCCTATAATCTCCTATGTTTATCCCGGACCTCAAACTGAATCAGTCCCTTATGGGTTTTCTCTCTCAGGCAAGAATATGCCTCTTGCACAGGTCGGATTCATTGTTGTTAATTTCGGACACCGGGGAGGAAGCCCTATGAGAAACAACTATTATCATACTTTCGGTTATAACGATTTGAGGGATTATGCTCTTGCCGATGATAAATATGGTATTGAACAGCTTGCAGACAGGTACAAATTCATCGATATTACAAGGGTTGGGATCTTCGGTCATTCGGGCGGAGGATTCATGTCGACGGCCGCAATACTTTCCTATCCCGATTTTTATAAGGTTGCTGTCTCTTCTTCAGGTAACCACGATAACAATATCTATAATCAGTGGTGGGGCGAAACGCATAACGGAGTTACTGAGGTTGTGAAGAAGGTAAAGAGCAGGGATGGCGTAAAAGACAGCATAATGAAGGAAACGGAACAGATCTCATTCAAGGCGGAAGTTGCAAAAAACCAGGATCTTGCGAAGAATCTCAAGGGACATCTGCTTCTTACCACCGGAGATATAGATGATAATGTCCACCCTGGAAATACCCTGAGGGTTGTTGACCAGCTTATAAAGGCAAACAAGAGGTTCGATTTCATGATCCTTCCGGGGCAGCGCCATGGCTATGGTGATGAGACCCCTTATTTTGACAGGCTGCTGTGGTATTATTTTGCAGAGCACCTTCTCGGCGACTACAGGACGAATGTTGATCTACTTGATTTTTGAATTCTTTTTCCGGATTAATGTTCATTTGGTTTCGCCGAACTCACTTCGTCCGGTTCTTTTCGGGCAGGCAAAAGAAAGTAACATGCTTCTTTGTTTAAGGGCAAAGAAAGTAAGAGCTCTTCAGAGAAAATAAGAAGCCGTCTCTTTTTAGTTTCGGGACGGCTTCTTCGCACAAATGCAGCGATCATCTGCAGATCATTGATCGTAAAGGATTATTCCTTCTCTTTCGTGCTTCTCAGCATGAGAAGATCATTGGCGACGATCTCAGTAATATATTTCGTCACACCTGTCTTATCCTCATATGAGCGGTAGACGATCCTCCCTTCAATGGCAACCTCTTTGCCTTTTTTCAGGTACTTGCCTGCTATATCGGCAAGTCCGTTCCAGGCAATGATATTATGCCAGGTAGTCTCACTTATCTTCTGGCCTTCGCCATCCTTGTGCGTTTCGTTTGTGGCGAGTGTGAATTTTACAACTTTCTTGCCGTTCTCAAGCGTTTTCGTTTCGGGGTCCATTCCCAGGTTCCCGATAAGCTGTACTCTGTTTTTTAAACTGTTCATGACATTGGTTTTAAATTTGACATTCAAAATATTCTGTACAAACTTACACCCGGCAAACAAGGTGATATGGTTTTTAAATATTTATAGTCGCTTTAAAATCATTTATAGGCGTTTATAACCGTTTGAAAACGGTTTTTTGTATCTTTATCAAAACTTTAGTGCTGTGGAAAGGAAATGTCTCGATTGCGGCGACACTATACGTGGCCGTGCCGATAAGAAATTCTGCTCCGACCAGTGCCGGAATAATTACAACAACAGGCTTAACCGCGACTCAAACAATTTTGTGCGCAATGTTCATGGCCTCCTGAGGAAAAACAGGAGAATACTGGCAGATCTGTATACTGAGGGAAAAGCAAAGGTCCATAAAGATGCATTATACGCACTGGGCTACAACTTCAGCTTCTTTACCCATGTTATCCAGTCGAAGGACGGAAAGAAATATCATTATTGCTTTGAATACGGATACAGTGAAAAGGATGATGATTTTGTTGAACTGAAACAAAACGCCGGGTATCCCGATTATCTGTAGAATCCTGGATGCCCGGGTTTTTAGTATGCAGACTAAAACTAGTACTTGTTTTCAGCCGGTTTGTCAGAAGCAACAGTTACGGGTACAACCTGTCCACGGTAGCTTGCACTCTGAATAAAAATGTTGTTGATCGATACTGTACAGTAGCCGGTTGGCTGGATAGTAATATATATGTCGAAGTTGTCGGCGCCTTTGGCAACCTTCATGGATATATTATATTTTCCTTTTGCCTGGTCGTTTACCATCTCATATGTAACAGTGTGACCGTTAAAATTAATTCCAGTTATTCCCCGGCCTCCGAATGATCCTCCCATATATGCCAGGCTTACTGATGCTATTTCGCCATCGACAATAATATAATTGAATTTCGGAACAAGCTCTGCAGGAAAACCATTAGGTGTATAGAGCCTGCTTACCTTAACGATATAACGCCGCGATTCAACAGCCTGCTTTAATGCAGCCTGTGCGGCAATCTTCCTTTCACTCCTTTTAGTCCGGGTACTTGATGTGGTATCTTTTGAAGCTGTACAGGATGAAATCATGACAGCTATTGCGAGCAGAAACAAAATATTTTTCATTTGGTAAGATATTTATTCATATTCATCCCAAATTTCATGCCATTCTTACTATCACCCGGAACAATCAGAAATCAGCCGGGTAAAAAAAACGGGACATATTATCTGACCCGCTTTTAGTTATTATAAGAATAAAGCCATGTTGTGAAACACTATTTTATTTCGCCATTGGCGGCTTCCCAGAGTTGCAGATATCCGAGCCTGATAATATCGAGCATCTTATTCCAGTTAACCAGGTTTACCTGATCAGAAGGGCGGTGGTAATCTGCGTGCATTGCTGCCATCCAGGCTATTACAGGTATCTTGTTGTTTGAGAATGCCGTATAATCACTGCCCCCGGTCGGAGCTTCATCAGCGCTGATCTTAAGCTTGAGGTTCAGCTTACTGTCGAGGATGCCCTGCTTTGAGATATCCTCAAGTTTTGGAAAGGCTTTTGTATAGGTTATACCGGCTTTATTCTTAAGTGTATCAGTATCATCGTCGCGGGAGATCATATCGAAATTCATGTAGAATTTGTAATCACCAATCTTACCTGCTGAAGGATACCTTGTAAAATACTCGGATCCGAGCAGCCCTTTTTCTTCGCCTGTCCAGGCACAGAAAACAATAGTCCTTTTAGGCTTAAGGCCACTTGCCATAAATGCCTTTGCCAGGGTCATTACCGCTACTGTTCCTGAGGCATTGTCATCGGCACCATTCCATATATTCCCGTTATCCATTCCCATGTGGTCCATATGGGCTCCAACAGCCACATACTCGTTTGGGTTCTCGCCTTCGATCATGGCAATGATATTTCTTGAATTTATTCTTCTTGCTTTAATTGTAAGTTCAACTGCTGCATTAATGCCGATCAGTGGCGTAGCTTTGAATTTTACGGTTCCCGTGGATGCATCTTTTTCATATTTTGCAATGTCTACACCACTGTCTTTTAGTATAAAGGAGCTGATTCTATCTGTTACAGAAAATACTACAGGGTTTGATGATACCTCTTTTGTGTCGAGTCTCATTTGTGTCCAGTTTGTCCTTATATTGGATTCAGCAGGAGAAAGGTTATTGTCAAATTTATAAACTCCCCATCTCTTTGTAATATCTGTTCCGTTTGTGGAAATATCTATTACCGCACAAACACCCAGGGAACTCAGTATTTCATTCTTCTTTCTCGTGATATCATATGCAGCCCTTGGATTATCGCCAACAAGCTTTTTGTACATTGGTGAAGCCATATCGTTAATTCCAGGGTAGCCTGCCAGTCTGACAATTATTTTTCCTCTCAGGTCCATTCCCGCAAAATCATCTATCCCGCTTGCCTTATCCGATATTCCATAACCTACGAATACGAGTGCACCTTCATATTTACCTCCTGTTCCCCCACGTGAGATTGTGTAATCAACTCCCTGTTCGAATTCATATTCTCTGCCTCCCTTTTTCAGTGTAAGTAATGAGGT
>JBBIIS010000193.1:0-4664 GCA_037446375.1 Bacteroidota bacterium | reverse complement strand
GGGGTGTATTCCCAGGTTGACAATGACCCTCCGGTGACTCCGGTGTTGAACCTTGTTACTATTGAGGCGGCAAGCGGCAAGCCGGAGCTTTTCTGGTCCAAAAGCCCCTCTCCCGATCTTGCAGGCTATGTGCTCTATTATTACAGAAATGGTGAAGGACATGCCTTTGACACCCTCAGGGATGTAAATGCTACAAGCTATATTAATTACGGATCGGCTGCCCAGTTCCTTATTGAATCCTATGTTATTGCTGCTATTGATACAGCCGGGAATATCAGTCCTCTTTCAAATGCACTCAATACGATCTTTCCGGTGATTAAGTCAGACAGTTGCAGATCGCTGATAAATATCACATGGAACGGCTATCCGACAGTACCTGAAAGTCTGACCGGTTATGCGATCGGGTTCTCGGAAAACGGGGGTCCCTGGTCAGATGCAGATACCGTCGATGCTACATCATTAACTTATGATCTGAAAGGTATAAGGCCCGCAGTGACATATTGTGTAGCGGTAAGGGCTCTGCTTGCCGGAGGAGATGAAGCGCTCTCTGTTTCCAAATGCAGGCAGGTTCAGATGGAGAGAGTGCCTGACTGGATAAATGCCGATTATGCAACAGTTGATGAGAATAATAATATTTCCCTGGCATTTACAATAGATCCCCTGTCTGATATCAGTACATACTGGATAAACAGGAAGAGACTGTCTGATAATGATGCTGTTACTATCACAGATCCAGTTCATATAAACAATATTGTTACATATACCGATATCTCGGCAAAGACGACAGAAAGGTATACATACTGGCTCACGGCTATTAACAAATGCGGTATTTCAGCAGCCAATTCAAATTATGCAGGGAATATACTTCTCGCCAGCACTTCAAATGACGATCACATATTATTGCATTGGAACACTTATACAAAATGGAATGGAGGAGTTAACGATTACAGGCTTTTCATGAATACCGGAAACGGTTACATATTAAAATCTGCCTTCACCGCTTCCGATTCTGTTTGTATATTGGACTATCACGATATCATGTATCAGGTAACAGATACAAGCGTATGCTTCTATATAGTGTCTGATGAAATAACAAATATTTTTGGCATTACCGGGGTAAGCCGCTCAAATACTGTCTGCACTGGTGGCATTGAAAGAATAACTGTTCCAAATGCTTTTACTCCTGACAATAACAATATAAACGACTTATTCAGGCCTGTTCTATCTTTTACTCCATTGGAGTACCGGCTTATTATTACAGACAGGCAAAATAACAAGCTATTTGAAAGTTCAGACCCTCTTCAGAGCTGGGATGGTACAAAAGGAGGATCGCCTCTGCCACGCGATGTCTACCTCTGGTTCCTGAAAGTAAGGGCACCATCGGGAAAAACCATTTCACGAACTGGCACAATTTCCATTGTAAAAACCCGCTAAAAATTTGGTCTGTCTCTGCTATTCACGGCAACAACTTTGCAGCGATATGACTATATTTGTATTAATCTAAAATTTCTGAACTTACCGCTTATATGGGGAATAAAGACATATTTGATGAAGAGGATAAGAATCTGATAAAAGCGGAGTACGAAGGCCTTGTCAATAACCTTGTCAGGTGCAACAAGGCCGGCGACAGAGAGCTTATAGACAAGGCTTTCAAGCTGGCCAATGAGGCTCACTGGAATATGCGCAGAAAATCCGGAGAGCCATATATTATTCATCCTATAGCAGTTGCGAAGATCGTCAACCAGGAGATTGGCCTCGGTGCAAAATCAATTGCCGTTTCACTTCTTCACGATGTTGTCGAGGATACAGAATATACTCTGGAAGATATTGAGAGGGAATTCGATCCGAAAATAGCTTCACTTATCGACGGACTCACAAAGATATCAGGTACTTATAATAAGGAAAACTCATCATCGCTCCAGGCTGAGAATTTCAGGAAGATGCTTCTGACAATATCTGATGACCTGAGGGTCATTCTTATCAAAATTGCAGACAGGCTTCACAATATGAGAACACTCGAATCGATGCCTGAGCATAAGAAAATGAAAGTTGCCGGTGAGACAATTTATCTTTATGCGCCGCTTGCCGACAGGCTTGGTTTATATGCTATTAAAACAGAGCTTGAGGATCTCAGCTTCAAGTACAGGCATCCTAAGATATACGAAGAGATTGCCGTAAAGCTTAAGCATGGCGAGAAAAAAAATATTGCGCTGATAAACAAATTCTCACTACCAATTATAGAGAAGCTATCTTCAGCAGGCTTAAGGTTCGATATCAGTGGCAGGCCAAAATCAATATACTCCATCTGGAAAAAGATGCAATCCAAGAATGTCCCCTTCGAAGAGGTCTATGATGTTCTTGCGGTAAGGATTGTCTTTGAGCCTGTTCCGGGTGTCCCGGAGAAAACCCAGTGCTGGAATATCTATTCTATAGTTACAGATTTCTATATGCCTAAGCCCGACAGGCTCCGCGACTGGGTAAGCAGGCCAAAGCCAAACGGCTATGAAGCTCTTCACCTCACTGTTATGGGCCCTGAAGGAAAATGGGTTGAGATACAGATAAGAAGCATCAGAATGGATGAAGTTGCAGAGAGGGGCTACGCGGCGCACTGGAAGTACAAGGGCGATGATTCACAGGAGAGTGAACTGGACAAGTGGATCAAGAAGATCCGGCTTATGCTGGAGAATCCGCTTGAAGATCCTGTCGAGTTTCTTGATGACTTCAAAATGAATCTGTTTTCCTCGGAAATAATGGTATTTACTCCTAAGGGCACTCTTATAAATCTTCCTAAAGGATCTTCCGCCATTGATTTTGCGTATGAAATACATACTGAGATTGGAAACAAGGCTATTGGAGCAAAGGTCAACTACAAGCTTTTACCTCTCGGAACAATACTTAACAGTGGGGATCAGGTTGAAATAATAACATCCGACAAGGCGATGCCCGAGAAGGAATGGCTTACCTTTGCACATACGCCAAGGGCAAAGGATGCCATCAAGAATGCACTTAAGGCGGAATCGAAAGACAGGATCCAGAAGGGAATGTCAATCCTTGAATCAAAACTGAATGAGCTTGGCGTATCAGCAAACTCAGAGATCATAAAAAAGATCATGCTCTCGTATGATGTACTTAACAAGGATGAGCTCTATTCAAAGGTCGAGCTTGGCGTTATAGATCTGGACAACCTCAAGAAAATTATTAAAAAGAACCCTTCAAGAAATATAATAAAGTACTGGGATCTGAGGCTTATAGGGTCGAAAAAAGAAAAGACAGAGGAGGAAGATGCTGTAATTACAAAGATCGACCGGAGCGTTCCTTTTCTTTTGAGGGAGAATGTTGAAACATCCGAACAGTCGTACGAGATCGCAAAATGCTGCAACCCCATACCCGGAGATGAAGTAACCGGGTACATCTCGCCCGACGGCTCAATTATAATCCACAAGCCCAAGTGCCCGGTGGCGATACGACTGATGTCGAATGAGGGCAACAGAATTATAGCTGTCAAATGGACTATTCATAAGCTTGTCTCCTTTCTGGCGAGGATAAGCATGTCGGGTATCGACAGGGTGGGGCTCGTAAATGATATCTCTAATATTATTTCAACAGAGCTTAATGTTAATATGCGGAATATCAACATATCGGTCAACAATGGAATTTTTGAAGGAACTATTGACCTTTACGTACACCACACAAAAGACCTTAATAATCTGATAATGAAGATATCAAACGTTAAGGGGATTGAAAATGTCAAAAGAGTGGAGGATTTCTCCGACGAAGATATCCCAGGCTGACATGTATTAAATCTGCAGAAATAATTAATTTTGGGATTATTTTAAATTAGACCAGATATGATTAGCGACGATACAAAAAAGACTGTCAAGCAGATATTTACAGAATATCTTGAAAAAAGAGGGCACAGGAAGACTCCTGAGAGATTTGCAATTCTCGATGAGATATATAGCAGGCCCGGTCACTTTGACATTGAATCGCTTTACATATTCATGAAGAACAAGAATTACCGTGTAAGCAGGGCTACATTATACAACACAATTGAGCTTCTGCTCGATTGCGGACTTGTGACTAAGCATCAGTTCGGAAAGAACATCGCACAGTTTGAGAGAGCATATCAATGCGGCCAGCACGACCATCTTATAGATGTGGAAACCGGCAAAGTCATTGAATTCTGCGATCCCAGGATAAGTGAGATAATAAAGACAGCAAGTGACTTGTATAATTTTTCACCCTCCTATCATTCACTTTACATATACGGATCGCTAAAAACCAGGAATGACTAAAAAAGCTGCTCAACGCAGCTTTTTTCCAGTATTTGTGGAACTAAAACGCGTATCCAAACGAAAATCCAAGCGGTACGTTAATGGATGTCTTGTCAGTCAGCTTCAAATCTTTAAATGTCTGATTCGTCTGGAGGTTTCCTGTTTCAAAACTCTTGCTCTTCAGACCCAGTCCTGTAAAGATATCAAGGGCAAATCCGCCTTTTGTAATAACCTGGTAACCCAGAACTATATCGGCATTAATTTTTGACGCTTTGAAATATCCTGACGTTGCAGGTTTTACAGTCAATTTAGCCGTTGCCCATGAGATATGCGGCCCTATGTAAAATCCCGCTGGAGCCTTGTCAGAAGTAAGAAAGAACTTATACCATA
>JBBIIS010000192.1:0-4719 GCA_037446375.1 Bacteroidota bacterium | reverse complement strand
GCCTCCTGCTGTGTTGATGGTTCATATACAGGAATAAATGCAAATCTCCCGTAAAAGCGCGAATCCTGCTCATTTTGCGATGAGTGCATAGATGGATCATCAGCAACAACAACAACAAGACCTCCGTTCACACCTGTGATAGCTGAATTGATAAAACCATCTGCAGCCACATTGAGTCCGACATGTTTCATTGCAACCATCGCTCTCCTGCCCGCATAAGACATGCCAAGGGCGGCCTCCATTGCTGTCTTCTCATTGGAAGACCATTCGCGATGGATTTTAATTTCTGATTCAAGCGGGAATGATTGTATGTATTCCATTATTTCAGTCGATGGAGTGCCAAACCCGCGTCCAGAGCAGCTCTGGCTATCGCTTCATCTCCCAGTAATAAAAGCTTTTGCATATATTTTCCTCTTTAATACTGCTTGTTTAAATTTCCCGAAATGTCGGGAATTTTCCAGATTGAAAAACTGACATTAACACATTATTTGAAATATATTAAAAATTAGTTAAAAGTTTTACCGTTACATTTAGTATTGCTTATTTTACAACCGTTTTGGGAATCCAGTACATTTATCAGGAAATTTGTCCGATTGAAGAGAATTATATACACATTATTGCTTTTTCTGGTTCCGGCCATTTCAGGAATAGCCCAGGTTGCAGATAAACATACTCTCATACAGGTAAACGGTATTATTATAGATGATACCAGAAATCCTGTTCCAAGGGTAAGCATAATCTCACGAAGATTGAGAAAAGGTACAATAAGTGAGCAGACAGGGATATATTCTCTCATTTCCCTTCCGGGAGATACAGTCTATGTTAGCGCCCTTGGCTACAAAAGGTTTACTTTCGAAGTGCCCCTTACCGTAAACGGCCGGTTCTATAAAAAAGATCTTGTTCTTGTTTCTGATACTATTTCGATCGAAGGAGTCTCTATCTTTCCATGGAAGTCTTACGATGAATTCAAACGGGATGTTCTTGCAAACCAATCCGTTATGTCACCACAGCTGAAAAATATGTACGATAATCTTGCCTCAATCAAGACTACTCTCGAAAATGCACCAACATACGGTGTCAGTCCTGAAGCAGGCTACAGGATGGCTATGCAGCAGGTAGGAGATGCAAATTACACGAGAGGACAATCTCCGGCAAATAATCTTCTTAACCCTTTTGCCTGGGCTAAATTTTTCAGCGGGGTAAAGAAAGGATTGTTAAAAAATGAGAAGACTCCAGAAAAAGTAAAAAAAGCCAGAGTTAAGAAGACCAAATCAAAATCGTCAGAGGATAATACCAGCAAGAGCTGAATGCTCAGTCTTTCTAAAATACTGTCCGTTTTCCTGTTGTTTTCACTTACCGGAGGGATCTCATCTGCCTTTCAGCGCACAGCTATAAAAGGAGTTGTGAGGGATTCCGCGGGACTGGCTGTTGAAAGCGCGGGCATCAGAGTTTCAGATCAGGCAGGCGGAACCTATAGCGATAAAGAAGGAAGATATACACTTTACATCTCCTCCGGAATAAAGGAATGCATTGTTGTTTTTTCTCATATCGGATTCAGAACACAGACCAGGATAATAAATATTGACAAACCCGTTGTTCAACTGGATGTAACACTCCGGACAGAAATAAATTCGATCGGAGAAATAAATGTAACATCAGGTATGATTCAGGCTGCCACCGGACTGACAATAATCCCTGTAAAGGATATTAATCTCCTTCCATCAGCCTCAGGAAGCTTTGAAACAATACTCAAAACGATGCCTGGGGTATCTTCTCATAACGAACTCTCAAGCCAGTATTCAGTAAGAGGTGGAAATTATGATGAAAATCTTGTTTATGTTAACGACATTGAAATATTCCGCCCGTTTCTTATACGCTCAGGTCAGCAGGAAGGACTCAGCTTCATTAACCCGGACCTTGTTTCCTCGGTTACTTTTTCATCGGGAGGCTTTGATGCAACATACGGCGACAGGATGTCATCAGTACTTGATATAAAATACAGAAGACCAACGGCCTTTCATGAATCTTTTTCGCTTGGGCTGCTGACAAGCTCCGCCCATGCTGAAGGGGCCGACAAAAGTGGTAAATTAACATGGCTTATAGGAGCAAGGTACAAATCGACAAGTCTTATGCTGAAGACACTCGATTCAAAGGGAGATTATCAACCTGTATTTGCCGATGTACAATCATTGTTCTCCTGGAAGACCGGCACTAATTCAAGCCTGTCTCTCCTGGCGGCTTACGCCTCTAACGTATATAACTTCATTCCTCAGAGTATGACAAGCTCATTTGGAACGGAAGCTGAAGCGTACCAGCTTTATGTTCTGTTCTCGGGACGGGAAAAGGACAGATACAGCACTTTAAACGGTGCACTGACCTGGGAATTTCAGGATCACAGATCAGTGAGGCATAAGCTGATCCTTTCCTCCTATTTGTCTAAGGAATCGGAAACATTCGATATAAAAGGATATTACAGACTTGATAATCTTGATAAAATGACCGGTACGGATAACTTTTCCGACAGTATTATGAACATTGGAATTGGGAGCTTTCTTTCTCATGCCAGGAACAGTCTTTCTGCAACGATCATTTCGTTTCATTACAAGGGTGAGAAAGCGACCGGAAACCTGAACTTAAAGTGGGGTATCGGAATACGGAATGACAATTTCAGCGACAGGATAAAGGAATGGAAGATGCAGGATTCCTCTGGCTATTCAGTCCCGTACAGCTCTGAAGGACTTAAGGTTTCATCACTTATCGCATCAGTTAATGATCTTACTACATTTTCGGGCGATGCGTACTTTGAATCATCAATTATCTTTAAAGCAGGCGAAAATAAGATCCGGCTGAATGGAGGATTAAGGGGTTTATCTGACTCTTTCACCAATGAGTTACTTATAAGTCCCAGGCTTGGGGCAAAACTCACTACAGATGGCAGCTTTTCTTTCTGGCTCAATGGAGGACTCTATTATCAGCCTCCCCTCTACAGGGAGATGCGTTTCCCCGACGGAACAATAAATTCCAATATAAGATCTCAGAGATCTGTTCACATAGTTGCAGGTGCGAGTTATGATTTTACAGGATGGGAAAGACCTTTCAGGCTGACAGGTGAAGTTTACAGCAAGTCCCTTTCCGATATCATTCCATACCACATGGATAACGTAAGACTTATCTACTCAGGCGTGAATTCTGCAAATGGTTTCAGCAGGGGCATAGATATCAGGCTTAATGGTGAATTTGTGGAGGGTGCCGAATCGTGGATAAGCGTTTCTATTATGGATTCAAAGCTCAGGATCCCCTCCGTAAATTACGGATTATTTCCCTCACCGTCAGATCAGACCTTCTGCACAAACATTTTCTTCCAGGATTATTTCCCGGGCTATCCGACATGGAGGGCCCACATAATAATTGCATTTGCAACAGGATTGCCCATGATTTCCCCGTTTAACGACAGGTACGACCAGTACTATCGCCTTCCTGCTTACCGAAGGGTCGATCTGGGTTTCACAAAGGTCATAAAAGGGAAAAATTCAGTTGTCTCTTCAGGAAGTCTGTTAAAGTACTTTGATGAACTTGTTGCCGGAGTTGAGGTATTTAACCTTCTTGATATTAATAATACAGTATCCTACTTCTGGGTAAAGACTTTAAATAACCTGAGCGGGCAGTCACGGCAATATGCCATTCCCGATTATCTTACAGGCAGATGCCTTAATTTCAGGCTGATGGCAAAATTCTGATGCTCTTCTACGATAGAAACTTTTGTAAGAGAAGAATGAGCGGAAGTGTAAAAATGCTGAGAATTGTTGTAAAAAACACGTTTGCTGTGGCCAGGCTGTCGTCCTCACCAAGATAATTAGCCAGAATCACAACGTTTACCATGCATGGCATTGCGGCCTGCAAAACAAGAACAGAGATGATTATGCTCTCTATCCTCACTGTCAGAAAACTGTTCAGGAAGGCGAATATCCCGATAAGCATAAGCGGAACTATTATCATTTTATTCAATGAAAGGAAATAGATGCTTTTCCGTCCCATCATGTCCCTTATACTGGCAAAATAGAGTACGGCCCCGATATAGATCATTGAAAGATAAGTATTCGAGCCGCCGAGGCCGCTGAGTGGATCGAGAATTATCTTTGGGATCTTCAGTGAAGTAAGAAAGAGCAGAAATCCTGCAACTATTGCAATTGTATTAGGATTCACTATATGCTTCAGGTTCACAACAAATGATCTGTCGCGGCCCGATGAGATAGTCATCACTCCAACGGTCCACATAAGAATGTTTGAAACAAGTGCGAAGAAGCTTGCGTACAAAAGCCCTTCATTCCCAAACAATGAGGATATAACCGGAAAGCCTATATACATTATGTTACCAAGCATGCTGTGTATCCTGAAGATTCCCGAATCTTCACGCTTTAGCCGGAGTATCCCTGATGAAATCCAACCGATTAAGAGCATGAAGGACAAAACTGATATGGAAAGCAAGAGGCAGAGGAGGCTGTTTCCAAAAAGGCGCGGTGTCAGATTTATCCTGCTGAAATTTGTAAAAAGCATTGCAGGAAGGGTAATATTGAAAATTATCCTTGCAAGGAAATCCTTTGTTGATGGAGTAATGACCATGAAACGTGAAGCTCCAAGACCTATAAGTACCAGAATGGCAAGCATTAATATCTGGCTGGATATAACATTTATCGGCATCCGGATCAGTTTTTAATTTTA
>JBBIIS010000191.1:0-4743 GCA_037446375.1 Bacteroidota bacterium | reverse complement strand
ATTCAACAGGAAGAAAGGTGTCCCTGGCAGAACTCCGGAAATATACTGGATACATTAAATATCTGGCCGCAAGCAGGATCACCGCAAAAAAAACGGCAGCGGCAGATATGGGTACATTCAATTATTACTGTTTTAATTATTCTGAAGGAAGTTCATCCTACAGGCAGGTTACAATTAAAACCTACGGTGATTCTGAATGTGAGAACCTCAATTTCTACACAAAGAAGATAGTCGACTGGATGAATCAGATAATGCATGAGCTGCCGGTAACCCATCGTTGAATTTCACCGTCAGAATCAGACAATTCACCTTTTCCACCGGCTCATACACATAGTATATTTAGGTATAATGTGATTTTCTTCTATCTTTACCTTAGAGAAACAGGATATTTGTTAATTCTTAAACTTATAAATATGGAATCATTATTATCAAGACCCGAACTGCTTTGGTTTGTCATCGGGCTGGTTTTATTCCTTCTCGAGCTGCTGGCTCCTGGTTTCGTGATCTTCTTTTTCGGATTCGGAGCATGGGTCACTGCCCTTATCTGCCTTATAGCCCATCCGGGTCCGAACCTTCAGATCATAATTTTTGCAGTAACTTCTGTTATTTCACTAATCGTTCTGCGAAGAAACATTCAAAACAAATTCTTCAGCAATAAACACGAAGGAGTTGATCTTGTGGAAGATGAATTTACAGGCAAAGAGGGTACGGCACTCATTGATTTCGGACCAAGGAGAAGGGGCAAAGTGGAGTTCAAGGGAACTACATGGAATGCCGAATCTGATTCCGAGATAAGGGAAGGGCAGGCTGTAATCATTATAGAAAAAAATAGCTTTAATCTAATTGTTGAACCAAAAAAATAAAAACATGGCATCAAGTGCAACATTAATTCTTCTTGGTATAATCTTTTTAGGATTTATACTGATTGTTTCAATGGTGAAGATTGTTCCCCAGAGGACAGCGATCATTGTTGAGAGACTTGGTAAGTATAAGGCAACCTATATTGCCGGGTTTCAGATAATAATTCCTTTTATTGACAAGGTAAGATACAGGCACACCCTGAAGGAGCAGGCCATGGATGTGGCGCCTCAGATCTGTATTACCAAGGACAATATTGCGGTGGAGGTCGATGGGATACTATACCTCCAGGTCCTCGACCCTCAGAAAGCATCATATGGAATTGATAATTACAAATTTGCTTCCATCCAGATCGCTCAGACAACAATGAGGAGCGTTATCGGTAAACTCGAACTGGATAAGACATTCGAGGAACGCGAAGCTATTAACACAGCAATTGTGGATGCCGTCGACAAGGCAAGTGAACCCTGGGGTGTAAAGGTCACTCGCTATGAGGTAAAAAATATTTCTCCCCCACAGAGCATCAGGGATGCTATGGAAAAACAGATGAGAGCTGAAAGGGAAAAGAGAGCCATTATCGCTGAATCCGAAGGTACCAAACAGGCAAAGATAAATGTGGCTGAAGGCGACAAGCAGGAACTGATCAAGAAATCGGAAGGTGAAATGCAAAGGCGCATTAACGAAGCTGCCGGACGCGCATCTGAGATAGAGCAGGTCGCAAAGGCTACGGCGAACGGTCTACGTGCAATTTCAAGTGCTATTTCAGAAGAAAACGGACTTAATGCCGTTAACCTGAGGATTGCTGAACAATATCTGATCGGGTTCGGTAACCTTGCAAAAACAAATAATACTATAATTCTGCCTTCAAACCTTACCGATGTTGCAGGAATAGTTGCCACGGCCAGCTCAATGTTCAACGAGCTGAAGGATAAGCAGAAGAAGTAATAACGTAATCAGTATATTGAAGGGCCTTAGCATGATGCTATGGCCCTTTGTATTAAACCTCCTCGTGTTCAGTCCTTTTTATTATTTCATTCTGGAGATCCTCCCCCAGATCGTTGAAATAATCGCTGTACCCTGCCACCCTTACTATAAGGTCCCTGTATCTCTCGGGATTCCTCTGGGCTTCCTTCAGTGTCTCAGCATTTACAACATTGAACTGGATATGATGCCCATCAAGGCTGAAGTAGCTTCTTATAAGCGCTGTCAGGTTTGAATAGCTGTCTTCGTCATTGAAAAATGAGGGAGAGAATTTCTGGTTGAGAAGGGTACCTCCTGTTCTTAGATGATCAATTTTTGAGGCGGACTTTATAACAGACGTGGGTCCGTTATGATCAACTCCCTGAAAAGGTGAAATTCCTTCCGATAAAGGCAGTTTTGCATTTCTTCCATCCGGAGTTGCTCCCATTACACTTCCAAAATAGACATGGGATGTAGTTGGCAGCATATTAATCCTGTGGCATCCTCCCCTTGAAACAGGACGCCCATTCACAGCATCATAGAATGCCTCAAAAACAGCAACCGCATTCTTATCGGCATAGTCATCATCATTGCCATATTTTGGTGATGAATAAATGAATTCGTACTGCATCTCCTCAAACCCTGAAAAATCAGCTTCAAGTGCCATTTTAACATCTCTCCATGAATAATTCTTCCTTTCATAAATATTATATTCCACCGAAGAGAGCATATCCGTTATGCTTCCCAGCCCAACGCCCTGGATGTAAGTTGTATTGTATCTTGCCCCGCCACAGTTATAATCTCTGCCATTGGTTATGCAATCCTCTATAAGCAAAGAGAGGAATGGCACCGGAAGATAAACTGCAAATGTTTTCTCAATAAGCATATTGCCTTTTATCTTAATATCTATAAGATAGTTAAGCTGTGCTTTAAAGGCCTCCAAAAATTGTCCGAAGGTGGCATGATCTTCGGCAGCCCCTGTCTTTAATCCGACCTGTTTCCCGGTTCTAGCATCAAAGCCGTCATTTATAGTCAGTTCAAATGCCTTTGGGATGTTGAAATATCCCGACAGCCAGTAACATTCGGTTCCAAATGCACCTGTCTCAACACAGCCGGAAGCACCGCCGTTCCTCGCGTCAACAATATTCTTTCCCTGCCTCAGCAATTCCTGTATAATGGCATCGGTATTAAAAACTGATGGCTGCCCGAAGCCTGTCTTTATTATATCAAGCGCCTTATGAACAAAACGGTCAGACGACTTCTTGCTTACCTGAACCATGGAGCTTGGTTGAAGTATTCTCATCTCCTTAATCACATCGAGAAGGATATACGACATTTCATTTACAGCGTCTGTGCCATCGGGTTTCACGCCGCCAATATTTATCAGGCAGAAATCTGTGTAGGTATTGCTTTCCTGTGCTGTCACTCCCATTTTCGGAGGAGATGGATGATTATTGAACTTGACCCAGAAGCAGCAAAGCAATTCAAATACCTTTTCGAATGTAATGGATCCTTCTTCTATCTCCCTGGCATAAACCGTGAAGAGATGCTGGTCAAGCCTGCCAGGATTAAATGAATCCCACGGATTGAGCTCAGTAACAACACCAAGATGTATAAACCAGTAATGCTGAAGCATTTCATGAACAGTCTCAGGGGAATTTGCAGGTACTCTTCTGCAAACTGAAGCCATCTTCTGAAGCTCGGACTTACGTTCCTGATTCTTTTCTGAAGCAGCAAGCTTGTCGAGTTCAACAGCATGTCTTTCAGCATACATCATTATTGCATCGCACGAGATTGTCATCGCCTTGAGCTCCTCCTGCTTTTCAAAAGCCTGAGGATCATTGAAGAAGTCGAGTGCTGAAACTGCATCTTTAATCTCCTCCTTAAGCTGGAGAATGCCTGTCCGGAACATCTTGTATCCCATCACAGTATGGCCAGGGGCTCTCTGCTCCTGGAACTCTGTAAATACGCCTGCATTGTACGCATTTATCCATTCTGGCGGCATCAGACTCATGATTCTGTCGCGGTTACTTTTTCCTTTCCAGAATGGAATAATCTCCTTCTCATAAGCTTCCCTGACCTCAGGATCAACCTTGAAGGAGACCTTAGTCCTGGAGTTGAGAATTTCAAGATCCTTTATGGTATGAAGGCAGATCTCGGGATATGTAGGCGTTGCTTTTGGTGCGGGACCTCTCTCTCCCACAATAAGCTCTCCTTCATTGATGCAAATAGCCTTGTTCTTTAAGATATAGTCAAAAGCAAGAGCCCTGCGTACTGGGGCTGAAAGCTCCCTCGACTCATCGCTTTTAAAGAACCTGGTGAGAAGGATAGCCCGCTCTGCGGAGATCTTTTCAACAGCATTCAGGCTCTGATCCCTCAGTTTCTTTACTCTTTCTGTCATTTTCATTTTATGCAGATATATAAGTTGGATATTTTATTATTCTTTCCTCTCATTTTTCAGCCTCCGATTTTGACCTTCCTGTTTGTTTTTTCGAAAAGCCTCTTTAACTCATTCATTCTAGACTCATCAGGCTGCTTATAGCCATCCATCCTGTTTGGCCTGTTGAATCTCAGATACTTTGATGATCCTATCCTGTGATAAGGAAGCAGGTTTATCATCCTGATATTTCCGGTTCCGAAGGATTCTATGATCTGAATGAGATCACTGATATGTTCATCTGTGTCATTTATGTCCGGCACAATGGGAATTCTTAACATTATCTCCTTTCCCATTCCGCAAATAAGGCTGAGGTTCTTCATTACAGTTTCATTTGAAGCTCCTGTATATTTTTCATGCAAAGAGGGATCGGGGTGCTTTATGTCGTACAGGAAGAGGTCTGTAAAGGGCATTATGTCAGTAAGGCGATCAGAAGGATAATGGCCCGAAGTATCAACAGCCGTATGATAACCGGCCTCCTTACAGGC
>JBBIIS010000190.1:0-4759 GCA_037446375.1 Bacteroidota bacterium | reverse complement strand
AAACGGCAAAAAATACTCCGGCCCAGATGTTCCTCGACCAGAATTTTCCCGAATACAAGGTTGGATCAGAAGATTCCTGCAACTATGTAATACCCGCAGATGTTGCCAGAAGCTTCGTCTTTTCACCCTCACTCGCAGTTGAGGAAGCTGAGGAGGGAGAGCTAAAGCCGGCTAAGGAAGATAGTACAAACTCTGATGTTGAAACCCGGAATAATTTCTATTACCAGGTATCTGACAATTACCTGAATCTGGAGGCGATCAGGAATGAGGTCAAAAAGAGACCTGCTCCTTCTGCTTCCCCCAAAGGTAAAGAACCTGGCTCAGGACAGACTATAGGTATCGTCAGTTCTGTCTGGATGGAGTTTCTTAACAGGGACAATATTGATATTAATGACAATTTTTTCGATATAGGGGGCCATTCCATAATTATTCCATTGCTCTTGAATCGAGATATAACTTTAAGATCAAAATCGTGGACATGTTTCAGTACCCGACAATTAAGGATCTTGCAAATTATATCGACAGTAAAAAGATACCGATCAGCAATAAAAGTGAAGGCAAGAAGAAAAACCATGAGCTAAGGTCATCGGATATAGCCATTATTGGCATGTCAGGGAAGTTTCCGGGGGGTGATAATTTAGATGAGTTCTGGAGAACCATTGCGACAGGAAAGGAAGAGGTGATATTTTACACGAAAGAAGAGCTTGAAAACAAAGGAGTTGCCAGATCCAGCCTGAATGACAGCAACTATGTTCCGGCTGCTTCCTCATTGGATTCAGCCGATAAGTTTGATTCTTATTTCTTTGGATTTACACCAAAAGAAGCGGATTTCATGGACCCTCAGCACAGGCTGTTCCTTGAAGTTTGCTATGAAGCTATTGAGAATGCCGGCTACCGTAATGAAACAAATAAATATTCTGTGGGAGTATTTGGCGGCTGCGGAATGAACAACTACCTCGTAAAAAACCTTGTTAACTACCAGGCAACGCCGGCTTCAGTCGGTGAGGTTCTGACGATCATTAATAATAATAGCGACTACATGACAACAAGAGTCTCCTATAAACTAAACCTCAGGGGACCGAGCATTGATATCCAGACTGCCTGTTCAACTTCTCTTGTTGCCGTTCACATAGCATGTCAGAGTCTCCTGAATAAAGAGTGCGACATTGCTCTCAGCGGGGGAGCAGTTGTCAATATCCCGCACAGCGAAGGATATATTTTTGAACATGGAAGCATAAACTCACCGGATGGCCATTGCAGACCATTTGACAAAGACGCAAATGGCACCATCTTCGGCGAGGGAGTAGGTGTTGTTGTACTGAAAAGACTTGAGGATGCCGTAAATGATAATGACTATATATGGGCCGTAATAAAAGGTACTGCTATAAATAATGACGGATCTCAGAAAGTAGGATATATGGCACCCGGTATAAAAGGGCAGAGCGAGGTAATTATCTCAGCTCTTGAGAAGGCAGAGATCAATCCGGAGTCAATAGGATATGTTGAGGCTCACGGAACAGGGACAAAGATGGGAGATCCGATCGAATTCTCAGCTATCACAAATGCATATCGCAGGTATACTCAGAAAGCCGGTTATTGTGCCATAGGCTCCGTGAAGGCAAATATAGGCCATCTTGATGCTGCTGCTGGTATTGCAGGATTAATTAAGACAGTCCTGTTGCTTAAAAACAGAAAGCTCCCCCCACAGGTAAATTTTAATAAGCCGAATCCTGAATTGTACATTGAAGAGAGCCCATTCTATATAAATACAAAGCTACGCGACTGGGTAAGTGAAAATGGCACTCCCAGAAGGGCAGGGGTCAGTGCATTCGGTATCGGGGGAACAAATGCCCACTGTATCGTTGAGGAAGCACCTGAATTAGTCAGGGAAAAATCGAAAAAAAGATTTCACCTCCTGCCTGTCTCGGCGAAATCCTCTAAAGTACTCCACAAACAGAAGGATAACCTGGTGAAATACCTGCAGGAATCTAAAGAAAACATCGAGGATATAGCATTTACTCTTCAGAATGGGAAAGAAACTTTCAATCAAAGAATGGTCCTGTTATGTGATAAGAATGATAGCAGTGACGAAGGAGTTAAGAATGTTTATTCACAAGAGGTCTCAGGAGAGGTAAGACTTCATGAACCTAAAGTAGCATTCATGTTCACGGGACAGGGATCACAGTATGTTGGTATGGGACAGGACCTTTACAATGATTTTGATCTTTTCAGGCATACCATAGATGAGGCCAGGGAAATACTTTTGGAATATGATATTGATATCTGGAAATATATAAAAGCGAAACCCGAAGGAACTTTATCAGATGAAGTCAACCAGACCAGAATTGCACAGCCACTGCTGTTTGCAGTTCAGGTTGCAACAACCCGGTTACTTGATGAATTTGGAATTCAGCCAAATGCCCTCATAGGTCATAGTATAGGTGAACTTACAGCTGCATCTGTTGCAGGTGTATTCAGCTTTGAGGACGGACTCAGGATAGTAGCTGAAAGAGGACGGATAATGCAGGAGCAGAAACCAGGAGCAATGCTTGCAGTAAAGCTCTCACAGGAATCTCTCTTACCATTGCTTGCCGGAAGAACTGAGATTTCGCTAGTTAATGCACCCGGATTTTGCGTTGTATCAGGTGATTTCAATGAGATTAACCTACTGGAAGAAAAGCTGAAATCTGATATGCCTGAAGTTTTTACCTCAAGGTTGAAGACATCTCATGCTTTCCATTCATATCTTATCGAACCTGCCGTGAGTATCTTTACCGAACGAATTTCATCATTTGAGTTCAAGGAACCATCATTACCTGTAATTTCGAATACCACAGGGACATGGGTTGTAAATGGTCAGATAACGGACCCTTCCTACTGGGGCAGGCATATCCGGGCAAAAGTGGATTTTGCAGGCGGGATAAGTGAGCTGATAAAAGATGAGAATATTTTTTTACTTGAGGTCGGACCAGGCAATTCACTGTCAACGCTTCTTTCGGAATTTCCCGGGGGCAGGAACCTTCTTACAAGTTCAACAATAAGACATTCAAAAGAAAAACTTAACGATACGTTCCATTTTCTGAGATCTTTGGGAAGGATGTGGATTTGCGGGATTCATGTAAAATGGGATAAATATTATCGTGATGAGATACGCTACAGGGTACCTCTTCCGACATATCCCTTCCAGAAAACCAAACACTGGCTGGAACCAAGGACCATTAACGGATTTTACGAAATAGGCGGTAAACTTACAGCATCAATATCTGATACTGAAGCTTTTTCGGCACCGATCACGGAGTCTGAACTTTACGAACAATATCATAACCGTCCAATCCTGGAAAATGAGTTTATTGCTCCTGAATCGGAGACTGAGAAGCGGATCACATCTACATGGGAGGAGCTTCTGGGCATAAACGGCATCGGTATTACTGATGATTTTTTTCTACTGGGAGGTCATTCTCTACTTGCTGCTCAGGTCATCAACCGGATCAATGAAGAATTTGACTCCGAAATTTCAATTAGCGGTTTTTTTAATTATCCGACAATAAAAGGTCTGATTGAAAATGGAAAGCCTGTTCCTAAAAGCACTTCTTTAGGCGAGGAAATGAAATCACTGGATTATACCCTTGCCCTGCCATTGTCTCCAAGTCAGGAAAGGCTTTGGATAATCAACCAGATTGACAACAATAATCCTGCATATAATATATCCTTCAGTTATCAGCTGAAAGGAAAGCTGAATATCAGAATATTCGAGGAGAGCCTTGGTATCCTTTTCGGACGTCATGTTGTTCTGAAAAGTTATATAAGAATAGAATCGGAAATGCCGGCTGCATATATAACCACGAGTGATGATCTCAATATATCAAAACTTGATTTCTCAGGCTATAAGGACGAAGAACTGGAGAAAAAAATTCAGGACACATTGGAGCAAACCAGCCGTGAGAGCTTTGAGATTGAGAAAGGACCGCTCTATACGATTCTCCTGATAAAGATCAGTGATCACAATACATTGTTTCATTTTACTGTTCATCACCTTGTTTTTGACGGCTGGTCGTGGGGCGTTTTTACAAGGGAGCTTAAGGAAATCTATGACGGCCTGCTTTCAGGAAAGAAATTGACTTTGGATCCTCTGAAACCTGATTATTTTGAATACTCAAAATCAGCAAGGGACGAGAATCCGAAAGAAAAATTCAGGCAATCGCTTGAATTCTGGACCAGGAATCTTGAAGGGATATCAGGGCATCTGAATTTTCCTCTGGATTTTAACCGCAGGGAAGTTTCTTCCGGTAGAGGCGAACGGATAGCTCTCGATCTGGGCGAAACAATGTCAAAGGAACTTAAAAACTTCGCAAAGAATGAGAATGTGACCCTGTATATGCTTCTTCTGTCAGCGTACGGTGTTTTGCTTAACAGATATTCTGGAGATAATGATATCTGTATTGGTTCGCCGACAGCAAACCGATTAAGCTCATCATTTGAAAAGCTTATCGGGCTTTTTATAAATTCCGTCGTACTCAGATTGAAGATTGACCCGCAAACGAGCTTCATCGATCTTTTGAAAGAGGTTAAGAAGATTTCAATTGAAGCGATGTCCTATCAGGATCTGCCGTTTGAACTACTTGTCGAGTCATTAAACCCGGAGCGCATAGTTAATATGAATCCTGTATTCCAGGTGATGTTCGCTTTTCAGAATGCACCTCGTCCTCCGCTGGATATTCAAGGGATTAGATCGGAGCGGTATTTCCAAAGGAAAGGGGTC
>JBBIIS010000189.1:945-4780 GCA_037446375.1 Bacteroidota bacterium | reverse complement strand
TGAGAATCTCATCTACTGTCACATTACCGTTTAAACCGCTGTGTTCAATTATAGCTGCCGCGATTGCCCAACCCGGACTGCCTGTATGGAACCTCAGAAATGCAGGATCGATTTTAGCCCCAAATTTTTCACAGGCTTTTTTCCAGCCGTCAAAATGTACCGGCATTGAATCGACAAGCGTTCCGTCAAGATCGAAGATCAGGCCCTTTGTACCAGGATGTATATCGTATTTCATTAATGAATTTTGTTAAGCCGCAAAGGTAAAAAGATTTATCAAAGGCGAAAATCAGACCTTTTTCAGTAAATCGTGTCACAAAGGAGAGAATAGGTTGTTCAACAGGAAAATTATCCGAAGAAATTTATTAACTTGTATCGATAAATTGCTACTGACTATTTACCAGGACCTGATCTTTTTTTATACTGAATTGTTCATAAGCTTAAATGCCTCAAACTATGAATTACAGCCAGAGGACAAAGGATGAATTAATTACGGAACTGATTTCAATTAAGAAATCATTCGATGAAGTGAGGGAAAAGTATGAGAGGGAAATATTGCAGCTGCATCTCGCTGAAGAAGAACTGAGAAAGAGTGAGGAGAAATTCAGAAAAGCCTTTATTACAAGCCCGGATTCAATTAACATAAACCGCCTGACGGATGGGATGTATATCTCTATTAATAGTGGTTTTACAAAGATCATGGGCTATACTGATGCAGATGTGATCGGGAGGACCTCAATCGATCTGAATATATGGAAGAACCCGGAAGACAGGAAAAGACTCGTGGAAGGGTTGAAAGCAAAAGGCGAAGTGGAGAATCTGGAAGCAGAGTTTATATCTAAAAACGGGAACACTCTATTTGGTCTGATGTCAGCCGCCGTAATTGACTTGTCTGGAGTACAGCATATTCTCAGCATAACAAGAGATATCACGGAACAAAAACAAGCCGCAATTGCAATAAAGGAGAGTGAAGAGTGGTTCAGGAAACTTTTCGAACAATCGAATGACGGAATATTTTATCTCGATCCCGAGGGGAATATTGTTGAGGTGAATAAAGCATTTGCTCAGATGCACGGGTACACACTTGATGAGATAAGGTCGATGAATATTTTCGCTCTTGATACTGAAGAAAATAAGCAGCAGTATTCCGAAAGAATGAGACGGCTCATCAATGGAGAAAACCTGAAATTTGAAGTGGACCATTTGCATAAAGACGGTCATGCCTTACCTCTTGAAGTGACTGCCGGACTTATCTCCATTGGTTCAAAAAACTACCTGATGTCTTCACACCGCGACATAACAGAGAAGAGAAAAGCTGAAGAAGCAATGAAATTTGCAAGGGCCAAGGCAGAGGCAAGCGACCGGTTGAAAACGTCATTCCTTAATAACATTTCCCATGAGGTGCGTACTCCATTGAATGGTATTTTAGGCTTCTCGGAAATATTGACAGGCGATACTCTCTCTCAGGACGAAAGGGAGGAGGCATATGTAATGGTAAATGAATGTAGCAACAGGCTTCTGGATACAATTACAAATGTCATGGACATCTCCCTGATCTTATCAGGTGAAATGAGTGTTAATAAGAAAATATTCAACCCGTTACCTCTTTTGAGGGAGCCATTTGAAAAGTATAAGGCAGAATGCGTCAAGTCCGGAATAGGGATCACACTCGATACAACAGGCATTTCGAACAATTGTATGATCTTTTCCGATCCTGAACTCATTCAGAAAGTAATTATTCATCTGTTAAATAATGCTGTGAAGTTCACAGAAAGAGGATCAGTTACAATTGGATGCAAAGAGATCTCCGGTGAGCTCGAGTTTTTCGTTTCTGACACAGGCATTGGAATTGGCGCTGAGGCCCTGAAAGATATCTTTACATATTTTGTAAAAGAGGATCTTTCAATGGCCAGGTCAAATGAAGGCAGCGGTCTCGGCCTTTCAATTTCAAAAGGAATAATAGATTTGCTAGGGGGGAAGATAAATGTGGAATCTGTAAAGGGGAAAGGGAGTGTTTTTTCCTTCTCTCTGCCTGTAATGGAAATCTCAGGTAACCATGAAATCTCAAATAGAGACAAACCGGGCAATAAAAAGCTATCATCAATTCTTATAGCTGAGGATGATGAGGCTAATTATCTCTATCTGAAAGCTTTGCTTTCTCAGAATACAAAAGCTGAGATAATATATGCAGTCAACGGCAGGGAAGCGATTGAGAAATTTAACCTCAACAGGGGGGTTGACATCATACTCATGGATATGAGAATGCCTGTGGTTGATGGCTTCGAGGCTACCAGAAGTATAAAATCAATAGACCCCGGGGTCCCTGTAATTGCGGTAACTGCCTACGCGATGATAGGTGATGAGAGAGGATCAGGGATGCCGGTTGCGATGAATATATGACAAAGCCAATAAGCAAAAGTGTCCTTCTCGAAAAAATATCGAAATATGTCATTGTCTGACAATTAATAAAAGCCCAGGGCAAAACGGGGTCTTTTATTACCGAAGAGCTCTATCTCCTGTAGCCGGAGAGGTATTCTTTTACCTGCTTGTATACATTCTCAGATGTAAAGCCGAATTTTTCGTCAAGAATTTTGTAAGGGGCCGAATAGCCAAAGCTTTCAAGTCCCCATACCCGGCCTCTTGTGCCGACAAGTCCCTGTAATGTTACCGGCAGTCCAGCTGTAAGTCCGAATACCGGGCCGTCAGGAGGTATGACAGAATTTCTGTATTTCTCAGCCTGTGTTCTGAAGAGTCCTTCAGAGGGCGCAGAAACTATTCTTATTCTGAGGCCATCCTTTTTCAGAAGAACAGCTCCATCAATAAGCGTATTAACCTCAGATCCGCTAGCAACAAGGGTAATATCGGGCTCGCCTTCACAGTCTTCGGCAATATATGCACCATTTTTCATTTTCATCGCATCGTCAAACCGGCTACCTCTCGTTGATGGGATATCCTTTATGTTTTGACGTGAAAGGATAAGTCCTGTAGGAGTATTTATATTTTCGAGAGCCATCTTCCATGCAATTGTTGTCTCTGTTGCATCGGCAGGTCTCAGAACAAGCATACTGTTCTCACCATGGTGATTTTTGAGATGTTCCATAAGCCTTATCTGAGCCTCCTGTTCAACAGGCTGATGTGTAGGGCCATCCTCACCGACCCGAAAAGCGTCGTGAGTCCAGATGTACTTCACCGGAAGCCTCATGAGACAAGCCAGCCTTATAGCTGGTTTCATGTAATCAGAAAAGACAAAAAAGGTACCGCAAACCGGTATAACACCTCCGTGAAGTGCCATCCCATTCATTATTGCAGCCATCGACAGCTCAGAAACTCCGGCATGCAGGAATGCTCCTGAAAAATCTTTCTTCACAAACGGACTTGTGCCTTTAAGAAACCCGTCTGTTTTATCGGAGTTTGCCAGATCCGCGGAGGCGACAATCATGTTCTCGATCTTCTGAGAGAATAATTCCAGCATTGCAGCAGATGCTGCCCTTGTGGCAATGCCTTCCTTCTGCCTGACTGAACTGAAATCTATAACAGGCAGCCTGCCTGAATAAAAATAATGAAGCTTCTTATCAAGTTCAGGGTTTTTCTGTTCCCATTCATTCTTTTCTTTCTTCCACTCAGCGACCAGCTTCCTCTTGTTCCCCAGTACCTTTTGATAGTGCTCTTTTACATCACTGAAAATAACAAAGGGATCTTCAGGGTTTCCCCCAAGGTTAGCAACTGATTTCTCATAAGACCCTCCTGACTCCCCAACGGGCATCCCATGCGTGGATACTTTCCTTTCAAATGATCTCCCTTCCTTGTCGAGAAGCCCTTTACCCATTATCGTCTTACC
>JBBIIS010000189.1:0-935 GCA_037446375.1 Bacteroidota bacterium | reverse complement strand
GCTTTTCTTTTTCCTCAAGCGATGAATCGAGTGCCTCCCTTATTTTATTGTGATCGTTTCCGTCTATCTCAATTACATTCCATCCCCACGACCTGTATTTCATTGCAGTATCCTCGACCGTAACATATTTGGTTTCAGTCGATAGCTGGATATCGTTAGAATCGTAAAACATTACAAGATTCGAAAGCCCCAGGAATCCTGCTATCCTTCCTGCACCCTGGGAGATCTCTTCCTGAACACCGCCGTCGGATATATAAGCATAGATATTGTGAGAGAATAAATTGCCGAAACGCGATTCCAGAAATCTTTCTGCAATAGCTGCTCCAACTGCCATTGTATGTCCCTGTCCGAGTGGCCCCGATGTATTCTCAATCATTCTTGACAGGTCTAACTCGGGATGGCCCGGAGTAGGGCTGCCCCATTGACGGAAGCTTTTAAGGTCATCAGTTTTAAAAAAGCCAATCAGAGAGAGAACAGAGTAAAACATTGCCGACATATGGCCGGGATCGAGGAAAAACCTGTCGCGGTTTATCCACTGAGGATTATCCGGGTCAAATTTAAGATACTCCGAAAATAGTATATGGATGAAGTCAGCACCTCCCATCGCTCCTCCGGGGTGGCCCGAATTTGCTTTTTCAACCATCGACATTGAAAGAATACGGATGTTGTCCGCTGATCTCAGACTGATATTACTGCTCATAATAATTACATACCATTAAATAAGTTAACAGCAGACAAAAATATAACTATTTACGGGAGAAAAAAAGTCCGAAGCCAGAAGTCCGAAATCCACATTCCGAAATCAAATATTCCATTTACAGGTACTTCCTGTCCTCGTCCGGCACTTCAAAATATTTATTATATCTTTCCGCATCAGGACCTTTTATCATCTCAAGCCTTTTCCCCCTGATCTTAAATGTGCATTTTTCCCCTGC
>JBBIIS010000188.1:0-4813 GCA_037446375.1 Bacteroidota bacterium | reverse complement strand
TCTCCATGCAGACAATAATGGGTGTGCTCATAACACACAATCATATCGACCATATTAAAGGTCTGGAGCAGCTTACAAAAAGGAGCTATATACCTGCTTTCACAACGGCGAAGGTCTGGGAAAGCATACTTAACCCCCATGTGAAAATTACGGCAGATTGCATCCGCGAGATCCCGCTGCATAAAAAGTTCCATCTTGCAGGCTTTGATATAGAGGCATTTCCGGTTCATCACGATGCCCCCGAAACAATAGGATTCCATTTTTGTGCGGGAGATAGAAAAGTAACCATTGCCACCGACCTTGGACATATCTGTCAGACATCAGCTCCCTATATCGAAGTTGCCAACCTGCTTGTAATTGAATCAAATTATGATGAGGAGATGCTGGCGAACGGTGGGTATCCTTATTTCCTTAAAGCAAGGATACGGTCCGACCACGGTCATCTTGGAAATCATCAGACATCAGCTTTTCTTGCAGATATTATAAACGATGATCTTAATTATATCTGCCTGGCCCATCTCAGCAAAAACAATAATACTCCCGAAAAGGTGCTTGAGACTCTCAGGAGGACTTTTGCTGAAAGGGGGATCCGGCTTAACGGAAAACAACAGATTTCAGTTCTGAACAGGAATACCCCGACTAAAATGATAAGCCTGTATACTGACATATAATTTTCTGATGATTCGCTGTCAGAATTTAATACTTAATATCTATTCCGACGGGACAATGATCAGATCCTGATACCTCTTCAAGAATGTAAGCATCACCCACCGAAGGAAGCAGGGACTCGCTTACCAGAAAATAATCGATCCTCCAGCCTACATTCTTTGACTTTGCCCCTGCCCTGTAGCTCCACCAGGAATATTTATCTTTTGCATCGGGATATAAACGCCTGAACGTATCGGCAAATCCGCCGCTGGTTATCATGTCCATGCCGTCTATCTCCTCCTGCATATATCCTGCTGTTTTATTGTAGTTTGCCTTTGGATGAGCAAGGTCGACAGGCTTATGCGCAACATTAAGATCGCCACAAACAACTACAGGCTTAATTTTTTCAAGACCCTTCAGGTATTTAAAGAAAACCTTGTCCCACTCCTGTCTGTAACCAAGCCTCTTGAGTTCACTGCCTGAATTCGGGACATAGACATTAACAAGGGAAAAAGCTTCATATTCCAGACAAAGAACCCGGCCTTCAGTATCATGCTCTTCAATATTTATACCCTTTGTCACCGACAGCGGCTTAGTTTTTGAGATAACTGCAGTTCCCGAGTATCCCGGCTTCTTTGCGGCATTTGAATAAATATGATACCCTTTCAAAGGCTCCAGAGTTTCAGCGACCTGATACTCCTGTGCCTTTGTTTCCTGAAAGCAGATAATGTCAGCATCAATTGGTTCAAGATCAGCAAAGAAGCTCTTTTTTGCTATCGCCCTGATCCCGTTTACGTTCCACGAAATAATTTTCATATTAGCAATTCAGTTGATTTGTAAAAGTAGCAATAAGGGTTAAACAAACATAACCGGATATGGTTCCCTGAATAAAATCATTTGGACTTTTTAAACTGCGGCAGGGGTATGCTTTCTTGCGACTGCACGCAGAAATTGAAAGATATTTTTTAAAAAAAAGGCAGAATCGGATTCATTAAATCCTTATCTTTCCTTGTATTTCGGCAAAGATCATAATTGATCTATTAACTTAATGGATTGATGTAAACCTCTTAATTCAATTATTGCGACTATTAATTAAGGGCATCATGTAAGTCAGTCCGACTTTTACTGACAGGCTTCAATAAAGTATTTTTCATATTCCCTCTAAAATATCGGGTATAAGATTTTAAAAATACAATCTTGATAAATGATGTGATTCACCTATGTTGATTCATCCAAATAAGGAACAATGTGCGAAGAGGAATTCATTATTTATACTCCTCGTTTTACTCCTTCCCTTTGTTTCGCGTTGTATTAGTCCCTATACTCCTGAACTTGGGACGTATAAGCCTCTTTTGGTAGTGGAAGGACTTATTACAGATGAAAACAGGCCATACGCGATCAGGCTCTCATATTCCATGCAAAAGAACGATTCAACAATACCGGGGATCTCCGATGCAACTGTTTATATTACTGACGATCAAGGGAACACTGCACATTTTTCAAATTCAGGAAGAGGGATTTATAGAACTGATAGCCTGGAAATTACCGGATCTGCAGGGCATGCTTATCAGCTGCATATTGAATTGTCAGATGGAAGAATTTATAATTCAAATGCATGCACATTGTTTCCGGTCCCGGATATAGACTCGGTATACTTTGCGAAAGACCAACAGCTTTCCAATGATCAGACACAGCTTAAAGATGGTGTATCGGTTTTCCTCGATTCCAGGCCCGGTTCAGGAGGTCAGTATTTTCTCAGATGGGATTATGAAGATACCTGGAAATTCAAGGTTCCTGATCCGGTAAAGTATGTCTATATAAACAGCAACCAGATACTCAAGATTCCAACTGAAGAGGTAAAAGAATATTGCTGGAAGTCGGGTTCTCCAAGTGAGCTGCTCATCAGGGCAATGTCGGGGAATGCCTCGGGCAGGATAGTAAAACAGCCCATTAAGTTTATTGTTCCTGATGAATCGGACAGGCTTTCTGTAAGATACAGCATCATTGTGAATCAATATTCACTTTCTGAGGAGGAATATAATTATTGGAATGATCTTAAGAAATTAAATGATGTAGGAAGCGATATTTTTGGTTCACAGCCATTTGAGGTCCTTGGCAACATAAAGAATGTCAGTGATCCGTCTGAAAAGGTGCTGGGGTACTTTCAGGTATCAGCTGTAAGCAAGAAAAGAATATATATTGACTATGGCGATATTTATTCCTATAATCTTCCGGGCTTTCATTACGATTGTACAAGCTTTCTCATGAGACCCGGGCCAGGGGATCTCAATATGAATACCGGCTTCCCGTATACATGGGATCAGTATTATTCTTATATATCAAAAAATTATCCGTACAATTTTGTCAGGCCTGTCTATTTCAATTTACAGGATTCGATCATATACCTTGTCTTCACAATGCCTGCATGTTCAGATTGTGAATTATCGGGTTCATTTACCAAACCCTCCTTTTGGACAGACAAGTAGCTGCAAATAAACTAAATACATCTATACATTCTTATAAGAGATTCTTATTCTCTTGGGGAGTACCCCTCTATTTATTATTTTAGTATCAAAATACTGATAATTTTACCAATAAAAACCGGGGTCTTGCGATGAAGCAATCTTCTCCGATAAATATGAAAAATAAACATAACAATGAGAACTATTAAATTCATCCTTATTTTTCTTATGCTGAGCAATGTCCTTGAATCGCAGACATTTCACCTGGCATCCCCTGACAGCAGGATCCGGTTTTCACTGGATAATTCCGATACATTGTTCTATAATGTGACCTTCGCCAACAGGTCTGCGATTGAAAACTCGAAGCTGGGCTTCGAATTCAAGGGAGAAAGCCCGATGACCGGGGGGTTTACGGTACTTGAATCCAAAACTTCGGCCACTGACGAGACCTGGAAACCTGTTGTAAGGTCGAAACATGAATTAATAAGGAACAATTATAATGAACTTTACATTAAATTCAGGGAGAAGTCCGGAGAAATGAGGGTGATGGAGCTCTTTGTAAGGGCATATAACGATGGCGTTGCCTTCCGCTTCAGACATTCAAGGGGCGCAAAACCAGGGGACAGGCAAATTACAAGGGAACTGACAACTTTTACTATACCGGGAAATCCGAAGGCATGGGTGGTGGAATACCCGGGTGGATACAGTTCCTCAAACGAATCGGAGTTTTTTGAAAGGCCTTTGAGCTATGTGACTGATAAAACCATTGCAGGCATGCCCTTCCTGATGAATTACGGAAATAACATGTGGGTTGCGATCACCGAGGCTAAAATAGACAACTATGCAGCATTTTATCTCGGAACAACAGGCCGGACAAACCAGCTAACCACAAAGCTTGTTCCCATCCCCGGGGAACCTGAGAACGGAGTCAAGGTTCGTTTTTCGGATGAAGTTTACACTCCATGGAGGGTTCTGATGATAGGAGATAACCCGGGGCGGCTAATTGAATCGGAGATCATACAGAATCTCAATGATCCATGTGCAATTGCCGATCCTTCATGGATCAGACCCGGCATGAGTGCATGGGATCACTGGTGGAGCGGGGAGGTGAAGATGGAGATGCCGGTGATCAGACAATATATCGATCTTGCCTCGGCAATGGGATGGCCTTATATGCTGGTCGACTGGCAATGGTATGGAAAGTTCAATTCTCCAGAAGCCGATATAACTATTCCTGAAATAATAAGTTATGCAGCTTCGAAGAATGTCAGGATCATCCTATGGTTGTATTCTTCCGATGTCAACAGGAATTCAGCGTATAAAGCGGCCTTCCCCCTTTACAAAAAATGGGGAGTTGCAGGCATAAAGATCGATTTCATGGACCGTGATGATCAGCAGATGGTAAACTGGTATCATGACATTATCCGGTGCGCTGCCGAAAACCGGTTGCTTGTCGATTTTCACGGGGCTTACAAGCCTGATGGAATAATCCGAACCTGGCCTAACATGATCACTCGCGAAGGAGTGATGGGGAACGAATATTATAAATTTTCCGACAAAATGAGTCCGGAGCATAATGTCAAGCTGGCATTTACCAGGATGCTGGCGGTGCAGATGGACTATACTCCGGGGGGATTCATGAACGTTACCAGGAAACAGTTCAGAAATCAGACACCGGCGCTGGTCTGGAATACCCGGGCCGC
>JBBIIS010000187.1:0-4837 GCA_037446375.1 Bacteroidota bacterium | reverse complement strand
TATAACAGGAGTTAAGGAGGCCTCCGGAAACTTTGAGCAGATAATGAAGATAATTAAGGACAAGCCTGAGAACTTCAGTGTTATCTCAGGTGACGATCTGAATACGCTTCCTATAATTGCGGCAGGTGGCAATGGAGTTATTTCCGTTCTTGCCAATGCTTTTCCTGCTGAATGGAGTGAGATGGTAAACCAGTCCCTAAAATCAAACTTCAAATCTGCCAGGGAGATCCAGTTCAGGTTCCTTGAGATGTTAGAACTTCTATTTATTGACGGAAGTCCTGCAGGGGTAAAAGCTATGCTTAATATACTCAACCTCTGCCAGAATACAGTGAGGCTTCCGCTTGTTCCGGTAAGCAGGACAATATATTCCAGGATTCAAAAGGCAATGGAGGAGATAAAATAGTCTCTATAAGCCTGGAGCCGGAGCTGCGGCCCCTGATTGTGACTGTCCATGACAATTCTTATATTTCTTCCCGCTTCCGCATGGGCATGGATCATTCCTTCCTACTTTTTTCTCAACCCTTACAGGCTCGGTCCTTCTTTCTCTTTCTCCTGAGCCTCCTCCTGTACTGCTGTATTGCGTAAAATCACTTTTTGAGGCACGCAGATTGCTCGCATCGACCTGCCTTCTTCTTTCAGCCTCTTTAACCTGATCGGTATTCTGTGATGGGATGTGGCCCTTCATAAGTGTGCTTACAACATCCTTATTTACCTTTGTGACCATGCTTCTGAAGAGCTCATATGATTCAAATTTGTAGATAAGAAGAGGATCCTTCTGTTCATATGTGGCATTCTGAACTGATTGTTTCAGTTCGTCCATCTCTCTCAGATGTTCTTTCCATTCATCATCAATTGTGGCTAAAACAACTGTCTTTTCGTATGCACGGGCCAGCTCTCTCCCTTCAGATTCAGTTGTTGCCTTTAGGTTTGTAATGACCTGGAAGACCCTGATACCGTCTGATATCGGAACTACTACATTTTCATATACATGCGACATTCTCTCGTAGACGTCTTTGAGAACAGGATATGCCTGTGCTGAAATTGCCTCTTCTTTTCTCTTGTATGTCTCAAGCACCCTGGTATAGACGGATTCGGTTACGTCAGCAGTATTCAACTTGATGAATTCCTCTCTCGGAATCGGGGAATCCATCGAGAAGGAACGGATAAGATCGAAATCAAATCCCTCAAAATCGCCATCCTTATGATATTGTTCCACGAGTGATTCAGTAACATCATACATCATATTGGCTACGTCGACAGTGAGTCTTTCACCCAGGAGGGCATGCTTACGCTTTTTATAGATGACCTCCCTCTGGGAGTTCATAACATCATCATATTCAAGTAACCTCTTACGGATGCCAAAGTTATTTTCTTCCACTTTTTTCTGGGCACGCTCAATGGATTTTGTGATCATGGAATGCTGGATCATTTCACCATCCTTGAGACCAAGCTTGTCCATAATGCCTGCTATTCTCTCGGAGCCAAAGAGCCGCATGAGCTCATCTTCAAGCGATACAAAGAACTGCGATGAACCCGGGTCACCCTGTCGTCCTGCGCGTCCTCTGAGCTGCCTGTCAACGCGCCTGGATTCGTGTCGTTCAGTTCCGATTATGGCCAAACCTCCTGCCTCTTTGACAGCAGCGGTAAGCTTTATATCCGTTCCCCTTCCAGCCATGTTTGTGGCAATTGTTATAGTGCCTGTCTTACCTGCTTCTGCTACTATCTCAGCTTCACGCTGATGCAGCTTTGCGTTAAGGACATTATGCTTGAGCCCCTTTATTTTAAGCATGCGACTAAGAAGCTCAGATATCTCAACAGAAGTTGTTCCTACCAGAACAGGTCTTCCCTGGTTGTACATCTGCTGAATCTCATCAATTACAGCATTATATTTCTCGCGCTTGGTCTTGTAAACAATATCTTCCCGGTCTTTCCTTATACAGGACACGTTTGTAGGGATCACCACAACATCAAGCTTATAGATATTCCAGAGCTCACCTGCTTCAGTTTCAGCGGTACCTGTCATTCCGGCAAGCTTATGGTACATCCTGAAATAATTCTGAAGCGTAATTGTAGCATACGTCTGGGTTGCAGCTTCAACCTTAACGTTCTCCTTTGCCTCGATAGCCTGATGCAGACCGTCAGAATAACGTCTTCCTTCAAGTATACGTCCCGTCTGTTCATCAACTATCTTGACCTTGTTATCCATTACAACATACTCATCATCCTTTTCAAAAAGTGTATAGGCCTTAAGAAGCTGCGTCATTGTATGCACCCTGTCGGATTTTACCGAATAGTCCTGAAGAAGCTCATCTTTAGCCTTTAGCTTTTCACGGTCATTTAAACCCGATTTCTCAAGTTCAGCTATTTTTGTTCCTACATCAGGAAGGATGAAGAAGCTGACATCTTCAACTGATGTCGAAATGAGGTCAAGACCCTTTTCTGTAAGTTCTATTGTATTGGCTACCTCATCAATAACAAAGAAGAGTTCTTCAGTCACCTTAGGCATCTCCTTGCTGTTGTTCTGCATGTAAAAGTTCTCAGTCTTGAGCAGAAGTGATTTGGCTCCCTCCTCGCTTAGGAACTTTATCAGCGCACTGTTTTTTGGAAGTCCTTTAAAAGCCCTGAGAAGGAGAAGTCCGCCCTCCTCATTCTTACCATCGGATATTATTTTCTTGGCATCAGCGAGTATTTGTGTCACAAGTCTTTTCTGGGCAGAAACAAGTTTCTCAACCTTTGGCTTCAGCTCATCGAACTGCTGGTTGTCGGCCTGCGCTGTCGGACCTGAAATGATCAGGGGAGTTCTGGCATCATCAATAAGTACAGAGTCGACCTCGTCAACGATTGCGTAGTGGTGCCTGCGCTGAACAAGATCCTCGGGGTTGATTGCCATATTGTCCCTGAGGTAGTCAAATCCAAATTCGTTATTTGTTCCGAAGGTGATATCTGCATAATAAGCCTTTCTGCGATCGGCTGAATTCGGCTGATGCTTGTCTATACAGTCTACGGAAAGTCCGTGGAACTCATATATTGGCCCCATCCATTCTGAATCTCGTTTAGAGAGATAATCATTTACGGTTACAATATGCACCCCTCTTCCGGCAAGTGCATTCAGGAAGACGGGCAATGTTGCTACAACGGTTTTCCCTTCTCCGGTTGCCATCTCAGCTATCTTTCCTTTATGAAGCGCCACCCCTCCTATCAGCTGTACATCATAATGGACCATATCCCAGGTGATTTCATTTCCTCCTGCTATCCATTTGTTGCTCCATATTGCTTTTTCGCCTTTTACGACTATTGATGGCCTTGTGGCAGCAAGATCTCTGTCATATTGTCGTGCCGTTACCTCTATCTCACTGTTTTCCTTGAATCGCCTGGCAGTTTCTTTAACTATGGCAAAACCTCTTGGGAGGCATTCATCGAGGATTTCTTCAAGCTTCTCTTCAATGCGCTTTTCATGCTTATCTATCTCATTGTAAATATCCTCTTTGGCATATACATCTTCCTCCTTTTCAGCCTTCTCTTTAAGAATCTTTATCTCCGCCTCATCATCTGCAATGCCTTTCAGAATATCACTTTTGAGCTCTGCCGTTTTGTCCCTTAACTGATCGTTGGTAAGGCCCTGAAGCTGATTGAATTCCTTATGTATCCTGCCTACATAAGGCTCTATCTCCTTCATATCCCTTTCATATTTATTCCCAAGAAAAGCACCAAGGACCTTGTTTATTATGCTCATTTTGAAGAGTATTTACTTAGTTAAAATTTTCGCAAAATTAATTTTATTTTGCAACAATCAGTTGCTAATAGAAGGATATAATATCAAAAACCCCGCCATAAGAGCGGGGCGATAATGCTAATTCATCTTTAAATACCTGAAAGGATAGGAGCTATTACCTGAGATTATCCAAATAATATATATTCCCGGCGGCTGAGATGATATATCAATAACTCCGTCAAAACCAGGAGTTAGCCGGCCGTTAAGAAGCTGTATGCCTGAAAGATTAAGAACACGGTATTTTGCCTCCTGACCTCCGGTATTCGATTGCCGGATTTTTATAAGTCCGTTACCCGGGTTGGGATAAATGCCAATATCACTTGTTTCGACTCCTTTTACATCTGAGGCAACTGAACCAATTGTCAGGTCATCGATTGCCCATCCCCATCCGTGGGCATAGGGATCTGAAAACAGCCTGAACCTTACAAGAAGCGTATCCCCCTTATTAAATCTTGTAAAAGTGCCCACTGTAATAATATGCTTCTGAAACATACTGGCAGTCCCCTGGAATGTTGAATTCATGCCGTTCATTGAGCTGTTGTAGTCGCTCATAAAGGTCAAAGAGATCCTGCTGTCATAACCGGCTGCAAAAGGGAACCAGCTTTCACCGAAATTACGTGAACCTTCCACAACAACATAGTCGTAAAAGTTTGGTGATCCATAAACTGAGCCTTGTTCACCCGGCTCGACAAGCACAATCTCATTGAAGTTGAAGTTTATTCCGGAGTCATCAACCCTGAGAGGAAATCTTAGGACTGATGTATAAACGATGCTGTCATTGTCTTTTTCGGGGCTCTCGTAAGGATGCCTTGTGTGAAGGGCTGGGTCAGAAAAACCAGCGGGAGTAGCGATTGAGAATCCACGGTTTATAAAAGCGCTGTCGCTCCTTGTGAAATCAGTCGTGAAGCTGTTAGTAACATTAAATGTCTTTTCAGGTTTAATTGCATAGTAACCTGAGGCAGGTGAATAGCTTTTATTCTTAAGGGATGAGCTGTCCTGAGCAACTATTCTGTAAACAAGCGAATCTGAAGAAGATATTGCAAGAGACTTAATATTGAGTGTGCC
>JBBIIS010000186.1:0-4875 GCA_037446375.1 Bacteroidota bacterium | reverse complement strand
GAAACAACAGCAGGAGGAGTTTCGGTAATACGTCTTTCATGCCAAAGGAAGAGCACCTCGAGACCACTGTCAAATATCGGAAGATAACTATCGGAATCCCAAGCGACAACAGCGACGATGAAAAAAGGATAGCCATAACTCCCGAATCGGTGAACCTGCTTGTTGAGAACGGGAATGAAGTCATTATTCAGAAAGGCGCCGGCCTTGGCGCGAATTATACCGACAAAGATTACAGCGAGAACGGAGCTATAATAACTGATTCCCCGGCAAGGGTTTACAGCGGCGACGTTGTTATAAAAGTTGCCCCGTTCATTGAACATGAAACTGATTATCTGAAAGGAAACCAGACCGTAATATCTTATCTCAATGTACTTAAGCTTACTGAGGAGACCCTTGCTAAGCTCATAAGGAAAAAAGTCACGGCCATAGCCTTTGAGAAGATAAAGGATGCAAATGGCATTATGCCGGTTGTTGAATCGATGAGCGAGATATGCGGAGTGACATCGATACTTCTCGCATCCGATTACCTGAGCAACCATCATGGGGGCAAGGGCGTTATGCTCGGCGGAATAACGGGGGTAACTCCTACCCAGGTTATTATTATAGGCGCCAATACAGCAGGTGAATATGCCGCCAGGGCTGCAATCGGTCTGGGTTCCGGGGTAATGATATTCGATAACTCGCTGGATAAGCTCAGAAGATTCCAAAACCTTCTGGGCATGAGGCTTCAGACATCAGTTTTTCATCCCCAGGTACTCAACAAGGCATTGAGATCGGCAGATGTCCTTATCGGAGCAATTGAGCTCGAAGATCTGAAACCGTGGTACTACATAACCGAAGACATGATAAGGATGATGAAAAGGGGAGCTGTCATTATAGACCTGAGCATCGACCGCGGAGGCTGCATAGAAACAACTGAATGCAGGGCCATGAAGGACCCGGTTTATGAGAAGCATGGCGTTATACATTTCTCAGCATGGAACCTCCCATCACGGGTTGCAAGAACAGCCTCGATTGCACTAAGCAATATATTCACCCCTCTTCTTCAGAATATAGCCGATACGGGAAGCGTTACCCAGTTCCTGAAAAATGATACCGGGCTTCGCAATGGTGCCTACCTTTATAATGGCATCCTCACTAACGAAACGCTTGGACAAAAATTTGGGATACTATCCAAGGACCTCGATCTGCTGCTCTCGGCCTTCTGAAGCTTTTATAATATTAAAGCTGTTGTGGACAGATTACCACCTTTCCTGTTTCCCCACGGGGAGGGCCGAGCGTTAAGAAACAGCCTACACGCAGGGGAAGAGCGGAATGGGGGTCATGGATTAATCAATTAAATGTACCTGAGCGTAAATTTATTTCCATCAATTAAAACTTTAGCCTTTCGCCCTATATATAACGCCCGGTTGTCGTGAACATGCCCTCCCGGAAACCCGAAGAAAACGGGGTAGTCGTAGCATGATACAATATCTGAGATGGTATCCTCAATGCTCCTTCCCCACGGGGTCTTCCCCTCCGCTATATCGCTGAAGCCGCCAAGAATGAGTGCCGAAAGGCTATCAAGAGCTCCTGCCATCTTTAGCGATGTCAGCATCCTGTCGATATGATAAAAGTACTCTCCAACATCCTCAAGGAAAAGAATTTTATCCTTTGCCGATGGCATGGCCTTTGTTCCGGCAAGGCTGTAAACAAGAGAAAGATTCCCCCCGGTGATCTCTCCCTTTGCTGTCTTTCCTCTTACAGATGAGCCATTCCAGGAACAGGAGCCGTACTCTCCGAAAAGCGATCTGCGCAGAGTGTCGTATGTTTCAAAGCTCTTTTTGTGGCTGCCATAGTTAAGAGGCATTTCAGCATGGAGGGAGATAATTCCGCAAACCTCGCTCAGCCATAAATGAAGGACCGTTATATCGCTGAATCCGACATACCATTTAGGAAATCTTTTCAGACAGCTGAAATCGACCTTTTCAATTATCCTTGAAACTCCGTATCCTCCGCGGGAACAGAAGACAGCTTTGATGTTACTGTCGCTTGTCATCTCCTGAAGATCAGAAAGCCGTTCCTCATCACTTCCGGCAAAAGGGCCATTTCTCTTCAGCACGTTTTTCCCGATGCGGACTCTAAGTCCCATGCTTTCCAGAAGAGTCACGGCTCCGGGGATCTTATCAGCATCAATTGCGAATGAGGGTGATATTATTCCTACCTCATCACCCTTTTTAAGAAATGGCGGCTGTATCTTTTTTTTTGGCATATGATCAATTATCAAATGTAAATTTAATTCATAAACCGGCCCACGGAGCGAGGCAGGCGAATTTTATTATATTTGTGAAGTTTATAATTTTGCGATCTGTTCATTATCAGAGCCATGAAGAAATTTAAGAGACACATAGTCACATCAGCACTTCCATATGCAAACGGACCTATTCATATCGGCCACCTTGCCGGTGTTTACATCCCCTCCGATATTTACACAAGGTATATGAGGCTGAAAGGTGAAGATGTTATCTCAATCTGCGGCTCCGATGAGCACGGTGTACCAATTACACTGAAGGCGCGAAACGAGGGTATCACGCCTCAGCAGGTTGTTGACAGGTATCATGAGCTTAATAAAAAAGCCTTTGCCGATTTCGGTATTGCTTTCGATATCTACTCAAGGACATCAAACAAGATCCATTATGAAACTGCAACTGAATTCTTCCTTAAGCTCTACAATAAAGGTGAATTCATAGAAAAAACATCAAGCCAGTATTACGACGAAGAGGCTGGATGCTTTCTTGCCGACAGGTATATTACAGGAACCTGCCCACACTGCGGAAATGAAAACGCATATGGCGACCAGTGCGAAAAATGCGGCACATCGCTTAGCCCAAACGATCTTATAAATCCGCGCTCAACAGTAAGCGGAAGCAAACCTGTCCTGAGGGATACACTTCACTGGTACCTTCCCCTTGACACTTATGAGCCATGGCTGAGGAAATGGATACTTGAGGACCACAGGGAGTGGAAAACAAATGTATACGGACAATGTAAATCCTGGCTGGACCAGGGTCTTCAGCCAAGAGCTGTCAGCCGCGACCTCGACTGGGGCGTTCCGGTTCCCGTAAAAGGCGCCGGAGGAAAGGTGCTCTATGTCTGGTTCGATGCACCTATTGGATACATCTCAGCGACAAGGGAACTGACCCCCGACTGGGAAAAATACTGGAAGGACCCCGAGACAAGAATGGTCCATTTCATTGGCAAGGATAACATAGTATTCCACTGTATAATATTTCCTGCAATGCTAAAGGCAGAAGGATCATATATACTTCCCGATAATGTTCCGGCAAATGAGTTCCTCAACCTGGAAGGCGATAAGATCTCAACATCAAGGAACTGGGCCGTATGGCTTCATGAGTACCTTGCCGATTTCCCGGGAAAGCAGGACGTTTTAAGATATGCCCTCTGTGCAAATGCACCCGAGGCAAAGGATAATGACTTTACCTGGAAGGATTTCCAGTCGCGCAATAACAGCGAACTTGTGGCGATACTCGGAAACTTTGTCAACCGTACACTAGTTCTTACAAATAACTATTATTCCGGAAAAATACCCGGGAGAGGACTCACCGACGATTATGACAATGAAGCACTTGCATCAATAACCAGGCTTAAGGAGAGTGTTGAATCGAACCTCGACTCTTTCCGTTTCAGGGAGGCACTGAGGGAAGCTATGAACCTTGCAAGGCTTGGGAACAAGTATCTTGCTGACAGGGAACCCTGGAAACTTGTAAAGACAGATCCGAAAAAAGTTGAGACAATTATGAATATATCTCTCCAGATAACGGCCAACCTTTCTGTCATCTGTGATCCATTCCTTCCCTTCTCCATGAAGAAGCTGAGGGAATGGATCGGATTAAAGGAATTCAGCTGGAGCGATGCCGGGAATACTGATCTTCTTCCCCGCGATCACCAGGTAAGCAAGCCGGAGCTGCTTTTCGGGAAGATAGAGGACGATGAAATAGCCAGGCAGGCTGAGAAGCTTATGCTTACAAAGAAAGCAAACGAGGCTGCACAGGCTAAAGTCGCACCGGGAAAGGATGCTATCTCATTCGATGATTTTTCAAAGCTAGATATAAGGAGTGCGACAGTTCTTGAAGCTGAGAAAGTTCCGAAAACCACAAAGCTTCTGAAATTAAAGATCGACTGCGGGCTTGATACAAGAACAATTGTTTCGGGCATTGCTGAGTATTTCGAACCTGAAGCCCTTATAGGCAGGCAAATCTCAATTATAGCCAACCTTGAACCAAGGAAAATAAAGGGGATTGAATCTAAAGGGATGATCCTTTGTGCAGAGGACAGGGATGGCAGGCTTGTGCTTGTATCTCCTGCCGACAAGGTCAGTAATGGCAGTATGATAAAATAATATAAAAACGAGTCTGGGCTAAATCCCGGAATTTATTTTGCGCCGTTCCCCGCCGGCAGCCGGATCCTACTGTAAATTAATGCCTGTCGATTTTTCAATTTCCGCCGGCTTCAGCCGAAGAAATTCTTGTTATCCAGCTGCCGGCATAAATTTTGCTGATGCTGTCTTTTTTCTGGATAGCCTCAGTGAGACTGCTGCACCTGAGTGCACTAACCCTGTAAAATCCGTTGGGGGCTGTAATAAGTTCAGGGCTATAACCCTCATCAGCAAGCTTCTTCATAAGGAATCCGGCGTTGGATTCAGATCTGAAACTTCCGGCGATAACTGAATAGATATTATTTTCGGAAGGCGTTACAATATTCTTTCCGGTCTGGTCAGCTTTGGCCGGGATGGAATCACCTTTCAGTGATGGCTGATCGGATACCACAGTTTTTTTCGCTGCTGCTGCCTCGCTGTTATTCTCAAATTCAACAGAT
>JBBIIS010000185.1:1565-4982 GCA_037446375.1 Bacteroidota bacterium | reverse complement strand
GGTCTGAGCGCTATACTGGTGGCAAACAGGCTTTGTAAAAATGCCGGTGGTACGTTTGTTCTCTGCGGGCTGAATGAAGCTGTTGAACGACTTATCACTATTTCTCAGCTCGATACGGTGCTTACAATAACAGGCACCATACAGGAAGCTGAAAAAATGATATCATAATAGGCCAGCATTGCAGAACCCAGATGAATCTAACCATACTTGGTAGTAGTTCTGCTTTGCCGACATCAGAAAGAAACCCATCCGCTCATGTGCTTGCTGCACATGAGCGGATTTTTTTGATAGACTGCGGAGAGGGTACACAACTGCAGCTAAGGAAACATCATATAAAGTTCGCAAAGATCAATAACATCTTTATAAGCCACTTGCACGGCGACCATGTTTTCGGCCTTTATGGACTTCTTTCAACATTCAACCTGATGGGCAGAGGAGCTCCAATCCACCTTTATGCCCCGGAGAACTTTGGCCCCATGCTCACTTCCCACCTGGCCGACTTTGATATACACCTTAACTTTGATGTTGCTTTCCATCCTCTTAAAGGAAAGGACCCTGCAATGATACTTAATGACAAATACATGACTGTATCATCATTCCCTCTTAAACACAGGGTACCGGCTTTCGGATTTTTATTTACCGAGAAACCGGCGGACAGGAATATAATAAAGGATTGCATCGACAGGTTAAATATCCCGGTGTCAAGGATACCTTCAATTAAAAAGGGTGCAGATTTCATTACCGAAGCTGGAAAAGTGATCCCAAACAGCGAACTTACTATAGCAGCTCCAGCGCCCTGTTCATTCGCATATTGCTCCGATACAAGATATTTCAGGAGACTCTCTTCCTATTTTAAAAATGTGGACCTTCTGTATCACGAAGCCACATTTGGCTGGGATAAAAAAGATCTCGCATCATTAACGGGCCATTCAACGACAATAGATGCGGCAACTGTGGCACTTGAAGCGGGAGCAGGAGAACTTATTATCGGTCATTTTTCTGCAAGATACAAGGATGCAGAATCACTCGTTGTTGAAGCACGAACGCTTTTTCCCGCGACCTTTGCCGCAGAAGAGGGAAAATGCTATGAGGTGCGACATGTCGTACCATCCTGAAAGTTGGTTATATTTGCTGATCATAAATACAGAAAATTAAAGAGAGTGCAGGAGAAAATACTAATCCTCGATTTCGGTTCCCAGTATACCCAGCTCACTGCAAGGAGGGTAAGGGAACTGAACGTATATTGCGAGATATATCCCTTTAACAACTTTCCGGTCCCCGGTGAGGATGTAAAGGGTATCATACTTTCAGGGAGCCCATCATCGGTCCGGGATGAGAATGCTCCGTTTCCTGATCTTAAGGATATAAAAGGGAGAGTACCAGTTCTTGGAGTATGCTATGGCGCCCAGTACCTTGCGCATAATTTTGGTGGCGAGGTTCTGCCTTCGGCAACTCGCGAATATGGAAGGGCAAACCTGGTATTCATTGATAATAAAGATCCTCTTTTCACAAATATTACAACAGGAACGCAGGTTTGGATGTCGCATGGCGATACCATTGCCAGAATTCCATCAGGCTACAGGATAATAGGATCAACATCAGATGTGAAGATTGGGGCATATCATATAGAAGGCGAGCCAACATGGGGTATTCAGTTCCATCCCGAAGTTTACCATACAACTGAAGGGAAACAGATACTTCATAATTACCTTACTGACATTTGCGGATGCAGGTGCGACTGGACACCCGACTCATTTGTCGATTCAACGGTAAAGGGTCTTAAAGATAAGCTTGGGAATGACAGGGTAATACTCGGCCTTTCGGGCGGGGTTGATTCATCGGTTGCAGCAGCGTTGCTTACAAGGGCTATCGGAAAAAACCTTACTTGTATTTTTGTTGATAACGGCCTTCTCCGAAAAGATGAGTTCAATCGTGTTCTTGAATCATATCGAGGACTTGGGTTCAACGTCATAGGCGTTGATGCAACTGACAGGTTTCTCGATCAGCTCGAAGGGGTTAGTGACCCGGAGACAAAAAGAAAGGTAATAGGAAGGGTTTTTATTGAGGTATTCGACGAGGAAGCTCATAAAGTGCAGGATGTCAGGTGGCTCGCCCAGGGAACGATCTATCCCGACGTGATCGAGTCTGTTTCAGTGAAAGGTCCGTCAGCCACGATAAAATCCCATCATAATGTTGGAGGCCTGCCCGAGAAGATGCACCTGAAGGTTGTTGAACCGCTGCGACTTCTCTTCAAGGATGAGGTCAGAAAAGTGGGAGAGGCCCTCAAAATGCCTGATTTTATTTTGAAGCGTCATCCATTCCCCGGACCTGGCCTGTCAATAAGAGTGCTGGGTCCCATTACAAGGGATAAACTAAGGATACTGAAGGAGGCTGATGAGATATTTATAGAGGGACTTAAAAAGCACGGATTGTACGATAAGGTTTGGCAGGCAGGTGTTATACTTCTCCCTGTCCGGTCAGTTGGAGTTATGGGTGATGAAAGGACCTACGAAAATGCAGTTGTTTTAAGAGCTGTCGGATCAACAGACGGCATGACAGCCGACTGGTCGCACCTGCCGTATGAATTTCTGGGAATTATTTCTAATGAGATAATAAACAGGGTAAAGGGTATAAACAGGGTCGTTTATGATATCAGTTCCAAACCGCCCTCAACAATTGAATGGGAATAGTATTGATCATTAAACATTCCCCTGCAGTGAATGTTTGTTGTATATGAGGAACAGTAAAAAACATTATCAGCCATAAAATGAATAGAAAACTTTTTTTAACACTTGCAGCCATCCTGGCAACTGTATTTTCAACATCGATCTACGGACAGTTACTGAATGAGAATACATTTAAAATAGGGAGAGTATTAGGTCTTATTGATGCTTACTATGTCGATTCTGCAGATATGAATTCGCTGACTGAGAAAGCTATAGTTGAGGTGCTGCATTCACTTGATCCTCACTCAACCTACATATCAGCAAAAGATGTAAAGGAGATGAATGAACCGCTGAACGGTAACTTTGACGGTATCGGAATACAATTCAATATCCTCCATGATACGATAGTTATTATTGAACCTATAAAGAACGGACCATCTGAAAGGCTGGGTCTCAGAGCAGGAGACAGGATCGTGAAGATCGACAGCGAGAAAGTATGCGGGATAAAAATCTCCACTGCAGGCGTACGAACGAGATTAATGGGGCCAAAGGGAACCAAAGTAGATGTTGGAATATTCAGGTCCGGTGAAAAGGGCATAGCAACTTATACTATAATAAGGGACAAAATTCCAATAAACAGTCTCGATGCAGCATATATGCTAAATAATGAAACAGGCTATATCAAGCTGAATAAATTTGCCGCCACAACGGAACAGGAGTTTTTCGATGCACTCATGAAGTTTCAGAACAC
>JBBIIS010000185.1:0-1555 GCA_037446375.1 Bacteroidota bacterium | reverse complement strand
GCAATCCTGGCGGTTATATGCTTGCTGCTGTTGCGATAGCAAACCAGTTCCTCGAGGGACAGAAACTCGTCGTCTATATGCAGGGCCGGAAGACACCCAGGGAAGAGTTCAAATCCACCGGCAAGGGCATTCTGACTAAGGCAAGGCTTGTTCTCCTCGTCGACGAAGGCTCGGCATCTGCAAGCGAGATCCTTTCAGGCGCAATGCAGGACTGGGACAGGGGTGTACTAATTGGAAGAAGAACTTTCGGCAAGGGACTTGTTCAGAACGGCTTCTATCTGACAGATGGATCACAGATCCGGCTTACAATTGCGAGATATTATACTCCAACAGGGAGGTCAATACAGAATCCCTATAAAGACGGATACGACAAATACATGGCGAATTTTTATAAGCGCTTCTCTGATGGAGAGACTCAGGTTGCAGATTCAATTCATCTCCCCGATTCCCTGAAATACAATACGCTGGTAAACAAGAGAATTGTTTATGGCGGCGGCGGCCTGATGCCCGATGTTTTTGTGCCGGCAGATACATCATTTTACTCCGAATACTATGGGAATCTTATCAGAAAGGGGGTGTTTAATTCATTCACACTTGAGTATGCCGATAAAAACAGGAAAAGGATATTGGCCGAATTTAAGGGATTTGATGAGTTCAAAAGCAAATTTGAATTTACACCAGAAGAGGTTAAGTTGTTCATAAAGGCTGGTGAAGATGCAGGAGTGAAATACAATGAAGCACAGTTCAAAACATCTGAAAAAGAGACTCTGAAGGTGCTTAAGGCAATTGTGGCAAATAACCTGTGGCAGTCAAATGAGTACTTCAGGATAATAAATGAGGGTGACGAGATGATTAACAAGGCACTCAAGGTACTCTCTGATCCGAAGGAATATAACAGGCTTCTGGGGTCGAAATAAGGAACAACGGCGTAACGGTATAGCGGCGGAAAGGCTTAAAGGGCAATGACATTATAAACGACGTTCTCCGTGGCCCTCCGTGAAAACTCTGCTCCCTGTGTAAGTTCTTAAGATTTTAATTGTTCTGATATCTGATTCATGAAATTCATAGCAAAAACACTTTTTGGTCTGGAGAAGGTTGTTGCAGCCGAACTTACCGCCATTGGAGCTGAAGGGGTTACTGTTGCTAACAGGGCTGTTTTTTTCCGGGGTGAACTTCCGATTCTGTACACCGTAAATTATATGTCGAGGACAGCGTTGTCCGTTCTTTTTGAGATTGCATCCTTCAGGATAAGCTCGGCCGATGATCTCTATAACGGCATTCTTAAGATAAGCTGGGACAACTATATGAGCAGCGATGATACATTTTCCATTGTTCCTGTTGTAAATTCAGACCTCTTTAATCATACAGGTTTTGCCGGCCTGAAGGCAAAGGATGCAATAGCTGACTTTTTTAGGAACAGGAACGGAAAGCGACCATCCGTTAGCACCTCAGACCCGGATATTCTTATTAACCTTCATATAAGTCACAATAGCGTAACTGTTTCACTCGATTCCTCGCTGGTACCATTATTCAAGAGAGGATACAGGGAAGGGAT
>JBBIIS010000184.1:0-5027 GCA_037446375.1 Bacteroidota bacterium | reverse complement strand
TGTATGAAGCTGTGATGATAAAAGTTCAAAATTTTTATTGAAGGCAGGCTGAGGTTCTATATGAAAACTTATCTTTTCCCCTGATGTGAAAAGGCCCTGCTTGCCGAATTCTATTATCCTGAACTTTTCACACTCAGTTACAAAGCGGTTCCCAGTTATTATGATCTCTTTTTTATCATATATAAGTTCAGTCTCATCTTTCTGGCCCGACTGCTGGTAGATATTGTTGATCTTATCCTTTATAAATATCGAGTTCTCGATCCATACCACTGATGACTGGGGGATGAAATCGGTGAAAGTGTCATTAATTATATCTATGGAGATGTCCTGGATATTGGGAATAACAGTAATCTGATTTAGTATTGTTACCGACAGCTGGTCTTCAGTGCTGAACGTTCTTATTGAATCCACCTCTTCGCCAAAGAAATCGACACGGTAAGGCATATCCGATGAGAAGGAAAAAATGTCAGCTATGCTTCCTCTTATCGAATACTGCCCCGGCTCATAAACAAAATCTACCCTTTCAAACCTGTATTCATGCAGGATCTCTTCGAGAAATTCAAGTGAAATTTTATCACCTTTTGAAATGTTGAAGGTATTTTTCTTCAGGGTCTTCCTGCTTACAACCTTTTCCATTACGGATTCGGGGTAGGAGACTATTATCCCTTTTCTCTTTCCCGACGAGAGATAATTAAGAACTTCTGTCCTCAGAACAATATTCGCGGGCTCTGTCTGGCCATACTGGACCGATCTTTTATAGGTAGAGGGGAAGAAAAACACCTGATCTTCTCCAAGAAGTGAAACAAGATCGTTATAAAAGTATGCAGCATCTTCCTTTTCAGGGAGTATTGCAAGGTGAATATTCTGCATTTCACTGAATACGGAAGCCGTTATCATGGCTCTTGCAGAGCCCGCTGTTCCATCGACATAGACCCTTGAGGTATCTGATTTTGAAATTGCTTCCGAAAGCTGCTGAACAGCAGGATGCTTCCTGTATATTATGTTTATTTCGTTTTCTTTCATCCGATCAAAAGTGACAGCCAAGATAATACCTATTTACCGGAATTTTCTCAGGACCTGAAGCTCAGGCAAAAGAGAGTCTCCTTATAGGGAATGGATCTTACTTTAAGAGTTCCTCCATGAGCGCTCATTATCTGCTTTGAGATACTTAGACCGATCCCGGATCCATTCTCCCTTGTTGTAAAAAACGGAACAAAGATCTCATCAAGGTTTTCAGGACTTATACCCGGGCCATTATCAGCAATACAAATTTCAGGATTGTTATCGTTGTCTTTTCCTGCGGTTAATCTTATTATTGCACCGGGATTGTCTTCATTGGCTTCTGCTGCATTCTTAAGGAGGTTTATAAGAACCAGTGATATAAGATCATCATCAGCAAAAATCTCAAGGTCAGGTGGATTCAACTGATAAGAGATTTCCATTCTGCTTTTTTTCTCGATTGAATTAAAGAGGATCTGGACTCTTGTGACAAGGTCCGCGACCCTGAATAATTTCTTTTCTGGAACGGGTATCCGTGTCAGTTTTCTGTAGGATTCCACAAAGGACATCAGCCCCTTTCCCTGTTTCTTTATAACATTCAGCCCCTGTATAGTTGTCGAAATCGTCTTGTCGGTGACATTCCCGGGCGATATGGGCCGCCCTTCCCTTATATAGATACTTGTCAGGCTTTCCGAAAGTGAAGTAATAGGTGTGATTGAGTTCATTATCTCATGGATAAGTACCCTGATAAGTTTCATCCACGATTCGAGTTCCTTCTCGTCAAGTTCACTCTTAATATCCTGTATGGAAAGAATTATGAGTTCATTCGCTTCAGCGGAGAATGTTGTCGATTTCAGTGATAGCTGCACTTCTCCCTGCTCATTATTAATAGCGACAAGCTTTCTTTCGAAGGGTTTTAGATTATTTATAGTCTGGAAAAGTCTTGTGTCGAACCTTTCAATTTGTTTTATGTGAGTAAGGACCTCCGTTGACAGGAGCTTAAGAGCGGATGAATTGGCATGAAGTATAAATCCATTCTTATTATATGTAATGATCCCGGCTGCAAGATGCTCAAGGATTTTCTGAAAGTACTGTTCCTGCTGCCTGTTTTCTATTTTAAGCTGCTGAATCTGTTTATTTACCCTGTTCATGCTTCGGTACAGTTCACTTAAACCACTGTTCCCCTTTTCTTCAGGAAATGAAATACTTGAATCATCATTTCTGACTGAATCGAAGAAAAATCTTATATTCCGGTTGGTTCTGTTCAGGTAGAAAATAAGATTTAAGGTCAGGAAGGCAAGGACCAGAATGCAGAGGATTGCCAGACGGACTGACTTTTCAATCGCTGCAACGTATCCCAGAAGAACTGAGATAAGGACAATCAGGAGAACCTGGATAATAATATTCAGATAAATTCTTTTACTTATCATTATTCCAATTCTTTAGCCTGTTATAAAGAGTCTGTCTTGTTATTCCAAGCTGCTCAGCTGCGGCAGTGTGGTTTCCGCCGTTCTTTTCAAGAGCCTGGTGGATCATAAGTTTTTCCATCTCCTTGAGAGTTGTGATGGAGTTACTTATTGTGAATGATCCTGTATTTCGCAAATACAGGTCATCGGGCTTGATTATTGATGATTCACAGAGTATGACCGCTTTTTCAATCGTATGGCGGAGTTCCCTGATATTTCCTGGCCATGAATAATTCAGCATTTTTTCGAGCGCCTGCTGGTTAATTTTAAGATTCGGCTTGTTGTATTTGCCTGCATATTTTCTCAGAAAAAAATCAGCCAGTATTATAATGTCATTTCCTCTGTTGCGTAGGGGAGGCAGTTCTATCTGTATAGTATTAATCCTATACAGAAGGTCCTCCCTGAAAAGGCCTTCATGAACCAATTTCTCAAGATCCATGTTCGTTGCGCATATCAGCCTGATATCAGCGGGAATCAGCTCATTGGATCCTATTCTTGAAAACTTTCGATTCTCTATTGCTGAGAGCAATTTTGACTGGAGATGCAGAGACAGATTCCCTATCTCGTCAAGAAACAATGTACCCTTATCTGCAATTTCAAATTTACCCTTCCGGTTATCATGAGCATCAGTGAATGAGCCTTTTACATGTCCAAACAGCTCGCTTTCAAAAAGAGACTCGCTTAAAGCACCCATATCAACACTCACAAGAATTTCTCTTGATCTGCCTGATAAATGGTGGAGTTCCTGTGCAATCAATTCTTTTCCCGTGCCATTTTCTCCCGTTATAAGTACATTGGCATCTGTCCTGGCAACTTTTCTGACAATATTCAGAACACTCATCAGCTGCGGAGAAGAGCCTATTATGAGTCGCTGTTCTCGATTAATCTCCTTTTTAAGTTCGCTTTCTCTCTCTTTAAGTTTCCGTACCTCTTTTTTTGAGGAGTTAAGCTGAATTGCCAGTTTCAGGGTTGCAAGCATTTTTTCATTATCCCATGGTTTAAGGATGAAGTCAGAGGCGCCCGATTTAAGAGCCTTGACTGCCATCTCCACATCACCATAAGCGGTAATCATTACAACGGAAATTTCAGGCCTGTTCTCTATGATTTTTCTTAGCCAGTAAAATCCTTCATTACCGGTGTTAATTCCGGCTTTAAAGTTCATGTCAAGAATAACAAGACTGTAATCCCTTCTTGATAACTCATTGAGTATCTGGTTCGGATTTGACAACAGTGTAACCTGGTTAAATACCGGAGTGAGTAATATCTCAAGTGCACTCAAAATGCTTTTATTGTCGTCTATTATAAGAATGCTATCTTTCTGGTCTGGCATGCAGAATTATATTAAGGCATAAATGTATTCTATTACTATACCAAAATCAATATAACGTAAAAAAAATTTACACTCAACAGTAAAATTAATTTACCATTCCGATAGGACTTAGATTCCAGTTGTCATTATATCAATTATATACGAATGTGGCATAATTATCGTAATGCATTTTGGTATTAAAAGGAAACTTCAAATTTTCAAATCGTGAGGCAACTCTTAAACGCACTCTTCCGGAATTTTACAAGGAAACCGGTAACCAACCTTATTAATCTCCTGGGATTATCAATAAGTCTGGCACTTGTAATTATACTTTCAGTTTATTGCTACAGTGAGCTTACAACTGACAGTCATCACAAGAATGCGGATCGGGTCTATCTGTATGGTTTAGGTGACCATATATATACACCTGGTATTCTGAAAGAGCAGATCGATGCCAAAGTTCCGGAGGCGGAGGCAACGGTCAGGATAAGCGGAACATGGGAGTCTCCGGTATTTCAGGTTGAGAACAATGATCCGATAACATCAGATCTTATATTTGCAGATGAGGATTTCTTCAGATTGTTTACATATAAGTTTATTGAGGGAGATCCTAAAACTGCGATGAAGGACCCTCTGACAATAGTTATAACAGATGAATTGTCGCATAAGCTCTTCGGAAATAAAGGAGCAATGGGTAAACAGATAAAGCTGAACAATGATAAAAGTCTGACTGTAAGTGCAGTCATTGAGGAACCAAAGGTGAATACATGTCTCGTTTTCAGTGCTGTTACAAATATTGCAACAAGAAAGATAGTCCAGGAAAACGGAGGTGAATACACTGAATGGGGCTGGTGCGATTTCCAGACTTTTCTTCTCCTTGAAAAAGGAACAGATCCTGAGAAGACTGAAAAATCAATATTGACACTTTTCCCTCCCGAGGGCAGAAAAAACTGGGAAAACACAAAGCTGACTCCCCTTAAAAAAGTCTACCTTTCAAAATTGTTGCTTTTGGGCAGTAATTATCTTGTAAGCGGAGACAAAAGAAAAATTCAGATTTTGCTTCTTGTGGCAGCGCTTGTTCTTATAATCGCCCTTATCAATTTTGTTAATATTTCATCATCACAGTGGCAGGATAAAATAAAACAGACAGGCGTCATGAAGGTGATAGGGGCAACCAGGGCTTCACTGCTGCGTGCTACAATTGGCGAGTCTTTCCTTCTTTTTCTTGTAGCCCTTTTAATAGCCGTGGAACT
>JBBIIS010000183.1:0-5068 GCA_037446375.1 Bacteroidota bacterium | reverse complement strand
TGGGATGCATCCTGGCAGAAGAGAATCCGGATGCGATCCTGGAGAAATGTAGAGGGGCTTTAAGAAACTCCTTTCTGAGGCTGTTTCCGTGGCAGTCGTAATAGCTCTCTTTTCCCTGTTGTATAATTGGTATTGCGCATATCTCCTTTCCGGCTGAAAAGAATTTGGCTGCTATTATTCTCCCGGTACCGATCGACTTTTCGCCGATAAAATTTTCCTCGTAAATAAATTTGAACCTGTCGCCTTTCTGCAGACCGAAGAAATCAACAGTCCAGGCGTAGATATCAGACAGATCCACTGCCAGTTCCGGATTAAGACCCTTCCCGATAAGGGCATCCCACAGAGATGTCTCTATAGTAAGTGAAGAGTTTTTTATCTCAGTTCGCGGAGTCACCCTGAAAGGTGTAATATGAATAGAATCGTTAAAGCTGAATATGTAATAGAGAGTCGGGTCGTTCTCATAAATAAAGTACCTGAGCTTTGCTTCACTGTCCTTATTTGTCAGTACAGTGAAGTTATTACCTGATCTGATCTCTCTTACATTGAAAATATTTTTGGAATTCCTTATTATCAGATCCGTCTCGCCAGGAGTGACTCCATAGCCTGAGAGCAGATCGGATAAAAAGCTGTTTGCCCTTATCCTGCCATGTATCACATTGAACGAATCGGCATTTATTCCAAACAGGAGGGACGAAGGTGACGTATAATACGACCTTTTTTCCGCTGGTCTGACTTTAGCAACAGACATCTCCTTCACATTATTAGAAGTGCAAGAAATGGCCGTTGCGATAGCAAAAACAGGAATTAATGGCAATATGACCTTGTGAAATTGCCTTCTGACAATTGATCTCAGGCTGAAATCCATTTAAAGCTGCCGTAAATTACTTTATAACAATATTTATTATCCTGCCAGGCACAACTATTATGTTTGAAGGTGCTTTACCCTCAAGCCATTTCTCAGCTCTCGGGTCCGCCAGCACAATCTTAATTATTTCATCTTTTGGCATTGTAAGCGGAAGTTCAATCTTAAACCTCAGTTTCCCGTTGAATGAAACAGGATATTCGAAGAGATCCTCCTTGAGATAATCTTCGTTAAATGCCGGCCAAGATTCATAGGCAAGTGTGTTTTTTCCTCCGAGCATGCTCCAGATCTCTTCGGCCATATGAGGAGCGAATGGTGAAAGCACCTTTATAAAATTCCTTGCTGTATCCCTCGTTACCCGGCCTTTCTTTGTGATCAGATTCAGGAAGATCATCATTGCCGAAATAGCTGTATTAAAGCGAAGATTCTCTATATCTCCCTCAACCTTCAGGGTCTCCCTGTCCTCTTCACCATCAGTAAGGTTTGCCTCTTCCGAGAAAAATCTGAAAGTGCGAGCCAGGAATCCAAATACGCCCTTAACGCCCTTGTCGTCCCAGGGCTTTGTAACATCAAGCGGTCCCATGAACATCTCGTAAAGCCTCAGTGAATCTGCGCCATATCTGGCAGTTACATCATCGGGATTGACTACATTCTTAAGCGTCTTTGACATTTTGGCAACTATCTGCCTCAACTCTTCTCCTGTTTCCCGGTTGAAATATTTTCCATCCTTCTCCTCAACAAGGTCGCTGGCTACTTTGGCTCCCTTTGATGTCTCATAGGCAAATGCGAGTATCATGCCCTGGTTGAAGAGCCTCTGATAGGGTTCATCTGTGTTAACAATACCGAGATCGTAAAGCACCTTATGCCAGAAACGGCTGTAGAGAAGATGCAGAACTGCGTGTTCGGCTCCACCTATGTACAGATCGACAGGCATCCAGTACTTTACCTTCTCAGGATCAAGGATTTCTTTGTTGTTATGTGGATCGATGTACCTGAGATAGTACCAGCACGATCCTGCCCATTGAGGCATGGTATTTGTCTCTCTTCTCCCGGTACGGCCATCTTTGCCTTTTACGGTGAGCCATTCAGTTGCATTTGCAAGTGGGGATTCACCTGTTTCTCCAGGGAGATATTTTTCCATCGCAGGAAGCATTACGGGTAGTTCGCCTACATCGGCGAGAGTTATATCACCATCTTCCCAGTGAATGACAGGGAATGGCTCGCCCCAGTAGCGCTGCCTGCTAAAGAGCCAGTCGCGAAGCTTATAGTTTACTTTTGCCTTTCCAATATTGAGGGATTCAAGCAAGGATGTCATTTTTGAGATCCCTGCCTCCTTTTTAAGGCCGTTAATGTCAATTTCGGTTACCTTGTCGGAAGAGTTGATATAAATACCATCTTCTGTCCAGCATTCTTTACCGGCAAGAATCCTTGTTTTCTGGTCAGGTTCATTTATATCCGGATCCTGGATACAGGTAATTGTGAGGCCAAATTTTTGTGCAAATTCGAAATCTCTTGTGTCGTGAGCGGGCACTGCCATTATCGCTCCGGTACCATATCCGGTAAGAACATAATCGGCCACCCATACCGGGATCTTTTTCAGGTTAACAGGATTTATAGCAAATCTTCCGGTAAATACACCTGTTTTGTCTTTTGCAAGATCAGTCCTGTCGAGATCAGATTTAAGTGAGGCAGCCTTAATGTATGTGTTTACCTGTTCCTTGTGGCTTTCAGTGACTATTTTCTCCAGTAGCTGGTGCTCGGGAGCGACAACCATATAGGTAGCGCCGAAAAGTGTATCTGGCCTTGTTGTGAAAACTCTTAGTTTTTCATTCATGCCATCTAGCTGAAAATCGACTTCGGCCCCTGTCGACCGTCCTATCCAGTTGCGCTGCATATCCTTTATTCCTTCAGGCCAGTCGAGACTGTCAATGCCTGAAAGCAGCCTTTCAGCATAGAGAGGAATCCTCAACATCCACTGCTTAAGGTTCCGTCTCTCTACTATATGGCCGCATTTTTCATGAGAACCGTCTGAAAGAACCTCCTCATTTGCGCATACAATCTTGCAGTTGGGGCACCACCAGACATGGGCATCATCATAATATGCAAGACGCTTTGAATCGGTATATTTCGGGATTTCAGCTTTTCCTCTTTTTTTGATATCGTCTGGTATCGGGAGTTCGGAAATGGGACGTCCTTTCCCTGTTTTTTCATCGAACCATGTATTATAAATGCGGATAAAGATCCACTGGGTCCATCTGAAATATTTCGGATCGGTGGTGTTTATCTCCCTGTCCCAGTCATAGCTTAGTCCGAGTTCCTTAATCTGGCGCCTGAAGGTATCGCAGTTGTTTTTTGTTGTAATTGAAGGATGAGTGCCTGTCTGTATTGCATATTGCTCGGCAGGAAGTCCGAAAGCATCCCAGCCCATCGGATGAAGGACATTGAATCCTTTCATCCTTTTATAACGGGAGAAGATATCAGTTGCGGTGTATCCTTCAGGATGACCTACATGAAGTCCCGCTCCGGAAGGGTAGGGGAACATATCGAGGATATAGCATTTATTCGGATTTGTGAGATCATCTTTTGTTTTAAACGTTTTGTTCTCTTCCCAGTATCTCTGCCATTTTTTTTCTATCTCCCTGAAATTGTAGTCCATCTTCTGTTTTTTATTGTAGTTTTCTCAATTAATATTTACACCCTTTCCGGTTTCCCCGAAGGGAGTAATGATTTAAACTGCTCCTTCCCCTCCGGGTAAAGGTCGGGAGGGGTTCCTTAAATACCTGAATTATATCTGATATTCCGGACTGCGAAATTAGAAAAACTTTATTAAAAACTGTAATTAGCAAATAGTACCTTACCTGTTGTAACGAAAAAGAAGCAATAAGTTGGAAATGCTGGTTAATGGTTATAATTTTGCACAATTACTACTGGTCCCGTAGTTCAATGGATAGAATGACAGATTCCGGTTCTGTTGGTTGAGAGTTCGAGTCTCTCCGGGATCACAAATCATAGAAGCACCATGCACGGCGTTTCTATGAACGCAGCATCTCGATCATCTCGGTAATTGCCTCGGTATCGAAGATATCTCTGACAGGCGAAAGTCCTGCTATCGCCCTTGACGTGTTTAGATCCTCTTCAGTTATGAAATCCTTGCCAATGAAGATCTGGTAGAGGATGGCAGATTTAAGCGTATTGGCTTTTATTCTGAATGAAAATGGGCTGAATCTTGCAGGGAAAGAGTGAACAAAGCGATGTTCGTGATCGTAATATTTCAGAACCCAATTCGATCCGTCAGAGAGGAATGTCGTTCTGAAGTCATTACCATCAAATCCTGCCCACTGATGAAAATCATTAACTCCGGACAATTTCCTGCTCTTTAAATAGCCCAAAAGTTCGTCGCCTATCTGATTATATGTAAGGTTGCCGATATATACATCCATTACAGATCCGCCGATATGCTTAAGTTCCTTTATAATATCCAGATTATCAGCTAGTGTTTTGCTTCTGGTGTTCATTTCGATGAATTCCTTTATGAAACCCAGATGATGTTTCATCGGATTGAAAAGGATCGGGATCGGTATAGAGTTTTCAGGTCTCATAGTTATTATGATCCTCTCTTAATATTTATACAAAGGTACACCTGAAAAATTTTACGGAGATAAAATTGTTGCTAAAAATTTGATTCATAGGTAACAAAACCACCACAACAGATCTGTAAATGTACCGGCTCTGCAATCGGTTGTCCTTTACCAATCCTTGCGAGTCAAATCAGTTACTAAAAACATTGTTAAGACTTTTGTGCAGGAAAGCCAGGGAGGATCCCAATCCAACAACCTGCAATTGACAGCAGTCTTTATTCAGATAATTGTCCGGAAATATTCTATTGTCCTTACGAGTCCCTCATCCAGATCTGTAACTGGAGCCCAGTTTAATTCTTTTTTAGCAAGTGTGATGTCAGGCTGTCTTCTCATTGGATCATCAGGTGGTAACGGTTTCCTCACTATCTTTGATTTTGAACCTGTAGCGCCTATAACCTTTTCTGCAAGCTCCAGGATTGTGAATTCAACAGGATTTCCGATATTGACCGGTCCGGTGAATTCGTCCTCCGTCTGCATTAGACGGATCATCGCCTCGATGAGGTCGTCGACATAGCACAAGCTTCGGGACTGCGCGCCGTCGCCGTGGATGGTGATGTCCTCGCCCTTG
>JBBIIS010000182.1:0-5077 GCA_037446375.1 Bacteroidota bacterium | reverse complement strand
AAGAAAATCAAATTTTGTTTTTTTAGTTCAAAAGTTATAGAACTGACGCATCTTTTAATTATTTTTGTACCGGCAATGTTTAATAGATCCATTATGGAACTGGCTGAGAAAAAGCTGAGGGAAACAATAGAAGAGACCGGGAAGGTATTCGAGAAATTCGGACTTACGCCCATGCAGGGCAGGATTGTTGCCTATTTTACTATAAGCGATCCTCCGGAGAAGACATTCGATGAGCTTGTCCGATTTTTCAAGGCAAGCAAAAGCTCCATTAGCAACTCTCTCAACTTTCTTTTGCAGAACAAGATCATTGACTATAAGACATTTTCGGCTGACAGGAAAAGGTACTTTTTCATAACTGATTTATTCTTCCTTGTCTATTTTTCTAAAGTCCTGGAAAACGTCAGGGAGCTTAAATCACATGCTTACCGTACAGTTACACTCAGATCTCCCGATCATCCGGCTGTAAGCCAGAAGATACTACGATGGATAGAAAATGCAAATATTTTTGAACAAAAGCTTGATGAGACCATTTCCCTTATAGATAAGGAATTCTGACTTATTCAGAAAACTTAGATATCTATGCCAAAAAAGGTAAAATATACTATCGAGAAAGATTACGTAAAAGTCTGGTTTGACGGAGAAGTCCATGCCGATTCAATTGCTCAGCTCGTCTCGGACATTGTTGACAAAAGAAAAGACCTTCCCTCAAAGCTTAAAGTATTGCTTGATGCCAGAAGGGCAAGCTTTGGAGGCAGACCCGACGACCTAAATGTGATACTTAAGAAAATCAAAGAGAACTATAAGAAATTTGAATCGGTCAGACTTACAATTGTGATTCAGAATCCCTATGAAACCGCCATTTCAATTCTTATGCAGGAGATGCTTAAGAATCTTGAAAATGTATATTTCAAAGTATTTTCTACGGAGCAGGCAGCTGCCTCATGGTTAAAATGAAAAACTAAAAATCCTATTTCATGGATAAAAGTGAAATTATAGAAAAAATCAAGAACAAGAAGGCCTTCATTTCAGATATGGACGGGGTCATATACCATGGGAACAAATTGCTTCCCGGTGTGCCTGAGTTTGTTGAATGGCTCAAGAGAGAAAACAAGAAATTCCTGTTCCTTACAAATTCAAGCGAAAAGACTTCCAAGGAGCTGCATGAGAAGCTTCACCGCCTTGGCATTGATGTTGAACCGGATGTGTTTTATACAAGCGCCCTGGCTACTGCTAATTTCCTGGCTAATCAGAAACCAAGAGGAACTGCCTATATTATAGGTGAAGCTGGTCTTATCAACGCTATGTATAATGCCGGCTATACTATGAATAACGTAAACCCCGATTATGTTGTTGTTGGTGATTCACGCAGCTATAACTTTGAGAAGATAGAACAGGCCATCAACCTCGTAATAAGAGGGGCGAAGCTCATCGGGACCAATTCCGATGTATCAGGACCGGTCGAAAATGGAATCATACCTTCGACCAGGGCCCTCATGGCTCCGATAGAGCTTGTAACCGGACGATCAGCATATTATGTTGGAAAGCCAAATCCCCTCATGATGCGCATTGCGCTAAGAAAGCTCGGAAGTACCATCGAGGAAACTATAATTATCGGAGACAGGATGGATACCGATATTGTTGCAGGAATTGAGTCTGAAATTGATACGCTCCTTGTTCTTTCAGGAATATCAACCCTGAAGTCGGCTGAAAAGTTCCCCTACAGACCGCATTACATTCTTGAAGGGGTAAATGAACTGGTAGAGTAGTGTCTAAAATGAATAAAGTTACAAGTGAGCAAGAGATAAGAGTTCAACTTTAGTAACTCAGGTCGCTCCAAACTCTGACTACTTTTTACATACTGATTGCGATTCAAATTTGATAATTCATATTTCTCTCTATTTCATTAATCATTAAGGAGAATGTACAGATACGCTGCAGCCATCGGGGCTGATATAGCCAGATTCTCAATAAGGGTAGCCGTCATAAAGATGGAGGGCGAAGTTATTTGCGAAGAAACATTTCCCCTTAAAAATAAGCAGACAAAAGATTATATTCTTTCTGAGCTTACAAAGGCGATCAGCCGAATGAGGCAGAAGGTTGCCACTGATGGCATTAATCCGATTGCGATAGGAATATCCGCCGGAGGTTTTATCGATCACGAACATGGTGTTGTCCTCGGTCCTGGCCATGGAATTAAAGATTGGACAAATGTTCCAGTAGCCAGGATATTAAACAAAGCTACCGGACTTCCGGTTTTTGCAGGCAACGATGCAAACCTTATGACTATTGCCGAACAGAGATATGGTGCAGCGAACGGGTACAGGAATGTAATATTTGTTGCCCTGAGATCAGGTATAGGAGGGGGAATAGTTATTAACGGCAATCTTTACAGGGGCGTCAACAACGCAGGCGGTGAGATCGGTCAGATGATTATTAACTTCAGCGGCGGAATAAGTGAAACGGGAATACGGGGCTCATTTGAATACTTTGCCTCCGCTTCGGCGCTTGTAAGAAGATATTATGAGGAAAAAGGGACTGATCCTTCAGGTTCCTCAAGTTTATCAGCAAAGGATATCTTTGAGCTTAGTTATAAAAAAGACAAAATCGCTGCAAGAGTTGTGAAAGAGAATGCTTTGCTTGTAGGCATTGGACTATCTAACCTTATTGCGATCTTTGCCCCTGAGATAATAGTTATAGGAGGAGGAATGGCCGAAGCCGGCAATAATTACATCGACATGATAAGGGAAAGCGCCTTCACAAACTCCCTGGAAAACTGCAGGGCGGAAGTGAAGATAGAGAAAGCAGCCCTTGGCTCCCGTTCCGCTTTGATTGGTGCTGCGGTTTACAGCCTGACAAGGCTGGCAGGGAAAACGATCTGAATTATCCTATTCAAATATTTTTATGATAAAAATTAGAATAAGCATTCTCTATCAGGTCGTTATGATTTCTTTCTTCTTAATTCTTTCAATTTTGTCATTTGGACAGGATATAATGAAAGTTTCCCCTGAGGAACTGAAGACATGGATCTCGTTTCTTTCATCGGATCAGATGAGAGGAAGATCGAATGGCTCGCCGGAGATGAAGATAGCTGCTGCCTGGATAGCTGATAAATTCAAAGAGTATGGTGTAAAACCACTCCTGCCAGATGGAAATTATCTGCAGAATTACTCTTATTCCGGAAGAGGAAGGACCGTCTTAGAGAGAAACGTTCTGGGAATTATTCCGGGGGAGGACCCTCTGCTGAAGGATCAATACCTGTTTATTACAGCACATTTTGATCACATCGGAATAAGAAAAGGAGCGACTCCGGATTCAATATGTAACGGAGCAGATGACAATGCTGCAGGGACCTGCACCCTCATCGCTCTTGCAAAAGAGATATCTGAATCAGGACTTAAACCGGGAAGGACATTGGTATTTGCTGCATTCAGCGGAGAGGAGAGCGGAGCCAGGGGATCACGTTTCTTCACGGCAAATTCACCTCTTCCCGTCAACAGAATATATGCTGATATTAATTTTGAGATGATCGGACACTCCGAGTCCTATGGTAAGAATAATTATTATATGACAGGCTGCAAACAATCAAATCTGGATGATCTTGTCAGATCATTTCCGGGTGCCGGGGAGATAAGCCTCATAGATACGATAAAAATTGCCGACCAGCTCTTCTATCAATCAGATAATATTTCATTTTCCAGATTATCTGTTTCAAAGGATGGAATTACAATAGGTATACCGAGCGGAACGTTTGCCACAACTACAATGTCACCGTATATCCATACTCCTCAGGATGAAGCGAAACTTTTTGATTTTGAAAATATGGCTGAACTGACAGACTATTTTTCAAGAATGGTGGTCTGGTTATCAAAGAATCAGACTGAGATAGTCTGGACCGACCCGAAATTCGCCAGGCCAAAATAATTGTAAACAGCAGCTATGACCTTTATTTATCCTATCATTGATGAACGGCCAGCCAGGTATTGAAGAATCAGCTGCCGGGAGTATCAGTTCCCGGCCTTACATACTTGCTACCGCATTTGTAGCTCTAATGGCAATTGTTGGTTTTGCACTTTATGGCTTGCCATTTTTCTACGACCAATGGGAAAAGGATTTCGGCTGGTCGCGCAGCTTAATAACATCGGGTAATGCCCTGAGCAAGCTGGTGGTGGCTCCTTTCTTCGGATACATGGCCGGCTGGATAATCGACAGGTACGGACCAAAAAAAATGATGCTTGCCGGATCAGTGATAGCCGGTGCCGCATTGATTGGTCTCGGCTTAATGAGTTCCCTATGGATGTTCTATTTCTTTTACTTCTTCAATGCAATAGGGTATGTAATAGGTGGTCCGCTTCCCTGCCAGGTTCTGATATCTGGCTGGTTCAAAAAAAACAGGGGTAAGGCTATGGGGATCGCGTACCTGGGTATCGGGACAGGTGGCGTTATTGTTCCTTACCTTTCGGCTGGTCTCATAAGATTGACTAGCTGGCATATAGCTCTGGTGTCTCTCGGTTTTATGATGATAATTATTTCATTCCCGCTCGCCTTTTTCATCCGGGGTAAGCCTGTTTCTGATATTCCGGCAACTGATAATAAAATGATTCCAGTAGGCATTATACTCAGGGACCGGAATTTTTATCTTCTGGCATTCGGGAGTATGTGCTCAATAGCTGCTGTCGGTGGTACCAACCAGCATCTGAAACTTTATCTGTCTGATCTCCATTTTTCCCAGGCCGGAGCTGCTACTGTCATCTCACTTGTACTTTTCTCAAGCCTTGCGGGCAGGGTTATTATGGGATGGCTGGCTGATATCTTTCAAAGGAAGCATGTTATGATACTCATCTACCTGATTGTGGCAGCTGCTATTCCCTTGTTGCTTCTTCCGGAGTTTTCGGGAAGGATCTACATATTTGCAATTCTTTTTGGTCTTGGCCTGGGAGGCGACTACATGATAATTCCGCTGATGGCGGGAGATATGTTCGGTATCAGGGCGCTAGGGCGGGTAATGGGCATCATCCTTGTTGCCGACGGAATGGCCGAGGCCTCCGGCCCCATGCTTGTCGGAGCAATATATGATCAT
>JBBIIS010000181.1:0-5122 GCA_037446375.1 Bacteroidota bacterium | reverse complement strand
AATAATAATTTTAGCTGCGACACCAATTCGATTGCACGCGGCAATGGATTAAATGTTGGTATTCCTTTTGACTACAACGGTAATGTATTCGATTCATTTAAACCCAGCATCGGGGCAATTGAAATAAACCCCAAGGTGTCAGGCGGAGGAGGTGGCGGCGGGGGCAGTGGTGGCGGTGGAGGAGGATCTGGCGGTGGTGGAGGAGGAGTCCCTCCGATTGGACCACCAGCCCAGGAGAACATTCTGCTCATTTTCCCAAATCCGACTCAAGGCTCTATTACAATTGTAAGGCAGGGATCATCACTATCTATTAATAGCTTCAAAATAATTGATATGTCAGGGAAAGAGGTTTTTGAAGGAATGCTTGGAGAGGGGGTGAAGAGCACATCGGTTAATACAAATATTCATACAGGCATTTATATTGTACAGTTCTTTTCTGATACCATTATAACAGATGCCAGGAAACTAATAGTATCAAACTGATGATTTTATGAGAAATACTTTTCCGATCCTGGTATTGCTTTTTTTATTTGCAACATCATCTGCTTCGCCAACAGGAAGAATACGGATGATATTCAGGTATGATGATTATACTCTAATACCATCACCTCTCAACGACACTCTCCTTTCAATATTTAAAAGGAATAAGATTCCGCTTACTATCGGTGTTATACCTTATGATGAAAGAGGGTCATTTATAAATCAGTTCGATAAGAACGAACTGGATGATCTGAGATCAAGGATAAGGAACAATGAAATTGAAGTAGCCCTGCATGGATTTAACCATCAGAATATTGTAAAGCATTCAATGTTTAAAAGGAAATACCTCAGCGAGTTTGCATCGGAAAAATATTCGGTTCAGTATTATAAGATTAAAAGTGGAAAAAATGCGCTTGATTCATTATTGAAAATAAACATAGAAACTTTCATCCCTCCTTTTGATACATACGATAAACACACACTTGATGCACTGACAGCCACTGGATTTAATACTATTTCGGCAAGTATTTTCGGGGCGACATCAGGTGTAACTGATAATAAAAGGCTACTGTACGTTCCTGCAACAATAAGAGATTTTAATGAATTGACAGGCCTTTTGACACGCTATAAAGATGAAGATGTTACTATAATCCTGTACTTTCATCCTTATACTTTCAGAAGCGAATCCTTAAGTTATTCAGATGAATACGATCCGTCGAGGCAGATAACAACCAGCCAGCTTGATTCACTTCTAAGCCATGTGAGAAAACAGAATATTGAGTTTTATACATTTTCCTCCCTGGGAAAAGTCTGCAAGTTCGATAAGTCTCTATACGATGCCAATTATTATAAGGATAATCTGGTACAGACATTTTTGTATAAATTCAAAAAAGACAGGTACGGCGTTTATTCATCGCCTGGCTTTCATGCTCACAACAGAGGATTGGTGATCTGGAACCTACTTCTCCATATCGGGATTTTTTGTCTGGTTTTCTATTCTGCACTTTGCCTGGTAAAAATATTCCGGCCAGGCCTGTTCTTAATAGCAATGACCTTATCGTTGATGATCGTTGCAGTTTGTGTCTTTCTATACTATTTCATAGATGACAGCAGCTTCAGGATGAAACTTTTTCTCCTGATCGTTATTGTTTCCGCAACTGTACTTGGAGCATTAAGAGGAAAGAAAAGTAATCTGAATGGAAAGAGAAAACAATGGCCGCAGTTGGCCTGGTTCAAAATTAAAAAATAGCAACAGAATCAAATTATGAAAATCAGCATTTTTGGTCTAGGATATGTAGGATGTGTCAGCCTGGGCTGCCTTGCACAAAATGGGAATCATGTTATTGGCGTAGATGTTCAGCCTCAGAAAGTCGACCTTATAAATAATGGCAAGGCGACGATCATTGAGAAAGATATTGACAGGATAATTTCAGAACAGCATGCCCTTGGCCGGATCAAAGCCACCGGAGATCCAGGGGAAGCAGTGCTTAATACCGATGTATCTATAGTCTGCGTCGGAACACCCTCTGCTCCGGAGGGACATCTGAATCTGGAATACATATATAATACTGTAAGGCAGATAGGACAAGAACTAAAGCATAAGGATGGGTTTCATGTGATAGCGATAAGATCTACCGTACTTCCTGGTACAAACAAGAGGGTTGGTGAGATCATTGAGGAGGCTTCGGGAAAGAAACGGAATGTCGGTTTTTCTGTTGTCTCAAACCCTGAATTTCTTCGTGAAGGCACAGCTGTCGCTGATTATTATAATCCGCCGTATACTGTGATAGGTTCAGATAATGAAAAGGCCATTGACCTGATGAAAGAGGTCTATTCCCAGGTTGACGGGCCGGTTGAAGTTGTGGAAATCTCTGTTGCGGAGCTGATTAAGTACATCAATAACTCCTATCATGCCCTGAAAGTGGTATTTGCCAATGAGGTTGGGAGTGTTTGCAAGAAGCTCAGCATTGATTCACATGAGATCATGAGACTCTTCTGCCTCGATAAAAAGCTCAATATATCGCCAAGCTATTTCAAGCCTGGCTTTGCCTATGGAGGATCATGTCTGCCAAAGGATCTGAAGGCACTGAAAACAATCGCACACGATAACTATCTCGACCTGCCTGTTTTAAATGCGATTGAAGCAAGTAACAGCAGGACAAAAGACAGCCTTTTTGAACTGATTTTAAATAAAGGCAAGTTCAAAGTCGGTATAATGGGCATCAGTTTCAAAGCGGGGACGGATGACCTCAGGTACAGTCCTATAGTTGAAGTTATCGAAAAACTCATTGGGAAAGGATACGAGGTAAAGGTCTTTGACCAGAACGTTCACTTTTCTAGGCTGATTGGAAGAAATAAGAGCTTTATTCAGGAATTTCTTCCTCATCTTGACAAGCTTCTTGTTCAGGATATGCAGGAGGTTGCTGATTGGGCGGAACTTATCGTGCTTACCAATAACGACAAAATCCTAAAGGATCTGAAGATAGATAACAATAAGCATGTGATCGACCTGGTAAAACTTCCCGAGTTCGCAACTCTTTCAGGATATGAAGGAATCTTATGGTAATGCCGGTTCTCCTAATCCTGGGTATAATAATTCTTATATCCCGAGTACGGGCTTTTCGAAAGATTGAGATCATTCAATATTACCTCGTAGTTTTCAATATTATTTGTTTTAAGTGAAAACAGGGCATTCGATAGTATGTCTTTCCGGGTAACATTATGTCTCGCCACAATCAGAACGAGCGATGCATATTTCATTAGCTGAAGAGGATCAGAAACAATCCCTACAGGGGGAGTGTCGATTAAAATATAATCGTACTTGTTTTTCAGGTTATTAATCAGCTTCTCAAGTATACCAGAGTCTATCAGTTCAGAAGGATTGGGAAGTGTTGGTCCCGCTGGTATAAATGACAGATTTTCAACTGAAGATTCACGAATGATTATTTCCTCACCTGCCTCATTTGCCATGAAATCCGTGATCCCGTCTGAGTTTTCGATCTTGAATTTTCCGTGCAGGACCGGACGGCGGAGGTCACAATCCAGAAGTATCGTCCTGAATCCTACAGAAGCTATAGAGGCAGCAAGATTATATGAAATAAAACTCTTCCCGTCCTGAGGCTGGGTTGAGGTGATCAGTACAATTTTTGTCTTTTCAGGCTTAAGCTTAAGGAATATGGCACTTCTCAGGTTCCTGAATGACTCAGATGTTGAAGACTTGGGATATTCCACAACTACATTCTCATTCTTCTTTGGATTATTGTAAATAATCCCAAAAACTGATTTGTCGAGGAGATGCTCAATTTCAAAGACATTTGTGATCTTATTGTTCAGGAACTCTTTTATTACAATGAACAAAGTCGGTAGCAGTAAGCTTAAAAAAACAGCGAGAACATAATTCATCGGGGCATTCGGACTTTTAATTTCCGAAGTAATTTCCCTTGCCGGCTCAAGCACTTCATAATCAGGATTATTTGAAGCGAGGGCAATGGCAGCCTCCGACCTTTTCTGCAATAAGTACGTGAAAATGGCATCATTCAGGTTGAACTTCCTCTGGATGTTGACCATTGTCATTTCTGTCTTGGGCAGATTTGATATCTCCTTTGAGAGCTTATCGCTACGGTAATTAAGTTCATTCAGGTTAATATTAATGGTATTAAGGTTGTTTGTGACATTCTCCATTATTACCTGCTTCTGATTCTTAATCTTATTATCTATCTGGGCCAGGAAAAGATTTTTCTGATTACTGTTTGTCAGAATAATGCTTGACCGTTCAGAATTCATGGAAATAAGCGTTGTAATGAGATTATTCATGAATGGATCTGTGATATTTGCTGAGACCGGCGGTACAACGCCGGAAACATCCTTGTTGGTCTTGAAATAATCAATCAGATAGTTATAATAGCGGGCTTGTACCTCAAGGTTGGCTTTTTGTGTCTCGAATTGTTCCATCTGGTTATAAATCCGCTGGCCCTGAAAACTGAGATCGGTAGCAACCTGGTTCGTGGTCCTGAAATTCCTGAGTTTTGATTCTGATATGGAAAGTGAATCTGATATTGTAGAGATTTGGGAATCAATGAAATTGATCGTGTTAACAGCGATCTTGTTCTTTTTCGCCAGATTCTCTTCAAGGAAAGAGGTGACGAACTTGTTAAGAAAATCGACGGACTTATCGATGCTTTCAGCAGTAAATTTAATTTTGATTATTGAAGCCATCATTGACACCGGCTCAATCTTCAGCTTTTCAAGATATTGCTTTGCCATCTCATCAACATCGTAGAATTCGAAATAAAAAAGATCGCTGGAATTTGTTCTTTCAAGTAGAGCCGATTTGTCAAGAGTTACTGAGAATTTAAAATCTCTTCCAGTTATGGTCTGGTTAAATTTGCAGACAGAATCATAATTTAACGAGTAGAACCTTGATGAGGTACTATTGTCGATATAATTATATAGATTAGATTTTTTATATGATACAGATAATCTGAAAGTTGAATCATTAAGAACCTTAATGTAGAATTTTGCCTTTAACGGTTGCATATGTGACTTGTCGATGTTGATCTTAAAGGGTGAATTCATATAGAATTCTTTTGTCTGCCTGAAAAGGTTTTTCTTTTCAGCAAAGTATCCTACTTCAAAATTCATA
>JBBIIS010000180.1:0-5157 GCA_037446375.1 Bacteroidota bacterium | reverse complement strand
TTGCCCTCAAACCTGAACCTGAAATTCATTGTATCGGGAGGCAGCGAGAGGTAATACATGAACTGGTAAGCCATTTTCCTGTCGGAAGAAATAAGATAGCGGGCTTTCTTCTCAGCATTGAAAAGGTACAGCTGGTGATCACCATACCTGAAGGGAACTTTCTTTGTCGCCTTCTCCCCTTTTTTTGTTTTCACGGTATCCTTTATTTCAGGGTCGAGAAGCTTGAAATTTTTTTCAGAATTCACTGACAAGACCGAGTCAAAGAAAGCGAATGACTCGTCGGGCGGATCATATTTATTATTGTTGTTGAGATCTTCAAGGGCATATAACCTGTACTTCCCTGCCTTAACATTATTGATCCTGAAGTAACCGTTGACATCGGCAACTGTAAGATAATCCGGGAGGATTTTACGAGGAGCCGAATCGGCCAGGTTCGCATAAAGCATCATGAGTATGTTTTTCCCTGCCTCCAGGTTTCGCGCAAGCACAACATTTCCGGTTACAGATAATGAATCAAGAACGCTACCCGTCGAAAAGACATACTGAAAATTCGGGATCGGATTTCCTTCATTAAGATCCCTTATAATATCCTGGAAATATAATGTATATGTAGTGCTGTCTTTAAGAGGTTCCTTGAAATCGATATGCAGTGTCTTATCCTTTGCATAAATCTTGGGCTTAGTCTTGACAGGAGGAGACATCATGAATTTTTCATTAAGCTTGTCGAGCGTGAAATATTCGTTGAAGGTGATCAGAATGCTCTTATCCCTGAAGAGTGTGGTGCCAGACTTCGGGATGCTCTTTACAACATCGGGCGGAGTCATATCCTTTGGCCCTCCGACGGGTGAAGCCTGCTTTGCACATCCAGCGGCAAGGATCACAACCATAACGGCGGGAAGTGAGAATCTTAAAATGCTTTCCTTCATTTTGTCTGTTAAGTGCTGATACAAACTTACATCAATTTTTAAAATACTCCTTACTCATCCTCACAAACAGGAAGAGATTTTAATTCCTTTATCATCTGCCCGAAATAATAATTTTCTACCTTTGACAGAACTTAAAAACCAGGTTATGCATCTCCTTATCATTCCATGGGATCCAAATCCCGAGATCTTCAGAATCGGACCTTTTGCAATAAGGTGGTACGGATTGCTGTTTGCATCATCATTCCTCTTTGGCTATTTTATTATGCGAAAAATGTTCAGGAATGAGGGCCTCGCCGATGAACTGCTCGACCGTCTCACTATCTATATGGCGATAGGCACTATTGTAGGAGCCAGGCTTGGACACTGCCTTTTCTATGAGCCGGGTTTTTACCTCAGTCATCCTCTCGAGATACTGAAGGTATGGCATGGAGGACTCGCGAGTCATGGCGCGGCGCTCGGGATCATTATTTCGATGATCATCTTCTCGCTCAGGGAAAAAATAGGCTTTTTCCGGATTATGGACAGGATAGCCATTGTAGTTGCATTATCGGGCTTTTTTATCAGGACAGGAAACCTTATGAACTCGGAGATATACGGAGTTGAAACATCTCTTCCATGGGGCTTTGTTTTCCTCAGGAACAATGAGCTTGTTCCGAAACATCCGACTCAGATATATGAAGGGCTGGCATACCTTTTTGTCTTTTTCCTTCTCTACAGGATGTACTGGAAGAAAAAGGGAGATGTATACCAGGGGCTGCTTATAAGCATCTTTCTGATTCTTGTATTCACAGCCAGGTTCTTTATTGAATTTGTGAAGGAAGTTCAGGTACCCTTCGAGGCTAAAATGGCACTCAATATGGGTCAGCTCTTAAGCATCCCGTTTGTTGTTCTGGGATTCCTGGGGCTCTGGCTGAGCCTTACGATAAAAAAGCCAGGTATAAAGACCCGGTAGCCGATTTATTTCTTTACTATTCCGTAGAAAAGAACATCGAGTATTGCCTTAAGCTTGTGGTCGATCTCTACCTCCCTCTTCTGCCAGAACAGCGGAACCTCAAGTCCTTTCATTGTAGTCTGAATAGCCATTGCCGCATATTCGCTGTTCTCTACAACAAATACCCCTTTTCTTACTCCGTCATATAGAATAAGCCTGAGAATGGCAATCTCCTCAAGGTCATATTTTGCCCTGATCTGTTCAATGAATTCAAAATGGTCGAGATTCTTATCGAAGATGGCATTATAGTAATTTGAGAGTTTTTCGAACGCTTTCATCCTGACAAATACATAATTTTGCATTTTGCCCAGGGGTGAGTCAACAGATTTTATTGCATTAGTAAGCTCATTTCTAAGAATATTTGCCTCATACAGGACCACTGCCTCAAATATCTCCTCCTTGCCTGTAAAATAATAATATATTGAACTTTTGCCCATTTTCAGGGCTTTTGCAATTTCATCCATTGTGGTTTTCCTGAACCCGTAACGACTGAATATCTGTCCGGCAGTCACAATTATCTTTCTTCTAAATTCCTCTTTGTTAACCATATATCCTCAGTTTTAATCCCAGCTTAACACGTTTATACAAAGATAAAATAAAAAAATAATTAAGTAAATCTTGGAATGAAATGGTCGATAATTCGAAAGACAGCCAGGGGCAGAGGGTGCAGGGGGATTTAACGGTCTTGAAATAAAGATCATATAAAAGTAATTGGTAAATTTATAAAATGAAGATCGCAGGCAAGCATTACCGTAGTATCTGGTGGGATGAGAAGTATCCAGCTGTCGTTAAGATAATCGATCAGGAGAAGCTCCCGTTTTCGATTGAGATAGCAGAGCTGCACACTGTTAAAGATGTATATGATTCGATATGCTCGATGAAGGTGCGTGGCGCTCCTGTGATAGGAGCTGCTGCTGCATTCGGGATCTGGCTTGCCACACTTGCTTTGGATAAAATATCTTCTGCCGGGGAGAAGCTTGCCGAATCTGCCAGATATCTTATCTCAAGCCGTCCCACTGCCGTGAATCTTGCCTGGGCTGTACACAATATGACTGACAGGCTCTCCGGGATAAAATCACTGGCCGAGCTGAGGGAAACGGCCCTGCAGTCAGCTTTAACCATTTATTACAATGAGATCGAAAACTGCCTTGCAATAGGCAGGCACGGGCTCGCGATTATCGAAGAGATAAGCAGGAAAAAGGAAGGGGCTCCGGTCAATATCCTTACCCATTGCAATGCCGGATGGCTCGCATGCATAGATTACGGCACTGCAACTTCCCCGATATACATGGCCCGCGACAGGAATATCGCGGTGCATGTCTGGGTTGATGAGACACGGCCAAGAAACCAGGGTGCAAAGCTGACAACATTTGAGCTTTCCAATGAGAATATACCGAATACTTTAATTGCCGATAATACCGGAGGACATCTTATGCAGCATGGAATGGTAGACGTTGTTATAACCGGAAGCGACCGTACTGCTCTCTCGGGGGATACAGCCAACAAGATAGGTACTTACCTGAAGGCTCTTGCGGCAAAAGACAATGATGTCCCTTTTTATGTGGCTCTTCCCTCCTCTTCGATCGACTTTGAAATTACCGATGGTATAAAAGAAATCCCTGTTGAGGAGCGTGACCCGGCAGAGCTCACTGATATCCAGGGCATTAATAATGGAAAAATAATATATGTCAGAATATGCCCGGATTATACCAAAGCTGTTAATTTTGGCTTTGATATTACGCCTGCCCGGCTGATTTCAGGATTTATAACTGAGAGAGGCATATGCAGAGCTTCTGAAAATGGAATAATGAATTTGTTCACAGATAAACTCGCACAGAACTATGGAAGGGGTTGTTAAATTCAATTGTCACTGGAGCCAGTCGGGTCCGGTTATTTCAGATGAACAGTTTGAAACGATAAACTACTGGCGTGAAGTGCTGTTCAATATGGATCTTATCGGTGCGTATGAAAATGGCGTTGGCTTCGGCAACATAAGCATCCGCACGGGAGGCGGAAACCAGTTTATTATTACGGGCTCTGCAACAGGCGAGATTCCTGAGCTTGAACCCGGCCATTATGTAAAGGTCAATTCGTTCAATATTGATGACAATGCTGTTCAGTGCATCGGTCCGCTTAAGGCATCTTCCGAGTCGCTTACACATGCAGCTATCTATCTTTCCGATCCGGGGGCAAATGCCGTTGTTCATGTTCACAGCATAGAGCTGTGGAATGAGCTCATCTACAAGGTTCCCACAACAAATCCTTCAATGGATTACGGCACGACCGGGCTGGCAAAGGATATACTCAGGCTCTTCAGGGATTCAGATGTTTTTGAAAAGAGAATCATAATTATGTCGGGCGACCGTGCCGGCATTCTCACATTCGGCCACGACATGGACGAGGCAGTGAGTGTACTTATGCAGTATATCAGGAAGGATTGATCTAAAGAGGCAGATATCTTTTTTCTTTTCCCTCTGTGCTTGCATAATTACCAACTAATTTTTAATATTGCAGTCCGAATTCAGGGCCCATAGCTCAGCTGGTTAGAGCACCTGACTCATAATCAGGGGGTCGGGGGATCGTGACCCTCTGGGCCCACATTAAAAAGAGTGAGTGTGAGAGTGAGTGTGAAGACACAAGCGATCAACTCACTCTTTTTCTCAATACTCACTTTCACATTCACACTCAGTGGATAGCCCGGTCCACATCCCAGCCGGGCCCATTATTGGTTTTTTGGCCGCAGAATACCAACCCAGCCTCCATTTTCCGACATCGTTACCTTCAATGATTCTCCGGCCTTGATATCACGCGACGATTTCCTTATCTCTGAAGGAACCTTCCCCGAATCCTTTGAATCTGCCCAGCTCTCCAGTACATATTTCCCGTCGGTGATGAAATCCAGCTTAAGCTCCACGCTCCTGGCAACGGTGTCATTCATCACTCCGATAAACCATTCCGAGCCCGACCTTTTGGCAATTGCCACATATTCTTCCGGATTGCCGCCCAGAAATCTTATGTCGTCCCAGGTTGTATGGACCAGCTTTAGGAAATCAGCTCCCGGCTGGTTGAGGATATGATCGGGGTGATCGCATACTACGGTCAGGGGGCTTTCATAAATCACAAATTTAGATAACTCAGCTGCACGGGTATTCCAAACGACCGCAGGTGTCTGGTTCTTGTATTGTTCCTTTGTTACATTCAGGAAAGCGCCGGGGGTATAATCCATCTGTCCGGCCAGCA
>JBBIIS010000179.1:0-5183 GCA_037446375.1 Bacteroidota bacterium | reverse complement strand
GATATAATCATTAAGGTCATTGAATGTCATGGTGCCGACAAACTCAGGGTCGCGCGAGAAATCCTTTGGATTGACCGTAAGCGTTGTATCTGTTTTAATACCCCTTGTCAGTGTCTCTTTGTCACCGTCGATATCTCTTATAAAGTAGGTCCAGGCGCTCCACTTGTGCTTTGTCGTGTCCCATGTCACCCTTGCAGCCTCAAGCTTGGAGACAAGCCGTCCCTTCTCGTCGAATTTTTCAAGCGTGAAATTAATACCTGTCTGGGTTTCAGGCTTATAGTTTCCCATGAACATATAGACCCGCGGGTATACCTGCCTGTGAAAATTATAAACTATTCCAGTGCGGAGCCTTGAGTTCCGGTAGTATTTATCCTCGAAATCAATCCTTACCGAGTTGGAGTGTGGAATTATGAAATTTATAAGTACAAAAGTAAGAACTGCAATTACGAAGGAAGATATAAAGTATGGCCACATCATTCTCCTGAAACTCATGCCGCTGTTCAGTATTGCAATGATCTCAGTATTTACCGCCATTTTTGATGTAAAGAATATCACGGAAATGAACACAAACAGCGGGGAAAATAGGGTGGCATAATATGGTATGAAATTAAAATAGTAGTCGAAGATAATAGCCCTCAGCGGGGCCTCCTTTTCCATAAAGTCATCTATTTTTTCGGCTACGTCGAAAACAACGGCAATTGTCATTATCAGGGCAAGCGAGAAAAAGAAGGTCCCAAGGAACTTCTTCATGATATAGACATCAATGAGCTTAATCCTCAGATCTGCTACAGCCGCCCTGAAACCCTTTTTATAGCTGATGTTTTCCATTTTAAAAATTCGCCTTCTGCTATTTTTTCTCTTGCCTGGGCAACAAGATACAGATAAAATGCCAGGTTCTGCATACTTGCAATCTGTGCCCCGAGCATTTCACCCGACATGATGAGGTGCCTCAGGTAAGCTTTCGAGAATGTCCGGCTCACATAAGAGGGACACTCACCGTCTATAGCGCTGAAATCGTTCGCCCATTTATTGTTTCTAATATTTATAATGCCTTCGTTTGTAAATATCATCCCGTTTCTTCCATTCCTTGTAGGCATTACACAGTCAAACATATCTATGCCCCTTTCGATCGACTCAAGAAGATTTTCCGGCGTGCCGACTCCCATAAGATAACGCGGCTTATCTGACGGAAGTATCTCATTGACTACCTCAATCATCCTGTACATATCCTCTGCAGGTTCGCCCACGGATAATCCGCCTATTGCCATACCTTCCATTCCAGTAGAAGCTGCTGCTTCTGCAGACTCCCGTCTCAGGTCTTCAAAAGTGCTTCCCTGAACAATCGGAAAGAGATACTGCGGATATCCCCATACAGGGTCTGTTTCCCGGAACCTTGTAACTGCCCGTTCAAGCCATTGGTGGGTAAGGTTCATTGACCGGGCGGCCTGCTTATGGTCACAGGGCCATGGAGTGCATTCATCAAATGCCATAATTATATCCGCACCGATTATTCTTTGGATATCAACTGTATTCTCCGGAGTGAAAAGATGCTTTGATCCATCGATATGCGAACTGAATGTAACACCCTCCTGCTTCACTTTCCTTATTGCTGAAAGTGAAAAAACCTGGTACCCTCCGCTGTCTGTAAGCAATGCCCTGTCCCAGTTTATGAATTTATGCAGTCCCCCGGCAGCTTTGAGAATTTCCATACCCGGCCTCAGATAAAGATGATAGGTATTCCCGAGGATTATCGGAGCATTAATATCATCGGCAAGATCGCGCTGAAGAATGCCCTTGACGGTTCCTGCCGTACCTACAGGCATGAATATGGGAGTAGGGATATCTCCGTGTGCCGTAGTGAGCGTTCCTGTCCTTGCCCTGGTATCCTTATCCTTTGCGGTAATAGTGAACATTCTAAGTCGTATTTCAGAACGACAAAGGTAATTTTTCTCTATTGTGCCCGAAAATTAATATGGAAATTTTTGGGATCATGTTCTCATATAGGATGAGATTGTTGAAAACTATCTTTTGATGTTCAGATTATCTTCTTAATATTGCCGGCTATAACTTAACGACGGATGATGGCGGAAAATAACGGTTTGATGCTTGCACTTTTTATTATTTTCTGTGTTGCTGCCGCTCTGCAGCTTTTCTATTATCTCTGGTTTTATCTGGCACCTGCTTTATCACAGGACATAGTAAACGAATCGCCGGAAAGACATGTATCCGTAATTATCTGTGCCAGGAACGAAGCCGAAAACCTCAGTAGATTTCTCCCATCTGTTCTTCAGCAGGATTACCCCTTTTTTGAGGTGATAGTCGTAAACGATTGTTCTGAAGATGCCACGGATGATCTTCTTGGTGAAATGGTCTTGAAGTATCCGAATTTAAGAATATCTTCAATAAATAAGGACCCAAAGTTCACTCACAGCAAAAAATTTGCACAGTTCATCGGCATAAAGGCGGCAGAAAATGAGATTCTCCTTTTTACTGATGCTGACTGTATGCCTGAATCAACCCAGTGGATACGAAAGATGGTCTCCCGCTTTACAGATAATACCGACTTTGTTCTGGGATACGGAGGTTATATAAGGGAGAAAGGGCTGTTGAACAGCTACATCAGATATGATACTCTATTTATTGCTATACAGTATCTCGGAATGGCATTGAGAGGAATTCCATACATGGGTGTTGGAAGGAATCTGGCATGGAGGAAATCAGTCTTTTTCATGAACAAGGGGTTCGGGGCTCACAATCACATTGCATCCGGTGACGATGATCTTTTTGTAAATTCAAACGCCACTGCAGCTTCGACGAAGGTTGAGTTCTGCCCTGAGTCACACACAAGATCAGTTGCCTCTTCGTCAGTCGAATCGTGGATAAAGCAAAAACATCGTCATCTTACGACCGCCGGCTATTACAAGCTCCGCGATAAATTCCTTCTGATGCTTGAACCACTTTCAAGGGTAGCCTTTTATGCATTGTTCATTGTCCTGGCTTCTTATCTGTTCCTGTGGCCATATCTTCTTGGAGTTTTCGGACTGAGACTAATTATCCAGGCTGTCATTTTTTATCTGGTAAGTAAAAGGCTGAATGAGAGGGGAAATGTTATCCAATGCATCGCGTTCGATTTCTTTTCTCCTTTAATAAATATTTCGCTCTATTTGAGTACTTTTCGGAACAGAGCCGCGACAACAAAATGGAAATAAATCAGGAATTATCCGATAAGGCAAAACAGGACCTAATTCTTGTTGAGCAGGCCAGGAATGGAAATGAGAAGGCTTTTGCCTCACTGCTTAACCGCTATCGCGATTCGATCTATTTCATGCTCCTTAAGATGGTCAATAATGCATCGGATGCCGAGGATCTGACAATAGAAGCTTTTGGCAAAGCTTTCAGGAACCTTGAGTCGTATACTCCCATCTTCGCCTTCAGCACCTGGCTCTTCAAGATCGCAACAAATAACTGCATCGATTTCATCAGGAAAAAACAGGCGTCTCCCTCAATAATTGACACTGGCCAGGAAGAGGATATGGACAATTTCACTGTCAATATACAATCTGATACACCCGATCCGGAAGAGGCTCTTATCCATCATCAGAAGATAACTGCTCTCCGCGAAATTGTAAGCCAGATGAAGCCGAGGTACAGGACTCTTATAGAATTAAGATATTTCAAGGAGTACTCATATGAGGAGATCTCCGTTGAACTTGACCTACCTATCGGAACCGTCAAGGCCCAGCTTTTCAGGGCAAAAACGCTTCTTTATAATATCCTGAATAAATCAGGTAACCGTTAATGGCGGATCTGATTAATAAATATTTCCCTGACCTTACAGCGGTTCAGAAAGAGAAATTCTCCCTGCTGAGGCCTGTTTATGAGGAGTGGAATAATATGATCAATGTTATTTCGAGGAAGGATATTGATAATTTCTATATCCACCACGTGCTTCATTCCCTTTCAATCCAGAGAGTAATAAGCTTTTCGGAAGGAACCAGAGTCCTTGATGTCGGAACCGGAGGCGGATTCCCCGGCATTCCGCTTGCGATACTTTTTCCGGATGTAAACTTTACCCTTCTCGATTCAATTCAAAAGAAGATCAATGTGGTGGCAGCTGTTGCTGAAAGGTTTGAACTTAAAAATGTCATTCCTGTGCGATCAAGGGTTGAAGAGCATGCAGAAAAGTATGATTTCGTGATCAGCAGGGCAGTATCGGCATTCCCTGAATTCGCGGCCATTACATCGCCAAGGATAAAGCCGGGAGGATCCAATGCTCTTGCAAACGGCCTGATATGCCTGAAGGGAGGTGACCTTTCAGAGGAGCTGAAAAATTTCAGAAACAGGGTGAAAATGTGGAATATAGCACAGTTTTTCGATGAGACCTTCTTCGAAACAAAACAGATTGTCTACATGCAGGTGTGATTTTATTGAAAAAAAACTGCCTCCTGGTTTTGAAATTATAAAAAAATACTACCTTTGCGTTCTCAAATCGCAGAGATAATATTTAAAACGTCATACGATGAAAAGAACATTTCAGCCATCCAGAAAGAAAAGAGCCAACAAACATGGCTTCAGAGAAAGAATGTCAACAGCAAACGGCAGAAGAGTTCTTGCAGCCCGCAGGGCAAAAGGAAGAAAGAAACTTTCCGTCTCACCTGAACTTAAACTGAAATAAGATATAGCTTAACAAAGTTTAAAGGGTGTCTGTTAATAAGACACCCTTTTTGTTTGTCATATAAAGTGGGAAATAGGTAAATTTACAGGCTGACATTAGAAACTGATGAAGGATATCCTCAAATATATAACTGATCAGGAGCTCAGACAGATAGCTGAAAAGGTCGTATCAGGAGAGAGGGTCACACCCGTTGAAGGCCTTGCTCTGTACAAAAAAGCCGACCTCCCGCTCCTGGGAATTCTTTCAATGATAGTAAGGAGGCGGTTCAATTGCAACTATGTTTACTATAACCGCAATTTTCATATAGAGCCGACTAACAAGTGCGTGTACAACTGCCGCTTCTGTTCCTACCACAAACCTGAAGGTGATCCTGAGAGCTGGGAGTTCAGCATCGACCAGATGATGGATATCGTGAAGCGCTTCGACAATCAGAAGGTGACAGAGGGGCATATTGTGGGTGGTGTTCATCCCGACCACGATCTTCATTACTATGGTGCACTTATTAAAA
>JBBIIS010000178.1:0-5276 GCA_037446375.1 Bacteroidota bacterium | reverse complement strand
GTAATCCGAAACGTGCATAGTCGCGAAGTGTGGCATAAAGATATGATGATCCGACGAATGCTCCTGAAGCATCAGGCTCCCATACAACACTTCTTATTCCTATCTTATTGAATAGCTCCTTCCTTGGATATCCAAGATAATCTGATTCATTCCCGATCACCGACCGTATGTAATCCTGGGCAATGTTTGTACTTCCTGAAGAATATGACCAGACAGAATCTGGCTTGAAAATGAGTTTTTTGGAAGCAGCATAACCACCCATGTCTCCGTATTTAAGCAGCATCGTAGTGGCATCTGTCAGCTTTATCTTACTGTAACTTTCGTTGAAGTCAAGTCCGCTGTTCATATGAAGGAGGTTATTCAGAGTAATATTCTTTCTTTCATCTTTTGACCAATCCTTAAGTGCCAGCGGATTGTTTATATTCACCTTACCGGCTTTGACCAGCAGTCCAATATATGCATTTGTAAAACTTTTTGCCATCGACCAGCTGAGAAAACGATTTGCAGGAGTCATATCACTCCTGTACCTTTCAGCTACAATCTGATCTTTGTAAACAATTGCAACGGCAAATGTTCCCTTGTATGGAAAAGTGTCCCTGAGTACACGGTTAAGAAGGTCATTGACGTTTTTCATGTCAATGCCTTCAGGGATTGAGTCGCTTATCTTATCTCCGTCGGGCCAGGCAATAGTATCGGGATTTACAGAGGGCAGAGGTACAGAGGGATAGGCTATGCTCTTCACACTCTTCTCGGGAAAGTCGTTCACAAGAATGCAGCCTAGCCCTTCATCGTAAACGGCCTTTGACTTCCAGAGCAGGAATCGGCTTGTGACCTCCTTTCTGGCATAATCAATGCTATTCCTGCTATACCTGACAGGAAAAAAATTGATATCTTCCTTTTCGATACTCTCCCTGCTCCTTCCGGCCACGAATACTCCCGATGCCAGATTCTTTGCAGCGTATCCCGTAATTCCATGAGCAATATAGTTCAAGTATAATAACACTGCAATTACAATAGCTGCAAAGACAGCCAGGATAGAGCGGAGGATTCTCTTTTTCATAATATCTGTGGTTTATTCATTAAGTCAACTCATTTAACAACTCACTTTGGGCTAAGCAATCTATTAATTACTTTAAAGTAACCATATCTACATTCCAAGCTTTTACTTTCAAAACAGGTTTTCCCTCACCCGAATCCCTCAGAAAGTATTTTGCACTGTACGTCCTCTCCTCCCCTGGGAATAGTGTAACATAGTTGTCACTCCAGAAAATAGGCAGAATGGGCTTTTCGGTAGCCGGATCCAGCGGATCAAAATATATGAAGAAGGCTATCGACGCTGACGGGTTTTTAACTTTCAGAGTAACTGTTCCGGATTTATCGTCCTTGTCAAACCTATAATCATATATCATCTTAACCTTTGGAAGATTATTAAGAGATTTAAAATCAGCATACTGCTTCGTAGGGGTATAATATGGCCATGGCAGCTTATCAGCTGCCTTGTAATCGAGAATATCCTGTTTCATCGACAACCAGTACACATTATTATCAACCTCTTTTCCTGATTTATCAGTAATAACCAGATCAAGGAAATAAACCGGACTCAGGTTTTTAATTGCCGGTATCTTATAGATAAGCTCAGATGTATTCGCCTTAATATCTCCTGTCCATCTTTCTGAAAATATCTCTTTTGATCCGGTGTCAAATATCCTTATGCTTACGGTAAGGCTATCCGCATCCTTAAGATCTTCGTTGGCAAGGTAAATATCATTAAACCCATACCTGTATATGGCATGAAGAGGAGAACAGGCTTTGCGGGTTCCGTAAAATGTGCCACCCGGCTGCAGGTAGGTATCATACAACTGCCATATAAGATCGGGCCAGGCTGTGTTCTGTTTCCACTGAACAAGTCCTGTACTCACGGGCTTATTTGCAATGTATGCCTCGAACATCGGGCGGATAAGCTCATAATTGCTTACCTGCGATTTGAAAGCAAAATCCTCTATGCTTTCAGAGACGCCATATCGTCCAGCCAGGCCGCTAAGGAAGCGGTCGAGCTTTGCAAATTCATTCCTTCCGGTATGATATTCCCAATATTTTTTATCGATAGGCCACAGGCTCTCCTTTGGCAGCATTCGTTCAAGTGAGCTCAGCGGAGGTACTGCTTCTCCCGGACCTGTCTCAGAATTGAACCCGTATGCTCCTCCCCTGATTGTATCTGTAAACCAGTATACCGGCGGAGTGAAGGCATAGGGCCCAAGCATTTTCATTCCTGTCGGCCCTGTAAGATCGCTTACAAGCGGAGTTCTTGCTACAACCCCGTCAGCCCCGGTACCAACACCTCCAGCAGATGAAACAACAGGTCGTGAGGGATCATACTTTGCAAAAAGATCCTCATAGTTTTTTTCAAGCTTCGGCGCAGGAAGCTTATCGCTGCCCAGCATCCAGCAATAGATTGACGGATGGTTTCTTAGCCACATCATCTGGTCGTACCAGTACGATGAAATAAGCTTAATATCATCGTCGCTTACAGCTCCTCCGTACTTTTCATCGCAGGGCTTAAGAAGGTATTCCTGCCATTCCCAATGACAGCTCCAGCCTACCATAACCAGTATTCCGTACTCATCACAGAGATCATACAGAGTTTCATCCTTCCCCCAGAATCCTTCACATCTGATGCTGTTCAGATTCATATGCTTTGTGTACCTCAGCTGGGCCTCAACAGACTCCCTTGTATCCTGAAGTAGCAGATCATCGGTCCATCCTCCTCCCTTTGGCATTATAAATATGCCGTTTACATAAAAAACCCTGTTGCCTCTCTTGTCGAGATGACTTTTTATCTCCCTGATGCCATATTTCTTCTCAACCCGATCCATTATATTACCACCCGAAATAAAATCAACCTTTATTCTGTACATATTCTGTTTACCCATTCCGTTGGGCCACCAGAGGTCTGCATTTTTAACAGAAAGCATTGGAAAATCCGACGGTGAAAAAGTACAGGAAAGTGTTTGTCCGGCGTCGACCTTTACTTTTTTCTCAACTGTTCCCAGACCAAAATCAACCCTCACGGTACCACTGACGGCTTTTTTCCTGTTATTTACGACATCAGCCTGGATGAACAGATCTGCATCACCTTTCGAATCGGCCTTTATCTCAGAATAGACAAATGGGCTTCTTATCCTGATACCATCATTTATTTCAAGGAACACCTCTCTGAATATCCCCATGTTCCTGTCGCTCGGCAGAGGATTCCAGTCAACAAATCCTATTGAATATTCTCCATCGGCATGCTGCCATAATTTAAGGGCGATCGTGTTCTCACCCTCTTTAACAAATTCATCTATTCTGAATGTGAACATTCTGTAAGTACCGGCAAACGTATCCTTCCCGGCTACCAGCTTTCCATTAACCCAGAGGTCGGCTCGGTAGTTGATCCCGTTAAATCGCAATGAAACTGATTTCTTAATGTCAGCCGCAGTAAGATTGAATGTACAGCGGAACCACCAGGGCTGCCTGAACTGTTCCGGATCAACCTTCTGCATATTTATCCCAAAGTAAGGATCTTCAACCACACCTGTCGTCACAAGGCTTCCAAGCACTGTTCCCGGGACAACTGCCTTGAACCACGATCCGGTATCAAATCCGTTCCCGGAGATGGACTTTTCGTCCATATCTTTCAGCTTGTCTGAGGGCTGCATTTTCCACCCGTCCGAAAGCGTGTGAACAGAAGAGCTAACCTTTTTCTCCGACTGAGTGCAGGCTGTAACGGCAAACAGAATTAATATGTAAACAAATGATTTCATATTAGTAATAAATTATAAACATCAATAATTCTTGTTGTTACCTGGTGACTTAGAACCCTGATGATAAAAAAAGATCATGACACATAGACACCAGGGTACAAAGGTTCACCAAGCAATTTTCCATGTACTCTAAGTTAATAAAGAATATCATTCTGAATAAAATTATCTTTGAGTTATAAAGCAAAAAAAGCTGGAAAGGAACCTGAACATAATAACTCTGAATATCCCCTACCCTCCGGATTATGGCGGAGTGATAGATTCATATTACAGGATAAAGGCGCTTCATGATGCTGGGATAAAGATCCGTCTTCATTGTTTCACATACGGAAGATCTCCTTCGACTGAACTGGAATTGCTGTGTGAATCGGTGAATTATTACACGAGGAAAAGATCATTGTTATCGCAGTTTTCATTGCTGCCATACATCATCAGTTCAAGAAGATCCGGAGAGCTATTGGATGCACTAACATCCAATGATTTTCCGATCTTTTTTGACGGCTTGCATACATCTTTTCTTTTAAGCCATCATAAGCTTTCAGGAAGAAAGAAGTTTGTCAGACTTCATAATATTGAGCATAACTATTATTTATCGAGGGCTCTTTTTGAAAATGACCTCCTAAAAAAGGCTTACTACAGGCTTGAGTCATTAAGATTGAAGAAATACGAAAAAATACTCACCTTTTCCGAAACCGTATTCCCTATTTCATATGCAGATCATAGCTACTTCAGCTCAAGGTTCGGAAACTCCGTCTGCATTGAACCATTTCATCCGTATGATGATATCTCGATCCTTGCAGGTTTGGGAACCTATGTTCTGTACCATGGTGATATGTCGGTAAATGAAAATGAGAAGATAGCCTTAATGCTTGTAAATGAGGTATTTTCCCAGGTTGAATGTCAATGTATAATTGCAGGAAGAAAACCATCCCGGAGAATACTAAATTCTGTATCCGGATACAAAAATATAAAACTTGTGGCTGATCCCGGGATCAGTGAAATGATGGATCTTGCTGCTAATGCTCACATTCACCTTATCCCGGCTGCCGCCAATGACGGATTCAAGATGAAACTGCTGCTTTCATTGATCGCTGGAAGACATATTATTGCCAACAGGGCAGCCCTTATGGGATCGGGTGAACTTGAGTCAGTTACAATAGCCAATACTCCGGCCGAGATGGCCAAAGCAGTTTCAGTCCTGATGAAAATACCTTTCAATGATGATATGATCTCTGTCAGAAGACGGATATATGCTTCCCGATTTGATAATGAGACTAATGGCTCAAAAATTGCTGACATTATTTTTGGTGAGGGGTATTTATAGTCAAGGCTGGCGCGGATCTGATAATGGCAAGGCTCATTTATGTATTAGATTTCCTATTTGGAAGAAAGGAGACTATCAAAGCTCCCGCCAGCGCAATGCAGATAAGAACTATAAATCCTGTCATGTAGCTTTTCCCGGCATGATCATATATT
>JBBIIS010000177.1:0-5283 GCA_037446375.1 Bacteroidota bacterium | reverse complement strand
CATTGTATGCCGGAATTTCAAACTATCCCGCAGAGATGACAGCGCGGGCAATTGATATCCTGAAAGAGCTGGGAACGCCTTGCCTCATCCATCAGCCAAAATATTCGATGTTTGAACGCTGGGTTGAAGGAGGCTTGCTCGATGTATTGGAAAAATCAGGGATAGGATGCATAGCCTTTTCACCTCTTGCACAGGGACTTCTGACAAACAGATATCTTAAAGATATTCCTTCTGATTCGAGAGCAGGCAAGCCTCACGGATTCTTAAAGTCAAGCCAGATAACACCGGAAGTTCTTGGCCGGATCAGGTCGCTGAATTCTGTTGCGGAGAGCCGTGGACAAACGCTTGCACAAATGTCTATCGCGTGGCTGCTCAAAGACACCAGGATAACTTCTGTGCTCATAGGTGCAAGCAAAGTTTCGCAGCTGGAAGATAATATTAAAGGCCTTAAAAATATTACTTTCAGTAAAGATGAACTCAACCAGATCGAGAAAATCTTAAAATAGCTGGTGATTTTCGTAAAATCTCAGAACAACTGCACGGAAAAATATCAATCCTGCTAAACAGATAATGGAGCTTGTCCAGAAGATTGCTGAGATAGATATCTTCTGGGCTATAAGCCCGGCCATGATCATTCCCAGGCCCATGCCGAGGTCCACAGCGGTGTAAAGTGTCGAGTTTGCTATCCCCCTGTGATTCGGATCTGCCAGGTTATTCACCATCGACTGAAATGTCGGAAATATCACTCCATTGCCAAATCCTATTATTATAGCAGATATGTAGAACAGAACTTCGCTTTTTGCAAGCGCAAGCAATGGAAAGCCTATAATCAGCAAGGCAATGCATAATGTAATTATCCTGCCGGGGCCATTCCTGTCAAATACCTTTCCTGCAGTTATCCTCGCCGCTGCAATGCCAATTGAAAAGATAAGAAAATAGAACGAGGAATTCTGAATCCCTATCTCACGGCCATACAGGGCTATAAACGAGATCAGTCCTCCATAGGCGATCATTGTGATAAAAACGTTAACTGAAGGACGGATGCTGTTCTTTTCAAACAGACTGTTCAGGTTTAATTCTATTCTTTTCCCAACCAGGAACCTTTTCCTCAAATGTATCGAATAGGCACAAAGCAGACTGGCCAGGCTGATGAGGCAACCCGATATAAACATCGCCATATAACCCCACCTGTGGCATATGAATAACCCTATTATCGGCCCCACCGACATTCCAAGGGTAGTCGAAAGTGAAAAGTAACCTATGCCCTCGCCTCTCCTTGATAAAGGAATATTATCCACTGCAATAGTCGATCCGGAAACTGTTGTAAATCCCCAGGTCAGTCCCTGTGCAAATCGAAGAATGATTACTGAGGTGATGGTTATTGCAACCAGATACCCTGCAAACAGGAGGGTATAAACAACCAGGCCCGAAAGGAGGATGGTACGCCGGCCAAACTTATCGAGGGCAAAGCCCGAAAAGGGACGAACGAGCACTGATGCAATTGTATAAGCCCCAACGACGACACCCACCTGCATTTTAGACGCATGAAGCTCGCTTACAAGATAAATAGGTAATGCAGAAACTATCGCATAATAAGTGATGTACATCAGAAAATTCGACAGAATAAGCAGGATAAAATCCCTGCTCCAAATCCTCTCCCTCATAGTTCAGAACCTTTATAAACAATGAGGCAAAGTTATCTTTAAATGACGAAGATGAAAATTTTAGATTATCTGCCCTTAAAACAGGGCAGATAATCGACCGACAATTTCTTACTTCTTCTTAATATCTGCCTGAGCACGATACATCAGAGCGTGTTTCAGCGATACAACAGCTTTCTTTGAGTCGGCAATAGCCTGTGCTTTGTATCCGCCAAAATCATGTGGTGCCTTCTCCATATAATCAATGGCATTTTCAAGTTCTTTAATTGCAGTTGCGATCCTTGGGTGCTGCGATGCCTCGGTCTGCACATTCTTCGTGTAACCAACAAAAGCTGTTACGCCTATAAAAACAACAGCCACCATGATAATTAAAAGTCTCCTTTTCATAGTTTTTGTTTTAAGTTAATTTATAAATGAAAAAACAGCAAAGTTGTTTTAATCAGTGTGTCCGGGAGATACTGGCAACGTAAATATAAAGTCACTTCCTTTCCCCACTTCACTCACTGCCCATATTTTACCGTCGTGTCTTTCCACAAATTCTTTGCATAGCAATAAGCCCAGGCCGGACCCGGTCTCTTCTGCAGTGCCTTTTGTCGTGAGTATCTGCGATATGTCGAATAATTTTGTCAGATTCTCCTGGGGTATTCCAACACCATTGTCAGAAACCGAAATTGTGACAATTCCGGTACCCTGAATTGCATTAATATTTATTACTCCGCCATCGTTTGTAAACTTTATTGCATTGGAAATAAGGTTTCTGAACACTGTCTTTAACATTTCAATATCAGCAAATACATTTAACTGTGAAGGTGCATGGCAGCAAACTGAGATATCCTTTGCATTGGCAGCCTGGTTCAGTATCTCAAGGGTATCACTGCAAATATCTGTAAGATTGAAAATCTGTGGATTGAATGGAATCGACCCCTGCTGCATCCTGGCCCACATCAGTATTTCTTCGAGTAGTCTGTTTGTGATCTGTGCCGATTTATTAATATTCCTGGCAATATCTTCAATTTCGTCGATATTGAGTTTCCGGATATCTTCTGTCAAAATTTCTGAAAAGCCAAGGATGTTATTAAACGGATTTTTTAAGTCATGACCAAGAATAGAAATAAACCGGTCTTTATCAAGATTTAACTTAAGTAGTTTTTCCCTGCTTTCCTTAAGCGCCACCTCAGCTTTCCTGTGTTCAGTAATGTCGATGACGGACGACATCAGATAAAGTGGTTTTCCTTCTGAATCGTGTCGTATGGTAGAATTCAGATCCACCCATACAACGGAACCGTCTTTATGAATAAAGCGCTTTATAAAGCGTGCCGAATCCTTTTTACCGGAAAGTAAGTTATCCACTTCTCTCTGAGTGAGATCAATATCATCGGAGTGGGTAATCTCCTGCCATTTCCTATTTTCGAGTTCCGGCAGGCTGTAACCCAGCATATTACAAAAAGCCATATTTACGCTGATCTCACCTGTTGGAAGTGTAATTGATTTCCCAACCGATGAATATTCGAAAAAGTGCTTGAATTTATCTTCGCTCTGGCGTAAAGCTTCTTCTGCCGCCTTTCGTTCGGTTATGGTTCTTGATAAAAAGTAGTATATTATAATTGAGATCAGGAGAACAAGAACTATTAAGAAGAACATTCTTTTGTTAGAAGTCTTTCCCAACTGAACCAGGTCGGAATAAAGTTTATCGTCTTTGCTGATCGTCAGAATACTGATCTCTTCAAGTTTGGAAAGTAGTGTCTCAACCCTTTGGCTTATAATCCCGTTTGTTTTAGTGCGGATCAGAACCTCGGATTTTTCACCTGCACGCATCAGGTCAATTGTATTTTCACACAGGCTGTTCAGAACGGCATAATCCTTTCTAAGCGAGTCGATATCTGATCTTTGTCCTGAGTATTTCAGGAAAATAGTGTCTATCTGCCCTGATGCTCTGAGTTGCCACCACTTAATCCATTGCAGTTCAATATCGATCTCCTTAATTGTAGAATCAATTGATAGGTCTTTCATATCTCTGTGGAGAGATATAATAAAAGTTTTAAGCATGCTAATGGAGCGTTCCAGCATAAGGGTATTACTATACAGAACTTCAGCTCTTTTGTAATGTTTACTGGATTGTATATAAGAGACTATTCCAACAAAAATCAGGAGTAAGATTGAGAGAAGAAGTCCAAGCTTCAATTGAGTTCCTATTGATATTTTCCTTGAACTCATAGATTGCTTTAAAATAAGTTAACAGAGTTAATAACCAGTATTGTAAGATGTTAATAATAGTTAGATAAACTCGCTTAGTTTGATTAAAAGACCTTTTTTATCGAATGGCTTAGCAATAAATCCGGAGCATCCCAATTCGATGGCTTTATCCTTATCTTCCGCATAAGCGGTCTGAGCAATAATCGGTATCGAAATATTTGCTTCACGGATCAGCTTTGCTGCTGTATAGCCATCCATTTCGGGCATTTTGATATCCATTAGCACCAAATCGATCGCCCTGTCATACAGGCATAAATCAACTGCTTCTTTCCCGTTTCTGGCTCTGAGTATTTCAGTATTGGCTCCCGACAGGAAATAGCATATCAGCTTATAGTTGCTTTCAATATCTTCAGCAACCAATATCCTGATTTTTTTCTTAAAAACAAAATCATGATATGGAGGTTTCTCAATCTTTGCTTTTGATTCCCTGAACTGTTTCTGATATGGCAGGGTAAAATAGAATGCTGACCCTTTACCCGGCGTGGACGTAAGCCATATTTTTCCTCCCAGCAATTCGACATATGCACTCGATATTGATAATCCGAGTCCTGTTCCCTCATAGAGCTTTGTTACTGAGCTCTCCACCTGGTAAAACCGATCAAATATCTTCTTATGGAATTCTTCCGGGATCCCGATGCCCGTATCAGTTACGCTGAATTGCAGAAAAGCACCCACCCTCTTATACTCCAGATCAACTGATCCTCTCTCAGTAAACTTAAAGGCATTGCTGAGAAGGTTTGAAAGGATCTGATTCATCTTGGTGCCATCGGTTATTATTAACGCATCTTCATCCGATAATCCGTTTTTGCAGAAAAACTTAATATTTTTCTCGTTGGCTTTTGGTAAAAACTGTGCATACAAAGATGTAATTGATGAGTTTAGACTTATTTCATTCTTTGCAAATTTCACAAGGTTTGCCTCAATATTCGATATATCGACTATATCGGAGATAATGGAGAGCAGATGATCTCTTCCCTGCATTATCATGTCAATATAGAACTGACGGTTTGTATTGTCAATATTTGGTTCGCCAAGCAGTGCAGAGAAGCCTACCATGGCATTCAAAGGGGTACGGATCTCATGCGAAATATTATGAAGGAATGCTGTCTTTAGCCTGTCGCTCTCCTCCGCTTTTTCTTTTGCTGAAATAAGCTCAGCCTCATCAGTCTTTCTTTTTGTAATATCATACCCGATCCCTACCAGTCCATAAATAGATCCATCCGGATTATACAGAGGTACCTTCGTAGTCAGCAGCCAGGTTCGCTTGCCATCCTTATTTACAAAATCTTCCTCTCTCTCTATTATCGCCTCTCCCGAATTAATGACCTCCAGATTATCTGCATGTCCCCGGGACCCTATTTTACCCGGG
>JBBIIS010000176.1:0-5291 GCA_037446375.1 Bacteroidota bacterium | reverse complement strand
AAGCCTCAGTACAGGGATTATATTGAAAAGACAAGCGCCTTTTTCCCATGGTTCAAGAAAAAGAGGTAACCCCCTTTTTTATTTCATCACACGCGCAGGGCCAAAAGTTTATAAAAACCCGATGGGCCGGTTCAGCAAAGGAGCAAGGTTGCGGAGGGACCCCTTCCCAGGGAGAAGGGCGGGTAAAGGGCAATTTGAAAATAGAAAAATTAAAGCAACATGAATCAATTAAAAATGGGAGACAAGGTCCCACAGTTCAGCCTGCCTGATCAGAACGGGGCAGATCTTGATATTTCGACACTTCTCGGTAAGAAGAAAATGGTTATTTTCTTTTATCCCAAAGATGACAGTCCGGGATGTACAAAAGAGGCCTGCTATTTCCGCGACCTTTACGAAGTATTTTCGGAGGCAGATGCAGTAATAATAGGTATAAGCGGCCAGTCTGTTGAAAGCCACAAAAAATTTGCCGAGAAATACCGTCTTTCATATACTCTTCTGAGCGATAAGGGGAACAGGGTAAGAAAGCTTTTCGGAGTACCCACAAATTTATTTGGACTGCTGCCGGGAAGGGTCACATATATTATCGACAGCGAAGGCAGGGTTGCACATACATTCAATTCACAAATGCAGGCAGAGCGTCATGTTGATGAGTCGCTGAAGATCCTGAAGGAGCTCAAATGACCGTAAAATAATTTTCGTACACAGTTCAGATTCTATTTTAAGTTTGAATTTGTTTACTACTTTTATCGGTCCTAAACCGGAGAACTTTTGGAAACAGTAAAGCTAATCCCGCCATCACGCGCAATTGCAATTGTTGTATCAAATATGATCGGTACCGGGGTCTACACAAGTCTCGGTCTGCAGGCAGCGGGTGTTCATTCAGTTTCAGCGCTGATCCTTATCTGGATAACCGGAGGTCTAGTTGCCTTATGCGGTGCTCTTACATATGGAGAGCTTGCTGCCAGAATACCCAAATCGGGCGGCGAATATATATTCCTTTCAAAGATCTATCATCCCGCATTCGGCTTCCTGTCGGGATTCATATCTATGACTATCGGCTTTGCTGCACCAATGGCAATAGCAGCTATTGCACTGGGCACCTATGCGGCAAACCTGATCCCTGTTGCCCCGCTTCTGACCGCTATTGTAATAATTGTCGTCCTTACTGTTCTCAATTCAAGCAGCTTCAGGACAGGCGCCAATTTTAATTTTGTAACAACAATAATAAATGTTGCCCTTATACTTGGCCTTTGCCTTATGGGCTTTTTAAAAGGACACCACCCGGCCTTCTCATTCACCCTGAGCGGGAATGACGCCAGGCAGGTCATAAATCCGGCATTTGCAGTATCGCTTGTTTATGTATCATTCGCCTATTCGGGATGGAACTCGGCAGCATATATAACACACCAGGTAAAAAATCCTGTCAAAAACCTTCCTGTGATCTTTATTTCGGGCACTCTCATAGTAATGACCCTCTATTCTCTACTGAACTTTATTTTTCTGTATACTGTACCTCTCCCCGAACTTGACGGGAAAATCGACATTGCATTTATAGCCGCTCAGCATATCTTCGGCCCGATGGGCGGAAAGTTTGTCGCCGTACTTATTACCATAGGCCTCGTTGCCTCAATAAACTCCCTCTTAATTCTCGGGCCAAGGGTAACACAGGCCATTGCACAGGACTATCTCCCGCTTAAGTTCCTTGGAAACGAGAACAGGAACGGTTCCCCCTTTTATGCAACAATACTTCTGACTGTTGTAGCACTGGCTCTTATTTTCACTTCAACTTTCGAACAGATAATGACACTTATCGGGTTCACTCTCAGTCTCTTCACAATATTATCTGTTACAGGGGTGTTCATTCTCAGGTATAGGATGAAGAAGAACGGTGAGAACCTGTATCATACTTTCGGCTATCCGCTTGTGCCTCTCTTTTTTATTCTTGTAGAAGGGTGCATGATGATATATGTATTTTTCAATCGTCCCCTCCAGTCTCTTATCGGGATAGGTATAACGCTTGTCGGATTGATGATATATTTCCTATTGATAAAAACAAAAAGCAATGTCAGTAATTAAACAACTTTCAGTAGTTCTTCTAGCCTCGCTTTTCCTGGCTTCATGCAACAGTCAGCCAAAAAAAGTTGCAGTCGTAAAGGTACCCGTAGTCTACAGAGTGCCATATGATACTCTCACCGACGATCTGGCCGGTTTTATTTCAGGCAGGCCCCACGGGAAATCGGGCTGCCTTGCAGGACCTGATACAGCTTCACTCTGGAAGAAGTTCGCATTCTCAATGGACAGCGGATTTTCTGAACTTGATTCCTCAAGATTTCTCAAGATGAGGAGATGGGCCGACAGTGAACTCGTGAACCGCAGGAGTTCCAAAACACTCTTCTATCCTTTTGGCGGACCAGACGTCCTTAATGCCAATATCTTTTATCCCAATGCCGACAGCTACATCCTGATTGGCCTCGAACCGGTCGGACTGCTTCCCGAAATATGCAATATGCCCGGTGCGCAGGTAAATAAATATCTTGGCGATGTATGGTATTCACTGAAAGACATCTTCAAGCGCAGCTACTTCATAACTGGCAATATGATCGGCGCTCTCAAGAAGAGCAGCGTGAACGGATCTGTCCCGGTGATCACACTCTTCCTGAAGAGAGCCGGATATCATATCGTGTCACTGAAGATGATAGCTGTTGACAGCTCGGGCAACTGGCAGCTTGCCGACAGCCTTAAAGGCGCAAAAGGTTTAACAGGAGGTGTAAGGATCCAGTTTGCCGCTGATACTGGAAGGCTCATTCAGTCGGTCTATTATTTTCAGACAGATATATCTGATGAAGGACTGAAGAAGAATCATGGGTTTTCGAAATACCTCTCAAGGCTTCCGGAATGCCATACATACCTGAAGGCTGCCTCCTACCTTATGCATGGTAAGGATTTTTCGAGGATCAGGAATATCATATTCGAGAAGAGTTCAACAATACTCCAGGATGATTCCGGCATTGCGTACAGGTTCTTCGACCATAATACATGGAATATACATCTCTACGGTAAATATGTCAAGCCAGGGAAAGAGTTCTCATGGATCAACGAGACTGACCTTGCGAAGGCCCTTTCCGATCCTTCCGTAAAGGCTGTTCCCTTCACCCTGGGATACAACTGGCGCACACAGGCCATCAATATGCTGTATGCGGTAAGGAAATAAGTAAATATACCCACAGGGAAGTTTGACAGAAGCCAAATCCTGTTATATTTGGACCATCATTTTTGAAGTTGGGAAATATCCTTTTAAATATCTTTAGCCCGGACACAGCCGGGTGGCTGAAAGAGTCGGTCGTCATATTCTTTCTTACATTCCTGCACGAAGATGCCGCCATCCTTGCGGCAGGGTTTGCTAAGGTTGAGCATGCCCTTCCGCTTCTTTATGCCTATGTCCCCGTTTACCTAGGAATAGTATGCGGCGATGTTCTCATCTATGGGCTTGGACGGCTGGCTCAGTCAAATAAATGGCTCAGGTCGAAGATAATAGGACCTAAGGTTGAACGTCTGAAATCATGGCTCGAAGCCCATCTCGTAAGAGTTCTTGTTGTGTGCCGCCTTACGCCCGGACTTCTTTTTCCGACTTTTGTCGCGTGCGGCTGGTTCAAGATCCCTTTCTGGAGATTTACAACCGTCTCCATAATCGCAGGCGCCGTCTATTCATCAATTGTACTCACAATAGTAATACTTTTCGGGGACCTCGTTCTTTTCCATCTTGGATACTGGGCCTGGGCAGTACTTGCAGTTATTGTAATTGCATGGACAATAAGAAACTCGAGAAAAGCGAAATGGAGCAGATCGACCGAACAGGCAATGGGTGATCTGCCTCCATCATTCTTTGAGGTTATCAGGAGATATATGCCTGCAAGGAAAAATGTCTTCAGCGGCATGCCTTCCCTCAGGGATCTTAAAAGGTACGTCTCGACAGCCGAAAGAATACCGAACAGCATTCTCTATATTCCTGTAGGCTTGAGATGGTTCCTCCTTGCAATAAGATACAGGAGCATAACGCTCCCATCGGTCTCAAACCCCATGATCGAGACCGGAGGTTTTATGGGAGAATCGAAATCCTCTGTTATGGATATGGTCGGCTCCGACCAGAAAGAGTGGATATCTGAATATGTGGTTGCACATAAGAACGGCGACCCGAACGATATTCAGCTGACCATATCTGAAGCTCTTATGGCGGAGAAATCGCTTACATACCCAATTGTAGCCAAGCCTGATATCGGATGGAACGGATATGGAGTTCAGCTTGTCGAGGACAGAAACCAGCTTTCCAAATATATTGAATCCTTTCCATCTGATGAGAGCTACCTCCTTCAGCGCCCGGTACTTCACGATGGCGAAGCCGGTGTCTTCTATGTAAGGATCCCCGGAGAGGATAAAGGTCGTATTTATTCGATAACACTTCGTTATTTCCCATATGTCGTCGGCGACGGAAAACTGACACTCAGGAAGCTTATCCAGACCGATGAGAGAACAAAGCTCAGGGCAGATTTCTACCTTGGAGGAAAGGAAAATCATCTGGGCTTCGGGAAAGAGGATCTGGAAAATATTCCGGCTGAGGGCGAGCTGATCAGGCTTGCCTTTATTGGCAGTCTCAGGGTTGGCGGACTCTACCGCGATGCCGGCTATCTTATAACTCCTGAGCTTACTGACCGGTTTGATAAAATTGCCGGAAGTATGCCCGAATTCTATTATGGCCGCTTTGATATAAGGTTCGAATCAACCGACCTCCTGAAGGAGGGCAAGGGATTCAGGATAATTGAGATAAACGGCGCCGGGGCCGAAGCCATACAGGCATGGGATCCCAATGTGCCCCTCCGGAAGCTTTACAGCGAGTTTTTCAAGGCTCAGAGCCTCCTCTTTAAAGTAGCTGACCTGAACAGGAAAAGAGGCTACAGACCTATGCCCCTCTGGGCCTTCATGAAAGCAATAAGGCATCAGAACAAGCTTATTCCTCATTACCCGGCCGCCGGCTGAGAACAACCCTCCACTTTTTTTTGCTTTGAATCTCCCCGTTTCTTAACTTTGGTATAACTATGCCAAATTTCAGAAAAACCGTTTGAATATTAATCACATAAATAATCAAGACTATGAGAATTCTGATAACAGGATTTGTAACATTGGTAATCTGGTCTTTCTTTTCAATGTGGCTGTATGTAGATATTCTCCGACCTGCAACGAGGAAGCAGATTATTGTACAGCCTGCACCCGAAAGCCAGAACAGGGAAGCTGATTCC
>JBBIIS010000175.1:3796-5332 GCA_037446375.1 Bacteroidota bacterium | reverse complement strand
GGCTTCCCGGAGCCCCTCCGTTACAGGAAGTAATGATCAGAATGACTACAGCAGGCAGAGTTAAGTAGAATGCTTTCATATCAATAAATATTAAAAAGAGAGTTTTTTTACAATCTCATCCGATATTTTTCTGAGATCCGTTTTTGTTCCATTTATTACAAAGGAAGTTGTTTTGACAGATCCTTTAAAAATATTTACGGTCAATATCACATTATTTCCTGTCACTGCGTATTGTCCTCTTATTTTGAAAGCTTCCGGGAAATCCTTTGCATCAACAAAAACAAATTTTGAGTCATTCTCAGCCGTTGATATTTCCCTCAGCTTATCATCAACAAGTTTTTCAAGTCCTAGAACATCATCGAACATCTCCCTGTCTTTCAGACTCGACATCAGGACAATTGGTTTTGCAGCAGCCAGAGGTATCATTGCCTTATCTGGAGGATCAAATTCGCCTATATCGAAGCTTGCCTCACCGTAAGGCGAAAATGTCTGGGGCTGCTGTATCCCGCCAATCCCTTTTGCAAGTTCAGGGACCCTTTCGCGGCCGTACTGGAACAATTGTACAATATCCGCGAATTTATCCTCACGGAGTGATGCCCCTTTCATCCCCTCAAGAAGTGAGTAAGTCAGAACGCCCTGCCCATAGCGGCTGGCTTCATAGCTTACGGCATCCGCAGCACATCCAGTTATAATGTGCAGTCCCGTCCGGTCCTTCATCCTGTCGAGAGCCCTCAGGGTTGAAGAAGAAATGTCTCTGCGGGCAATTAGGTTCTCAACGGCTCTGCCCGATCCGCACGCGTCAATAATAAGAACCTGCTTAAGAGCCGGGATTTTTCTGATAAGCTCGGTAAGTTCCGCGCTTGAGATGGTAGTCTTATCCCTTATGGTTTTATCCTTATATGCTTCCCTGTTAGCCGTATAGGCATCCTGTGTCAGGTAATAGAAATCTCCGTCCTGCTCACCTAGATTTATCCCATGACCGGAGATGTAAACAATAACAATATCTGACGATTTTGCCTCGCCGGCTATTTTTCCGAATGCATCCAGAATGTTCTGCTTTGTAGGCCATTTGGATTTATCGGGAATGTCTGTTGAGAGCTTGTAAACGATTGTTTTGTCACTTCCGAATAATCTTTTCGCTCCGATCTCAAGCGCACTTGTAATATTATCAGCGTCTTTCGCAGCATACCTGAGGTCGATCTGATCTCCTGTATAGTCCGATATTCCTGAGCTCAGGATGAACAGCCCTGGTCTGTCATTACTCACTGAACCTTTCGGGGCATATATTATCTTCTCCCCTCGGTTAACAAGATAATTCTCACCGTTATAAGCCTTTACAATTATTTCATTTTCTTTTCCGGGGATAAGGTAGGGGTGATTCTTAAGGTTGAATGAGGAAGAAATCCTCCCTTTTCCCCTGAACACAACACTGTCTTTTACGTTATTTCCCGAGAATGCCTCTTTCCCATTGATGAATACCATATATTGTCCTATCCCTCCTCCCTTTTCAGTGAGATTAATTGACAGGAGGTCATC
>JBBIIS010000175.1:0-3786 GCA_037446375.1 Bacteroidota bacterium | reverse complement strand
CTGATCTTAAGATCAACTTTCGGATAGAGTTTTATCTCGTCAAGTCCGCTGACATCTCTTAAAGGTTCATCGTTGAACCCGAGGAGCTTGCTCCAGAGATTCGGCTCATAATATCTTTCCTTCAGCTGAACAAGGTCAATTACATCAAGGCCCTGTACATAGTACATCTGCTTCATCGCACCGGGTGACGCATCAAAGAATCCTGAGGGTGATATTACAACCCAGTCACTTTTGCCTGCAGATATTCTTGTAAGAATTTCTTTGCCTGTAGCGGCATCCCAGATCTTGATCCGCGAATCGTCGCTTCCGGTAATGACATATTTTCCGTCGCTGCTGAACTTTGCAGAATTAACCTTTGAAGAATGACCTTCGAGCCTGAACCGTATTTTCTTTGTGGCCCAGTCCCATATTATAGCAGTATGGTCTGAAGAGGCAGACAGAAGATATCTTCCATCATCAGAAAAGCTGATATCTTCAATTCCGGCAGTATGACCTTCAAGATTAGCTGTAAGCCCGCCTGTTTTTGTATCCCAGATTTTTATTGTCGCAAGCGGAGCATAGTCTCCCAATATTGTGGTTACAGAATAGTTCTTTGAATTATCATAAGCTCTAAGGGTCGATGATGAAGATGAGGTGATAATTGCATTATCATCGTTGCTGAATAAAGCCTTACTGACATATGCTTTACCATATTTTATACTGAATACCTGCGAGCCGCTCATGATATCCCATAATACTGCCGTTGAATCGCTTCTGGCTGTCACAGCCAGCTTACCATTGTGGCTGAAGTCGATCCAGTTAATTAAGCCACCATGCCCTTCCATTATTTTAACCCGGGAGAAGTCTTTTACACTGTAAAGCAGAAAATCTCCGTTTACAGTGCCTATTCCCAGGTAATTATTATCCCTGCTGAATGCAATGCAGTTAACCTTTCCGGGCAACTTTGTCAATTGTTTTATCTGTTTGCCCGTTGTGCAATCCCAGATAAAGACCGTTCCATCGAGCATGGAAACAGCAACCAAGTCAGAGGAGGCATTAAATGCCACGGATGAGAATGCCGATGGTATATTGTCATTGATAACAAGCTTCGCGTCTGAGGTATTAAAAACTTTGAAATCGTACCATTTCCCGATAATGGCTATTAATTTTTTATCAGGACTTATGAAACTGCTTTTTATGCCATTCACGGATAGCCTGTTCATTTCATGACCATCTCTTTTATCAAGAATGCCAACGCGTTGTCCTGATACAATAATTATGCTGTCGCTGCTTTTGCTATAAAAGGCGTTCTGGATTCCCGGCTCCGATCTGAGAGTATTGGCTGTAAGTCGTCCGGACGGGATATCAAATATCTGGATACTGTACGAGTCATTATTATTATTGGTTTGCAAAAGATACCTGTTATCGGGGCTCTGGATCTTTCTTGAATATGAGCTGAGGGATTTGCTTGTGGAATCTTTTTTAATAATTTTCCAGGAACTGAATCTGATCGTAAATGTTGAATCGTCCCCGAAAGCCATAATCCTGTCTTCTCCGGGCATTGGAATGGCTTCAATAAGTTTCATTTTGACCGAATCAAGTAACTTTCCAGATAAAATATCCCAGACACGGAATGCCTTATCGCTCTTTTTTGTAAAGATAAATTTGCTGTCGGGGGTAAAAGCAAACCCCGCGTTGCTGTAGATGTCTTCGCGTGGTTTTGAATAGAGGAGGCTTCCGTTTGCTGCATTCCAGACCTTCGCCGTATTGTCGGCGGATTCCGTAAGGATATATTTGTCGTCACTGCTGAATGAAGCATTCGTAATAACAGATTTATGTCCCTTCAGGGTACAAAGCAACTTTCCCGAAGCGGTTTCCCATATCTGAACCAGGGAATCCGACGACCTTGTAAGTATATTGCTGCCGTTGTGGTTAAAGGCCGCATCTTTTACTTTGGCGTTGATTCCCGACAGGGTGCGGACCGGTCTTTCGGATGATGAATCCCATATTCTTGCGGTACTGTCGTCAGAAGCGGAAAGCAGCAAAGTGCTGTCGCGATTTATTGTCAGAGAATTAATTCGTCCTGAATGTCCTTTATACTGGGCCAACAGCCTTCCTGATACTATAGAGTATCTTTCAATTGAATTATAGCTTGCTATATAAATGCTTTTCTCATCTGAGCCTAAGAGAGCCCTTATCTGACCATTCCCCGGAAAACGCTGTATCAATCCTCCGGTTTCAGTAAGCCAGATGCTTATTTTACTGTCAATTGTCTCTGTAACTGTATATTTGGAGTCGGTGCTGAAGAATGCATTTTCAACATAGGAGGAATGTTTGTCTATTGATTTCAGGAGCTTGCCGGTGGATGCCTCCCATATCTTTGCAGTGTTATCCTCCGACCCGGTAATGAACAGCTTACCGTCTGAACTGAAGCTGGCACAGGTGATGGGTTTTGTATGGCCAAAAGGCAATCCGAGGACCGGCTTGGGTGGTCCGCTGTCTTGAATTTCAGCTTGTTTCAAAGCTTCCTTGCCGATCGCTTCGTAAGGTAAGATGGTAGTATCTGCTCCATAGCTGATAAGGAGCTTTATCATTTCTTTATTCCCTGCCTGTCTTGCCAGGAAGTATGGTGTGGCGCCTGAGTCGTCCTCATCGTCTGAGGCTCCGTTCTTAAGTAAATACTGTGCAAGTTCAAGCCTGTTATTCAGAGCTGAAACATGCAGAAGAGAACGATTATGGGAATCTCTGATATCTGTTGAATCAATGTAATAATTGAGCCACGCTTTAGCTGCATAATCCGATCCGGCAAAGCCGATCAGATCGAAAACGGATATCACATCCACACCGTTTAAAAACAGATAGGAGAGAACCACCCCGTCGGTCGGGTCATCGGGATTAAAATCATTCAGGGCGAAATGTTTTTCTGGATTTGTCTTGAGGGTGTAATCGATCTCACTTCTGCTGATCCGGCACATGCAGGCGTGAAACAGTGAATATAAAATATCAGGATTTCTGTTAATTACGGCTGCAGATATTGCGTTACCTACAATGTAAGTTCCGTTATCAAGCCTCCCCTTTTTTCTTATATCTGCACCCTTCCCGACCAGGAATTTTACAATAGGGAGATTATTGCCGGATACGGCCAGCATCAGTACTGTAGCGCCTGTACTTTCCTGGTAGTTGATTTCGGCTCCCTTCGATACCAGTTTTTTTACAAGAGGCAGATCATTTCTCCTGACGGCCCCGGCCAGAGCGGTATCAAGAACAGGCAGGTTCTGGGAAAAAAGATTCAATGAGATTACAGCAAAAAGCGCCATCCCGATAACAGAATGCAGGTAACTTCTCATAAATGAAATTATATAAGACCTTTAAATGTACTAAAGGTAAAGATAAGAGAATAAATGCGTGGCTACCTTGGAGATTTTTTAAGGTTTTCTATCTCCTTATCTTTTGCTGATATTGTCTTTTCAAGATCTGATATTCTGGCTTTCAGGCCCGAAATATCATTGTTAAGGCTTGCTATATCTCTGTTAAGCCCGTCAATCCTCCTGTTAAGCTCCGCTTTTTCATCTTCAAGCTTTTTGATTATGGGGGTGTAGTAAGATTTCTGATAGTACCAGGCTGTTAGGAATCCGATCGCAGCAGCAACAAGAATGAGAAGGATAATTTCCATTACTGCCCCTGTTACCGATTGTGTTAAAAATATAAATTGTGCGTTCATGATATTATTTTTTAATTGTTACATCTGTTCTTCTGTTCTGAGCTCTTTCGCTACTGAGTATCTGTTCTATGGGTGGTGATTCCTTA
>JBBIIS010000174.1:0-5351 GCA_037446375.1 Bacteroidota bacterium | reverse complement strand
GGGTCGCTGCCCGGCCATAATCTCACATTAAGCAAAGGGTTGTCATTTCGGATCGTTCCGGCACCAACCAGTATGGCCTACTCTTCGGCCCTCCACCTGTGAACAAGGACCCGTTCGGACTTTCCTGATATCCAGTTAGGCTCTGCCACGGAGCCCGGAGTCCTGACTGTATCAATAAAACCATCGGAACTTCTGGCCCATTTAAGTATAATATACGGCCTTTTCTTCTCATGAAATGTAAAAAACCTCCTGTTTATCCATCTGCATTCCTCATTCAATACTCCTGTTATTACCTCCCTGCCTGCCTCTCTTAGCTGGCTGATTCCCTTACCTGAAACCTTATCGCTCGTATCTATGGTTCCTACAATAATTTTTGGAATCTGACTCCTTATAATAAGTTCAGAACATGGCGGAGTTTTGCCAAAATGTGAACAAGGCTCAAGTGAAACATATAAAGTCGAATGCGGGATCAGAGATTTATCACCTACTGAATTGATGGCAATTACTTCAGCATGAGGGCCTCCTGCCTTGATGTGATAACCTTCACCAATAACCGTGTCGTTGTGAACAAGCAGAGCCCCTACCAGGGGGTTAGGATAAGTCAAACCCTCTGCCTTTGCTGCAAGCTCAAGACACCTGCGCATAAATTTCCCGGCCAGCTCCGTTACCATTTCTCCCAAAATGCTAAATTTGATTTGTGAGCTTCAATATACGAACTATAAAAGATTTAAGAAAACTCTTTCGAAGTGAGCTTTCAGAGCTTTATTACGAAAAAGAGATTGATTCTGTTACAAATATCGTACTTAATAAACTTTTAGGCACAGACAGGTTGCATCAGCTTACTGACCCCGTTACAGAGGTATCACCAGAGTTAAAATCCCGTATCAGTGAAATCCTGGCAAAGCTCAAAACAGGAAGGCCGCTTCAGTATATTCTTGGGGAATCCGAGTTTTACGGTTATAAGATCAGGGTAAATGAACATGTTCTGATACCCAGGCAGGAGACTGAAGAGCTTGTTGACATTATAATCAGGGAGAACAGTGATTTCAGTGGAAGAATTATTGATTTCGCGACCGGTTCGGGGTGCATCGCGGTTGCCCTCGCAAAGAGAATTCCAATGGCTGAGCTGACTGCAACAGACATCTCTCACGATGCAATTGAGCTTGCAGTGGAGAATGCCCGGTTGAATAATGCCGTTATTACTTTTATCAGGTCTGATATTTTCGGACCATTTCCTGGCTCAATCACACCTTCTGAAATAATGGTCAGCAATCCTCCCTATGTCAGGCTATCCGAAAAAAAGCTGATGAGCAGGAATGTTCTTGACTTTGAACCTCATGCAGCGCTTTTTGTACCCGATGATGACCCGCTGATTTTCTACAGGCGACTTCTTGAGATCTCCGGGTCAGCACTTAAACCAAGTGGTAAAGCTTATTTTGAGATCAACGAGACAATGGGGCCGGATCTTGAAAAACTGATGGGAAAATATGGCTTCAAAGAAATAAAGGTCATCCGCGACCTGAATGGGAAAAACAGGATAATTAAAGGCAGGCTAAATGGCTGAATCGCTGATTTTCGGGACCGCTCTTAAAAAAGCAATGGCACTATGTGCAGGAAGGGAGTACTGCAGAAGTGATATCCGGCAGAAACTATCAGCCTGGAGCGTTGATGCATCTGATGCTGAAAAGATCATTTCAAAACTGGTTAATGAGAAATTCATCGACGAAGAGCGGTATTGTACTGCCTTTGTAAGTGATAAGTTCAGTTATAATAAATGGGGGCGTGTAAAGATCTCTTCAGCCCTTAAAATGAAAAATATTCCGGGAGAGATAATAAATAATGCCCTTGGTTCCATAGATGATGAGACTTATATGGCTGCCCTGAAAGAGATGATCGCTGCCCAGCGAAGAAAAGTCAGGTCCAAAAACCAGTACGATCTGAAAGGGAAGCTTCTCAGGTTCGGACTATCAAGGGGATTCGAAAGCCACCTCATTTATGATCTCCTGAATGAAAATGAATAACCCCCTGTTTAAAATTGCCTCACCATCGGGCGAGGGGTTGGGGTGAGGTAATATAACGCATAGGTGCTATTTATGTTTATTTCAGACTATAAAGAAATTCAAGTACGATCTGTCTGAAAAACGGGAAGAATGAAATAAGGAAAATAACTATAGAACCTGCAACATCATAAAAGATGAGCTGTCTCCGGTATTCAGTTCTTGTTATATATATTAGTGAGAATACGACTCTCATAATCAGCTGTAAAAGGAAGAAGAGGAAAACCTGCATGCCATAAATATTCCACCTGTAAGCTTCAGCTATCCTTCCCCTTACAATAAGTGAAAAACTATGCGACAGTCCGCATGAGAAGCATTTAATTCCAAGTATCTTCTCGTGCATGCAGACGACAGGATAGTTATTCCTGTCTGGGGAAAAAATGCCGGAGTAGGCCATCACAATAAGTACCACTCCGGCAAGTATAATATTTATCTTCAGGTATGAATCTGAGCGCAGTAAGGCCCAAAGTTCACTTTTTGACAGGCTTAATCTCTTTCTTAAGGGTGTCATTTTGTGTCTTTTTCCCCGATTCAAGATCTTCAAGCTGCTTAACCTTATCCTCCTTCCCGGCATTTGTATTTATCTCTACCTTCTGTCCGTTGCTCTCGATCTTAATTGAGACGTTGTTGTCTTCCATATCCTTCAGAACTCCGCTCTTTGCTTCATCAAAAATCGACTGGATATCTGTTGGCCATTTATCATGACGCCCTGCCAGCCTTGCAAAAATGAATATCTGAGAAAATGATATCATTACTGCTACTGCACCTATAATCAGCCCTGCTATAAGGACTCCTTTGGGGGAATCGGATCTCGACGCCTGAGACATTCCGACGGAAGCAAGGACAATAGTTATTATACCCGGTATAATGGCTATTACTCCCACACATGGAATAACTGCAAGCACAAAAGTTATTATCCCGGTAATGAGAGCTGCTATGCCCAGATTATGTGCTGAATTTGATTTAACCTCTTCCATGATACAATTGTATTAATTTTTATTCATTCCTCTTAGGATATTAACCATATCCTGTTCCAAAGACGTCGCAGGATTCTCAATGATGCGTCCGGCTTCAATATTATTTTTATAAACTATAAAAGTCGGTACTCTTTTGATATCGAGTGCAGCATAATTTGCTACCGGCACAATTTTGGAATTGTCTGCGCCTAACAGTTCTACCTTATCAGATGGAAAATCAATAACTTTCAGTACTCTCATAAACCTGGGAACCTCTCTCCTGCTGTCGGGGCACCATGTTCCCATGACAATCTTAATTGTGATATCTGGTCGCATAAGGATCTTCAGGCTGTCGGTATACTGGTTGCAGAATTTATAGTCATCAAACCCTTTTAAAAACCATTCTGAATATGGTGGCTGGTAAAGCTGGTCGACTGTGAAGGAGCCCAGAATCCAAGTTTCGGGATCAGAGAAATTTACCGGCTTCGAAACGGGTGCCGATGTTGTAACAGCTGGCTGGGTTTTAACTTCGGCTTTTGTTGCAGCCGGCTTTGATGTGTTACAGCCTGAAAATGCTATCATACAAATTGAAAAAACAGTAAGCTGGGTTTTCATTATTTTAAATATTTATGGTGCAAAATAAAAGTATTTTTTCCAATCAATCATCAATCCTGAAATTATGGAGTGAAGATCGGTTAAAAGATCATTCATCAGATTTTTTTATACGGCTTGTGTAATATATTGAGATCCCTATAGATACAATTGCCAGGGAAAGCAGGGCGAGGACCCTGTAAATCATCTCAATACGGGCAAGGTCAACAACAAAAAGATAGACCGCAGCTGAGATCATTGTGCCAAGGGCCATATAACGGTATTTGACATTCTTAAGTGCAAAGCTGAGTCCGAAATATGCAAGGGCTGCAATTGTCCACGACAATGCAACAAATTGCTTCGGCACTGCATGAAAGAGTGCATACATTACCATAAAAAATCCCATAAGCAGATAGAGATTCCTCATCAGATCTGTCTGTATCTCCAGTCTCTCTTTTTTCCAGTTTATTATTCTGGCTGAAAAGAGAGAAACGAGAGCGATGGCAAAGTTCACCCCCGTAGCAGGAGTTGATGTTAACAGATAGATAAACACTATTGCATTAAGCAGAAAAATGTTCATTATTATCATCAGCCTGTTACGGAACCATAATGCCATTGCGACAACGACAAGACTCTGCAGTGAAAGAAGAAGGTATACATCCGGGAAGCCTACAAGCCCGTAGAAAAAGATGCTCATCGCCATAAAACCGTAAAGTGCAAAGAAAGCTGATGGGAAATTCCATCGTGAAGTCTCTTTCAGCAGTACAGAATAACCCAGACAGGCAATGGTTACAGCACCATAAAGGGCAACATAGCCAGTCTTGAAGTAGCTTATTGTTACAAATCCAAGCATCATTGTGAATAACAGGCCATGGATTATCATCATAGTAATGATAAAATCGTCCAGCGATCCCTCCTTATCCCTGAACAGGGGAATAAGTGAGAAGCATCCGGAGATCCCGAAAAGGTAAATGTAACCCATCTTCGGAGTTGCATAAAGCTCCATTGTATGCTGCATCAGGGGATTAGAAAACATCCAGATAAAGAAAACAAAGTAGGCCAGAATCACAGCAACAACAAGAGTCGCTTTCCATCTGATCTTATAAAAATAAAATACGGCCCCTGCAGAGGCTATTAGCGCAAGCGGAAGCATAATATGAGTTGTATTGCTGACAACAGCTGTGAAAACTGTAAAAAGTACTGCAATAGAACCGTATGACTGAATATTCCGCTTTATGGAAAGAAAGGCGGAAATACCGGCAATAAGAAGCATCAGAATAATCACCGGCACTCCTGATCCGATTACTGGTGTGGCTGAAAAAAAATGGAGCCGCATGGTGACGTAAAAGACCACTATGAGTCCGGTTATCCCGAACATCAGGTATAACTGGGGGTTCGATTTCCTGAGATAGTTTGCCAGGAGATATATTATTGTAACGCTCAGGTATCCTGTTACAACCGAGAGTACCGGGCTTCCTTTTGTAAGAAGATATTCTGTAAGGAAAACTATGCCAAAGAGAAGAACAATCATACCCAGCCAGGCCAGTCCGACCCTTCCGATAGCAGATTCAATCCCCCTGCTCTCTTCCCCCCCCGCAGAATGATTGCTTTCTGCGTCAAGAGATGTTATTTGCCCTTCCTCTTTAAAATAATGGTCCGGACTCCCGCTTAGCCGGGCTTCTAGAGCGGAAAGACGCAGCTCGACCGACTTAAGCCTGTTTTCAAGTCTTTCCTTTTCATCATCCCT
>JBBIIS010000173.1:0-5365 GCA_037446375.1 Bacteroidota bacterium | reverse complement strand
AAAGATCATCTTCAATACCGTTTTAAGAAACATTGTCAGAACCACAATTATTACAGTACTTGTGCTTCTGTCAGTTCTTTTCGTATTTATGCTGTATCTCTATATTATTCCTGCCCTGCAGGAATTCTCATTCACAGGGAAGCGTACTGAAACGACAAATATTACAGAGCTAAAGAGCGAAAAGCAGTATAAAAGCGAAATCAGTGCGCTTGGAAAGGATGTACAGAGAGTCTCAAGGAAATTTGCATCATATACGCCTGGACAGTCATACCTTGTTATAAATACAACAGACAACAGATTCCTGCTTTACCGGAATAAAAAGCTTATCAGGGAAGGTTTCTGCAGTTCAGGAAGCTATACCCATCTTACATCCTCTGAAGGTACCAGGCATTGGATTTTCAAAACGCCCAAAGGAAAATTCTGGATACAGCAAAAGATCACTAAACCTTTGTGGAAGCGTCCCGACTGGTCCTTTGTGGAAGAAGGCTTGCCAATTCCTCCTCCTGATGACCCTGCCCGGTATGAATTCGGAGTGTTGGGCGATTACGCCATGAGCCTTGGTGACGGTTACCTTATTCACGGGACAATATATAAACGGTTTCTAGGCATGCCAGTGACCCACGGTTGCGTGAGGCTGAATGATGAAGACCTTGAGGCAATATTCAATACAATGAGTCTCGGATCAAAAGTTTATATTTTCTAACCAGTTGATATTTTTATCATGACAGCTGAAAGCGAAAATGGATCAGGAAGGAAGAGATGGGGACTCATAATAATAAGTTCTCTCTTTATTCTGTTTACACTTTATTACATCGTGATGGCGGTTTTGAGTTCATCCCGGAAGATATCAGCAATTAATGAGGAGTTTGCTTATAAGAAGGATGAGAAAAATGCACCTGACAGCAGGATATTTTCTGACTCGGCATATGTTAAGCTGAACAGGGAAAAGGCTTATTTCCAGTCCAGAAACATTATGGCTGAAACTGACTCAATTTCATTAGCACTGAATCTTGCAGACAGTACCGCCACTCTTGAGATTAATGGAGTTACAGTTCATAAAGCCAGGCTCCTCAAAATCGATGCCCCCAAAATTCTCTACAAGGGGGATGAGTACGCAATATCCTCAATGCTCTCTGTACCATTTACGGTTATGGACAATTTCGGTACAATACTGAAGGAACCATTGATGCTGAAGGTCGCCCCAAAGGATACATCTGAATTCAAACCTGATATTCTGCCAGATACGGCCAACCACGCCGCAGTTAACTTTGTAATGCGGCTTGACCATGGCTTCAGTCTCTATGTTTACCAGGATACCGGTGACGATGCAGGCGGTGTTATGAACCGTTTTATCTTTGACATCAGAGACAGGTTTAACGGGATATGGAGCATAATAAAGAGCATTGCCGGATTTAAGGTTCCGGAATACCACCCGTCGATCAGGTTGCGGATGAAAAAAACAGATGCAAGGATAATTTACAGGGCTCTCCCCAGAAACGGACAGATCGCACTATTCAGGTGATGAATAGCTGTTAATCTCTTTTTCCGGGAAACGGTTCCGTCATATCGAAAAAAACTGTAGGTTTGAAGTAAACAGTTATTCAAACTACATATCACTATGGGAAGATTCACAGGAGTAATAGGCATAATTGTAATACTCGGACTCGCATACCTCTGGTCAAATAACCGTAAAGCAATAAACTACAGGCTTGTTATAACAGGCCTGCTGCTTCAGATTATTCTTGCTGTATTTATTCTTAAAGTACCCATCGGACAGGATATCTTCGCATTTCTTGGAAGAGGAATAAACAAGCTTCTCGACTTCTCAAAAGAGGGTGGCTATTTTGTTTTTGGGGACCTCACAAAAGTCACAAATATCCTTCCTCCGGAGATAGTTAAAAAAGGGATATTCCTCTTCATTCTTTTACCCACAATTATATTCGTTTGCGTACTTGTTTCAATGGCTTATCATGTTGGCATCATGCAGAGAATTGTAGCTGTAATTGCAAGGTTCGTCCACTGGGCTATGAGGGTAAGCGGAAGCGAGGCACTCTCAAATGTTGCAAGTGCGTTTGTCGGGCAGGTTGAGGCTCAGATAATGATCCGTCCGTACCTTTCGGGAATGACCAGATCGGAGTTGCTTGCGTCAATGACGGGAAGTATGGCCTGCATAGCCGGCGGCGTTATGGCTGTTTATATATCGATGGGAGTACCGGCCTCATACCTTCTTGCCGCGAGCCTCATGGCCGCTCCCGGAGCCCTTGTTATTGCCAAAATAGTCTTCCCTGAGACAGAAGAATCAGAAACTAAAGGTGTGGTAAAGCTCGAAGTAAAAAAGGAACATGCAAACATTATGGATGCAATAGCAGCCGGTGCTAGCGACGGAATGAAGGTTTCAATTAATGTGATTGCAATGCTCATAGGTGTTATTGCACTTATTGCACTTATAGATGCCCTTCTCGGTTATTTTGGACATTTCCTTGCATGGACAGGGCTCTCTCTGAATGCTATTGGGCTTAACCTCGACAACCTCAGGCTGAAGGACCTGGTAGGCGCCATCTTCTCACTTATTGCAATCGTAATGGGAGTGCCTGTAAAGGAATCTCTTCCCGTAGGCTCTCTTATGGGGACAAAAATGGTTATAAATGAATTCGTGGCATATTCAGATCTTACTCCCATGATCCAGCAGGGTATACTGAGCGCCAAATCAGTTGTTATTGCAAGCTTCGCACTTTGCGGTTTTGCAAATTTCAGCTCGGTCGCTATCCAGATAGGAGGGATCGGTGCCCTTGCACCCACGCGTAAAGCCGACCTGGCACGGCTGGGACTGAAAGCCATGATATGCGGAACCATGGCTTCGTATATATCGGCAAGTCTTGCAGGGATATTGCTTTAAAAAAGTACCTCTCCCTAAATACCTTCCCCTCTCTCTCCGGGAGAAGCGGGACAGAGGGGGAGAGGTTGAATTCATCAGGGATACTTCTCTATAACTTAAACATTATAAGATTCTCTGCGTCCTTAATATATACTGCATTTCCTGCCACAACAGGAAATGAATAGACGGGAGTCTCAGAAACCTTGTATTTTGCCAGCTCAGTATATGACTTACTGTCAGGTTTAAACACCAGCAGATTTGCAGTACTGGGCAATCCGATAAGCACCTTTCCGCAATCCACAAGGGTGGCAAAATCACTGTTCACGGCATCATCTACCCAGGCTGTTTTACCATCAGAGGCATTTATGCAGTAGATCTTTCTCGAATCGGTGAATCCATAAAGGAATCCCTCATGGAGAACTGGAGTATTCCATTTGGCTCCGACTGTTGCATTTATCCATATTCCCTTTGTAATATAATTATCGCCCTGCCTTTCAACTTTAATCGCACTGGTTCCTGAACCCTGACCGCTGTAGTATATAACCTGACAATCTATAACAGGGCTGACGCAATTATAATATCTCTGCTGCAGCGCTGTGGCGATTGTCCAGACCTGTTTCCCGTCGGCAAGGTCGATAGCCATTAGATTCTTTTCGGAGAGAATTATTATATGTCTCTTCCCGTTTATAAGCATTAGCGCGGGAGATGAATAGGCCGGTCCTTCACCGCTCCATTTCCATTTTTCGGCACCTGTCGCAAGATCAAGGCAAAGAAGGGTACCATTATCTTTCATCCCCACGTAGGCAATACACATCCCGTCTGTCAGAAGAGGTGACATGGCTGTAAAAAACTGCGGGACGGCATTTGCAGGATTCTCCTTCCTCCAGATAACTTTCCCTGTCGATGTATCGAGACAGGAGAGGATCCCTGTTGCTCCGAAAGCAACAAGTTTGTCGTTCAGAATGGCAGGAGTGCTCCTGGGGCCGGGATGTGAGCTGGCAGGACCTGTTACCGCATTAGCGGGATAGCTATTTTTCCATAATTCCCTGCCAGTGGCCGCATCGAGGCAGAGGATCACCTCATCTCCCCCCTGACGGGTATTCAGATATAATTTCTTCCCGACTAGAACAGGTGTTGCATCGCCGGTACCAACATTTACTTTCCAGACCTGGGTCAACGAAGCCGGCCAAGTTGCCGGAGCCTTGAATCCTGTAACAACGCAATCACGATTAATCCCCCTGAACTGAGGCCAGTCCTGGCAGAAAATCTTATTCGCAGTCGTTGAAAAAAGTACGAATGAGATCAAAAAAGTAATTAGCCTGAAACTTTTCATAATGACTAGTTTTAATTATTTTAAAAGAGAGATTCCGGATTAATATGTTTGAGTCAATAATAAGAAAGTTAGTTTTTTCTCCGTGAATCTTAGTGTCCTGGTTTCTTTGTGGCAAAGAAAAATGCAACTAAGGCACATAGGATCAACTAAATTTTAATTTGAAAAATAAGTAAAAGGTAAATTTAAACCATATTCATATCGAAAGCAAAAAGAAGATAATGTTAAAGAACTATTGAATAATACTTCTTACTCACTATTTTTATATCTGAGATCATAAAGCTTTATCTGGAATGGATCTTTCAAACAAGAGGATTTTGCTTACCGGGGGAACATCAGGCCTTGGACTTGAAACAGCCAGGATTCTGATCTCCTCCGGGGCTGAGGTCTACGCAATGGGAAGAAAGTTAAATGACAGGATATCTGAAGATCCGGGATTCAGGTTTATCATGACTGACTTTTCTGATATAAGCAGGCTTACGGGTACCATGAAAGAGCTGTTGACCGGGGAAATCCGCTTTGACCTTATAATTAATAATGCAGGTGTCTTAAGTCCGCCAAATTACACGGAAACGGTGAACAGGCTTGAATATTCTTTCCAGGTAAATTTTCTTTCACACCTTGTAATAAATGAAATGTTACTTGAGCATGCAGCTTATAGCGGCGAGCTTAACATAATTGTGGTGACTTCTCCTGTTTATAATCATATTACACCTGATTTCAGAATACCTGAGAGAAACGCTTACAAATCGTTCAGGGTCTATTCGGAATCGAAATTTTATATGCTTCTGATCGGTGATATACTGAAACGGGATTTTCCTGAAGTAAAATTTGGGTTTTATGCGTTTAACCCCGGGACATTCGGATCGGGAATTTACAGGATGCAAAAACCCTGGTTTCATACTGTTTACAGGATAGCGGCCCCTTTCATGAGAAATTCTTCAAATGTTGCCGCATCGCTTTGCAGAGTGGCTGAACGGGAACATAAGACTGGTAACGGCATATATTCACGCAACAGGACAAAGCCTTCTTTTATTTCTCCATACAGCAGGGAAGCAGAAGAATTTATAACCCGATGCAGTGAATTGGTCAGGGGTATCATTTCATAGTTCTCTCCCAACTTCCGTCTTCTCACCTCTCACCTCTCACCTCTTACCTCT
>JBBIIS010000172.1:0-5368 GCA_037446375.1 Bacteroidota bacterium | reverse complement strand
TCTCTGACTGTATCTGAATCAATGTACTGTTATTCCTGCTCTCAATAATGAAGTCCATAATGTTAAATTTAAACCTTAAATTTAACTAATTTTTCTATTTCTTGGAAGTTTTATTCTGTTTTTCTTCCATTTCATCCTTCAAAGCCTGCAGATCAGTAATATCGCCAAGAGTAGTCTTTTCCATATTGGTCTTTACCTTTCTTGTTGCTTTTTTAGGAGTTTCGGGTTCGGATTTCTTCACAACTACCTCAGCTGCTCTCTTTTCGTCTTCAAATACCCTGCTGTGAGATACGATTATCTTCTTGGCTGACTTATTGAATTCTATAACTTTGAACATGAGCTTCTCGTCAACCTTTGCCATCAAACCATCTTCCTTAACAAGATGTTTTGGTGTAGCAAAGCCTTCAACACCGTATGGAAGTGCAACTATTGCACCCTTTTCGAAGAGTTCTACAACAGTTCCCTCATGAATTGAATCGATCGTAAAGATATTCTCAAATACGTCCCATGGATTCTCCTCAAGCTGCTTGTGTCCCAGGCTGAGTCTTCTGTTTTCCTTGTCTATTTCAAGAACAACAACGTCGATCTCTGCATCGATAGCCGTGAATTCGGCCGGATGCTTGATCTTTTTGGTCCATGAAAGGTCGGATATATGAATAAGACCGTCAACTCCCTCTTCTATCTCAACAAACACTCCAAAGTTAGTGAAGTTGCGTACTTTCGCAGCATGCTTGCTTCCAATAGCATATCTTTCGTCGATATTCTGCCATGGATCGGGCTTAAGCTGCTTGATTCCGAGTGACATTTTTCTCTCGGTTCTGTCGAGTGTGAGAACGATAGCTTCAACTTCGTCTCCAACTTTCATGAATTCCTGTGCGCTGCGAAGATGCTGTGACCATGACATTTCAGATACATGGATAAGACCTTCAACACCTGTTGCGATCTCAACAAATGCACCATAGTCAGCCATAACAACTACTTTTCCTTTTACCTTGTCGCCAACCTTGAGGTTAGGATCGACTGAATCCCACGGATGAGGTGTAAGCTGCTTGAGACCAAGGGCGATCCTCTTTTTGTCATCATCGAAATCGAGGATAACAACATTTAGTTTCTGATCGAGCTGGACGATCTCTTCAGGATGATTAACCCTTCCCCATGAAAGGTCGGTGATGTGGATAAGTCCGTCAACACCGCCGAGATCTATAAATACACCATAGGATGTAATATTTTTAACAGTCCCTTCGAGGACCTGTCCTTTTTCAAGTTTTGCTATAATCTCTTTCTTCTGCTGTTCCAGTTCAGCTTCAATAAGAGCTTTATGTGAAACAACAACGTTCTTGAATTCCTGGTTGATCTTTACGACCTTGAATTCCATTGTCTTGTTGACAAAGATGTCATAATCGCGGATGGGTTTTACATCGATTTGTGAACCCGGTAGGAATGCTTCTATGCCAAATACATCTACAATCATGCCACCTTTTGTACGACACTTGATGTACCCTGTGATTATCTCATCTTTTTCAAGGGCTGAATTGACCCTGTCCCATGAATTAAGTGCGCGGGCTTTCTTGTGAGAAAGAACAAGCTGTCCCTTTTTGTCTTCCTGGCTCTCAACATAAACTTCAACGGTATCGCCAACCTTAAGATTGGGATTATACCTGAATTCGTTCAGGCTTACGACTCCTTCAGATTTATAACCGATATTAATAACAACCTCGCGTGTCGTCATCTGAATAACGGTACCTTTTACAACCTCGTCAACAGCAACTGTCGACAGAGTCTTGTCGTACATCGATTGGTATTCGGTGTATTTTGGTGAATTGCGACGTTCCTCAGTTTCAAAGGCATCCCAGTCAAACTGCTCATTTGTAGGGAAGTACCTTTCCGGTTTTTCTGACTCAGATTTTTTTGGTTTTATCTCTTCAGTTTCAACAGCAACAGCTGTTACTGCAACTGCTTCACCCTCAGTATCTGTTCCAGCCATTTCTGCTGTTAAATTCTTCTCTGCAGCTTCATCTGTATCCTTCACTGCATTTGTCTTTGGTTTTGGGGCTCTTTTTACCGTTTTTTCAGCGGTTTCTTTCTTTTCAACCTTTTCTGATTTGGTTGATTTACCTTTGCTTTCAGTCATGATGTTAATTTAAGATTCTAAAAATTAATAAGTTAGACATTATTTTGTTTAAAAATTGGACTGCAAATATAGGTTATATTTTTGAAAATGACTATAATATTGGACAGATTTTCATTAGGTTAAACAAAGTCTTGCGGTCTGAAGTCTTCGGTATGGTTCATAGCATATATGGTTTGAGGTTTGAGGTTTGAGGTTTGAGGTTTGAGGTTTGAGGTTTGAGGTTTGAGGTCAGAGGTCAGAGGTGATAAGTGAAAAATACGAAATCTCATATCTCTAATCTCAATTCCAAAATCTCAAATCCGAAATCATTATTATGCTATCTTTGCATTTAGTGTGATATTTTAAAGAAATTTATTCATGAAGATTGCTGTTGTCGGTACCGGTTATGTAGGACTTGTAACTGGGACGTGCTTTTCGGAAACTGGTGTAAATGTGACTTGTGTTGATGTTGATGCTGAAAAAATCAGGCAGCTTAAAGAGGGTACTGTTCCAATTTATGAACCCGGCCTTTCAGTGATGATGAATAGGAATCTTGAAAAAGGAAGACTTCAGTTCACAACAGATATACGCGAGGGAATCGAAGGTGCCGAAGCCATATTTCTGGCCGTCGGCACACCTCCCGGAGAAGATGGAAGTGCAGATCTTCAGCATGTTCTCCAGGTGGCATCCGATATCGGTAAGGAGATCACCTCATATATAGTTGTAGTAATAAAAAGTACTGTCCCGGTAGGTACTTCACTTAAGGTACAGACAGTTATAAAGGAGGAACTCGCTAAAAGGAAGACCGAAATATCTTTCGACATGGCATCAAACCCGGAATTTCTCAAGGAGGGCTCTGCCGTGGAGGATTTCCTCAAGCCTGAACGAATTGTTATAGGTACTGCAACCGAAAAAGCCGCCGACATTATGAGAAAGCTCTATCAGCCTTTTCTCCTTAATAACCATCCTATATACTTTATGGATATAGCTTCGTCGGAGATTACCAAATACGCAGCAAATGCCATGCTTGCAACCCGGATAAGCTTTATGAACGAGATCGCCAACCTATGTGATATCCTTGGGGCGGATGTTAACCAGGTAAGGAAAGGCATTGGAAGTGATTCAAGGATTGGCAATAAATTTCTCTATCCCGGAACAGGTTATGGCGGATCGTGTTTCCCAAAAGATGTGAAGGCGCTAGTAAGGACTGCCAGTGACCATGGTTATGAACTTAAAGTCGTAAAGGCTGTTGAAAAGGCAAATGATCATCAGAAACAAGTTCTTTTCGGTAAAATACTTAAACATTTCGGAAAAGATCTGAAAGGACTGTCAATAGGTATTTGGGGACTGGCATTCAAGCCTCAGACAGATGACATCAGGGAGGCATCAGCTATAACTCTGATAGGAATGCTTCTTGAAAAAGGGGTAGGCATAACAGCTTACGATCCGGCTGCAATGAATGAAACATACAAGCTTCTTGGTAATAAGATATCATATGCCCCTGACCAGTACGAAGCTGTTAAAAACTGTGATGCTGTTGCGATCATGACGGAGTGGGCAGAATTCAGGATACCTGATCTTCCGAGAATGGCCGGCACCATGAAACAGAAGGTGATCTTTGACGGGAGAAATATTTACGATCCGGCAGAGATAAGGCAGGCTGGCTTCGTTTATTATGGTATCGGACACCGCTAAGAAAAGACAAAAGACAAAAGTAAAAAGACATAAGTTAAGAATTGATGAAAGGAATTATACTTGCGGGTGGATCGGGTACACGGTTATATCCAATAACAAGCTCCATATCGAAGCAGATGCTTCCGGTTTACGATAAGCCAATGATCTATTATCCGCTTTCCGTTCTTATGCTCGCCGGGATAAAAGAAATACTTATAATTTCCACTCCGCGAGACCTTCCTGGCTTCAGTAGCCTGCTCGGCGATGGCAAATCGCTTGGTATGAGCTTTTCATATATTGAACAGCCTTCTCCCGACGGACTTGCCCAGGCATTTATCCTTGGAGAAAAATTTATTGGGAAGGATCCGGTCTGCATGATCCTTGGTGACAATATCTTCTACGGACATGGATTTGGAGATGCGCTTCTGGCGACTGCAAAGCTTGAGGAAGGAGCGTGTATATTCGGATATTATGTAACCGATCCTGAGCGCTACGGAGTTGTCGAATTTGATTCAAAAAACAGACCGGTTTCAATTGAGGAAAAACCTGCAAATCCAAAATCTAACTATGCTGTCACGGGCCTCTATTTTTACGATAATTCTGTTATTCAAAAAGCAAAATCGCTCAAGCCTTCGCCAAGGGGAGAGCTCGAGATAACTGATCTCAACAGGCTATATATGAATCAGAATAAGCTCGAAGTAAGGCTGATGGGAAGAGGAATGGCCTGGCTTGATACGGGCACTTACGAAAGCCTTCTGCAGGCGTCCAATTTTATCGCGACCCTCGAACAGAGGCAGGGCCTCAAGGCGTCGTGCATAGAGGAGATCGCCTTTAAAAGGGGCTTCATCTCGAGGGAACAGCTTATTGCAATCGCCACTCCGTACAAGAACAGCCAGTATGGAAAATACCTGCTTCGAATTGCAAATGAAGAGATTAATGTACACAACGGAATTAAATAACTTTTCCTTATAATGAAAATTACAGAAACAGGGTTTCAGGGACTTCTGATTTTTGAGCCGGTCGTTCATTCGGACGATCGCGGATATTTCATGGAGAGCTTTAATAAGGAGACCCTCCGGAAGTCAGGAATAGCATTTGACCCTGTACAGGATAACGAATCTAGTTCAGTAAAAGGTGTCATACGGGGCCTGCATTATCAGCTTCGTCCTTTTGAACAGGCCAAGCTGATCAGAGTGATTGAGGGGAAGATCTATGACGTGGCTGTTGATATGAGACGTAACTCCAAGACCTATGGAAGGTGGTTTGGGGTTGAGCTTACTGCTGAGTCAAGAAAACAGCTATTCATACCGAGAGGCTTTGCCCATGGATTTTCGGTTTTAAGCAAGTGTGCAGTCATTCAATATAAATGTGATAACTATTACAGGCCCGGATATGAAAGAGGGATAGCCCTTAATGACAAATCGCTCGGGATAGACTGGAAGACAGATATGCCGAAGGCAACAATAAGTGAAAAGGATCTGAAAAATCCACTGTTCAGGGACGCTGAAAATAATTTCTGATAAAAATAAAAATATGTCTCTATATCTTATCACAGGTGCAGAAGGACAGCTCGGAAACGAGCTG
>JBBIIS010000171.1:0-5416 GCA_037446375.1 Bacteroidota bacterium | reverse complement strand
TGTGAATAATTTAAGGTCATTTCACTAACTATAAAACATAAGAGGGAAACTGCCAGCATTACAATTCCCAGGGTTAATTCAAGTTTCAGAAGATGCACATCATCTCCGGTAAATTTTTGCATTTGTAAAACAGAAAAATAGAATTTCGCCATTATAATTATCTCCTCTTCCCGAAAACGAACCTTACGTTTATACCCAGGACGTTCGGGTGGAACTCTGTTATCTTTACCAGGCTGAATGATGGTCTCCAGTCAATGCCAAGAGCTATTGGTGCCTTTTTGAAATGATACTCAATGCCTGCTTCACCTGCCACCCCAAGCCAGAAAGGATCAGCGATCTGGGTGTACGGACCAGCACCCAGATAAAGGTTTAAAGATTTGCTTCCGAGCGGTCTGTCAAGGAAATCCCATAAAAGATCAATCCCTACCCCGCTGCCAAAAGAAACATCGGCGTGAATCCTTGAGTATTTTGAAGTGCCAAAAACCGCGTCAATGGCTGCATTTCCTCCTGATATATTTCCAAATCGAACACCAATTTCCTGTGAATAGATGCCTCCGGATGTAGTTAAAATGATGGCTGAAATAAGAAATATTTTCTTCATATATTTTTCGTTTATAACTTAAAAGTATTAGTACATAATAATAATTCATTTGAATTGAAGAACAGTCATGAAAATAAGAAAAATTATTGAAGTAAGGACAGGCAGTGAATTTGACGGACCTAAATTAGCGGAGAAAGATATGAACTTCCCTTCAGATAATGTTGCCAGGGATCTGGTTAAAAAAGCCGACCCTTTTATGACCAATTAACTGCAACCTACGTATAAGGTGATAAAAGGCGGTCAATTATTCCGGCCCTATTAATTATATTTGTTGAAGGGAATTTCAGAAATATTATTTGTGTACACTTTTAAAAGATCATTCCAAAAAAAAGATTGAAAAAAAAAGAACAGAATGAAAACAATTATTTCAGCGCTATTGTTTCTGTTAATTTCAATAGGCCCTGCACTCGGCCAGGTTGACTTCAGGGTAATTAAGGTAAATGGCAGCATCCTGCTAAAAACAAGAGGTGTTTCACTTGAAACAGGGACTGTATTTTCGGATAAGGAGGACCTCCTTTTCAGGTCAGAAGATGCAACTGCAGCAGTCATTAATTCGCAACGCGGAAGACTCGTTATCTCTAACAAGAATCACGATCTCTCCTCAGCAAAGTCCAATTACATGCCTTCTATGTACAATATAAGTTCAAGAGGAGGACTGATACTGACAAACGCGGATCTGGGAGGACTTTTTTCAGGCAAGTATGTCGTTCTTGAAAAGCAGGGAATTGAGCTTGACAAGGTATCTTTTCCAATGGACAAGGATAACTTCTTCTTTTTAAGATATATATACAAAGGCGAAGAAATAAACAAGAAGCTTGGCTACTCAGGCGATACTTTGGTGATCGATAAATCAACTCTCTTTACAGTTGACGGCAATCCTATTCCAAACGCAGATAATACAAGGATTAAGCTCTTTTACAGAAAAGGGAGCGAATCTCTGTTCATAAGTGAGTTTGATCTTATCTTCCCGGATATGAAACAGCTTGCTAAAGAGGTTGGGATTATTCTTAATGAAATGAAAGGAAAACCAGCTGATGTGACTGTAAGTGAGGTTGGCTCATATATTAATGAGTTCTACGGCAAACTATCACCCGATCAGCTGACAAAATGGCTCCAGATAAAATTCGGTGTAAAATAAGCCAGTCCCTTTTCATCATGAAATACCATCTCAGGCTTGTTGGTCTTTTGCTCCTCATCTCTTGCAGGGCAGTAGCCCAGAATGCAACTTACCCGATCACCAACTATACAACAAGGAATTATGGAAAAGATTTCAACCCCACAAACTGGGCAATAGCACAGGATAAAAGAGGCATCATCTATGCAGCAAACGGATTCAGGCTTCTTGAATACGATGGTTCCGGGTGGAAATCCTATCCTATAAACAAAGCTACCTGGATATTGTCGATAGCTGTCGACAGTGCCGGAATAATATATGCCGGTTCGCAGGGTGAATTCGGATACTTTGCCCCCGACCTCAGAGGTGAATTGAAATACCATTCACTTTCTGACTCACTTGAAATAAATGACCTTAATTTCACAAATATCCGCAAAATTCACATTTTCAGCGAAGGAGTCGCATTCCAGGCAGATGAAAAGCTGTTTCTTTATAAAAACGGGAAAATCAGAGCTGTGAGCCCCGAGACTTCTTTTCATACCTCCTTCATTGTAAACGACAGGCTCTTCATCAGGGAACGCGGAGAGGGATTAATGGAATGGAGAGATAACAGTCTGGTAAAAATAGAGGGCAGCCAGATATTTGATACCACAGGAATATTCATGATGCTGCCTTTCGGCAGATCTGAAAGGAAAATCCTGATCGGCACTCAGGAAAAGGGTTTCTGGCTTTATGATCCCCAGGCTGTTTCAAACAGTTTCCGACGGCTCAATACTGATGACGAGAGGCTTTTTGGAAGATCGATGATAACAGGCGGAATAGTTGCAAAAGACGGAACCATTGCCATAAGCACTATGCTAAGCGGCGTCATTGTAATTGATACAACCGGCACGACAAGAGCAATTATAAATACGGGAAACGGTCTTTCTGACAACGATGTAAAGCAGCTTGCCATTGACCAGAGCCAAGATCTGTGGGCTGCCCTGAACAACGGAATAAGCAGGATTGACATAAGCTCGCAGCTGACAGTTTCTGACGAAATATCCGGAATAACGGGAAGCATAAATTCAATAATCAGATTTGAAGATCTTCTGTATATAGGAACAACAACCGGACTTTTTGTACAGTCTGGCAGAAGCCTGGCAGAGCCTCCATTCAGGCATATACATGACATCTCTGTTCCGGTTCGTAGTCTCATTAATGCAGGTGGATCACTTCTCGCCGGAACTGATGCCGGCATTTTCAGGATTTCAGGAAATGAAATAAACAGAATAAATGCTGAAGAATCTTATATTCTTTACTATTCCCCTGAACTTAAGCTCCTCCTTTCAGGCGGGCAGAAGGGACTGACTGCTTTTATGAACAACGGGCCGTTCAGTAAAACAGACCGCATCAAAATTGATGGGGAGGATATTATCGGAATAACAGCTGAAAAATCAGTTGGTACGGAACCTTCCGTATTCTGGATCGGTACAAGATATAAAGGGGTCATAAGATTGATTGTAAAAAAAGACCTTACCTTCTCGACTGATGGATACAATAGTAACGACGGGCTGCCTCAGGGATGGGTTATCCCTTCGGTATTCAATTCAAAGACAGTCTTTGAAACCACTGAGGGCCTTTATGGCTTTACAAGTGAAAATATTGTAAGAGAATCTGTTCCTGATTCCCTTAAAAATAATAGAGCCTTTACGAAGGGCTATTTCTCAGCCTTGCCCGACATAAAGAGAGATGCTATTGGTGTAGTGTCATTTCTGGCAGAAAGCAATGACAAGGAGTGGATATGCTCGGATAATAACGCAGGCTACCTTGACCGCTCTGACAGCCTGAAGTACGTAAGGAGACCATTCACCGGTATCGAAGCGGGTAAGATAAACACTATCTATCCCGAAAAAAATGGATTATGCTGGATCGGGACCACCGACGGTCTCTTCAGGTATGATGAAAACACAACAAAGAATTATGACCGGAATTACATTACCCTTATAAGGAAAGTACTGTTAACTGATAATGATTCTGCAGTTTTTCTGGGAACGAAATATCCATCTTTTCAGAAGCCCTCCCTGCCGTACAAATTCAATTCTGTCCGCCTTGAGTTCTCAGCTCCTTTCTATGAGTATTCAGATAAGCTGCTATATTCATACAGGCTTGACGGAATGAGCTCAAAATGGAGCCAGTGGGCAAAAGATAACTATCAGGAATTCACAAAACTCAGGGAGGGAAGATATACATTCAGGGTTAAAGCAATAAACATATATGGAACAGAAAGCGGGGAGTCCGTTTTCAGCTTTGATATACTCCCTCCATGGTACAGAACGGTTCCTGCATTTTTGTTTTACGGAGTAATTGCTATAGTACTTTTCTGGCTTGTTGCAAGGCTCTATTCTAACCGCCTGAAGCGTGAAAACATAAGGCTTGAAGGGATTGTTACCGAAAGGACTGCTGAGGTTGTAAGGCAGAGAGATGAGATCGTTGAAAAAAAACTTGTTCTTGAATATCAGAAGAAAGAGATCGAGGATAGCATAAGATATGCCAGGAGAATACAGTCGGCTGTCATTCCATCACAAAAAAATTACCAGGATCTGATCCCCGGAAGTTTTGTATTTTTCAGACCTCTGAATATTGTCAGTGGCGATTTCTACTGGATGGGACATGCAGGAAGCAGAATAATTTTTACAGCAGCCGACTGCACCGGACATGGAGTGCCCGGGGCATTCATGAGCATGCTTGGAGTGGCATTCCTGAATGAGATTGTAAACAAGGACCATATCACCAGTCCCGATAAAATACTTGATAACCTTAGAGATAAAGTTATCCAGGCACTTCAGCAACAGGGAGTTTCCGGAGAAGCCAGGGACGGTATGGATATTTCGCTCGTGTCTATTGATAGGGAAACGGGCATTCTTGAATTTGCCGGGGCATATAATCCTCTTACAATGGTAAGAAACGGGGAGATCGCAGAAACTCCCGGCGACAAAATGCCAATCGGCATATATGAAAATATGCATGGGTTTATGAAACATGCGATAGCCCTTGAAAAGGGAGACATGTTCTATCTCTTCTCCGACGGATATGAAGATCAGTTTGGCGGTCCGGATGGCAAAAAATTCAAGTCGAAAAGGCTAAAGGCCCTTCTTCTGGAGATAAGCTCTCTCCCGGTCGGGAAGCAGAAGGATAACCTTGAAATGAATTTTGAACTCTGGAAGGGCGGGCTTCCCCAGGTAGATGATATAGTCATTGTCGGCATCCGGATAGAATAGGAAGCTATTCCATTAGAACAAATGCACCCCAGAAATATGGATCATATTTTGCCCTCATCTCCTTCTGTGTTTTATAAAATGCGCTTTTTATGTCTTTGTCTGTGAGAAGATTATTATAAAACTTCCCCATGAACTCAACTGTTTCCTTATCGGGTATCTGCCAGAGGCTCATTATTATATATTCTCACTGCATCGAAATCACCCCGGGTCAGCCTGATGCATTTACCGTTCATTACATCTATTGAAGGGATTATCCTCATAAGCTCAGGAAATTTTTCATTATTCTTTCACCAACAGCAGCTGATCTTTCCGGATGGAACTGGGTGGACCAAAAATTATCCTTTCTCATGCCAGCACTGAAAGGGACAATATAGAAAGCCTCAGCAGTTGAATATTTATTGATGCCTGTGCAATAACTATGCACATAGTACACGTCATTCT
>JBBIIS010000170.1:0-5434 GCA_037446375.1 Bacteroidota bacterium | reverse complement strand
TTTATTATCAGTGTTTTATACAAATATTTAAAAAGTTAACGCATCACTACTAATTTCAAATTAAAAATTGCAGACATTAACAGTTATGTTTTTCCCCCGGCAGAGGAAATTTCCTGCAAGATCTCGGGTAGAATCAAAATAACAGGCTGCCTGAGAGATTACCTTAAAATATCACCTGCTTCTATGCGTATAAAAAATTAGCAGTTTATCAATTACTGCCTCTATTTCAATCCAAGCTTTGTCTTAATCAGCGGAAGCATGTTAACGCTTCTCTTTTCATCATAATAATATAATACCGAGGCGTCGAACACTAAAGTAATTCCCTGTTCCCTGGCAACATCCCTTATTGCTTTATCTGCCTTTGCAATAACAGGCTGTATTAGCTCAATATTTTTATCATTTATCAGCTGATTTGCTTTTACCTGAAAAAGCTGGATCCTGTTATTCAGGGCCTTCAGCTCTTCCTCCCTGCTCTTACGTATCACATCTGATAAACTGCTGTTGCCGTTGTTTAAAGCTGTGGTTTTTACGTTATAATCATTCTGCATTGAGGAAAGCTGATTGACGAGTTCGCTACGGAACTTCTCAAGCTTAACAGCTGCCGAATCATAATCAGGCAATGCCTTCAGAAGCTCATCTTTATTAATGTAGCCGAATTTAATATTCTGCGCTCCAAGGTTCTGTCCGGCAATGATCAATATAATGCCGAGCATTATGATTCCAATAGATCTTTTCATTTTATATTTTTTTTGTTATTAGTGTAAAAGTAACTAATTATTTATCGTCAGCGAAAAGATTAAAGGTATAGTAAACCATTCCGCTGATCATCTCCGGGTGTTTATATCTGACTTCAATTTACACTGAGAATAATACAACTCTTCATTATCCTGTATATGATCAATTTATTACTGTCAGGGAGAATCAGTCTTTTCATCTTTTGCATGAAACTTAATATAATTGATTAATTTTCATGCCAATTTTAAATTGAATAATAAAGTCATTTAGCCTATTAATATGTCAAAGCTGTTTTCACAATTTAAAATAAAGAATATCACACTTAAAAACAGGATAGTGATGTCACCTATGTGCCAGTATTCAGCATTTGACGGCTTTGTAAACGACTGGCATCTTATGCACCTTGGGACCAGGGCCGTCGGAGGTACCGGCCTTATAATCCTTGAGGCAACTGCCGTGCTACCGGAAGGACGTATTACACCAGGCGATCTCGGGCTCTGGAAAGATGAACAGACAGAAGGGTTAAAAAAAATTACCGGTTTCATTCATTCGCATGGATCTGTTGCCGGCATCCAGCTTGCCCATGCGGGAAGAAAAGCCTCATGCGCGGTCCCGTTTGAGGGTGGGGCACAGCTTAATATCAGCAATGGAGGATGGCAGACAGCTGGTCCAGGCACATTGCCATTTAACACAGGGGACCGGATCCCTCTGGCTCTTGATAAAAAGGGTATCGAAAATGTAGTGGCCGGATTTAAGGATGCGGCAGTTCGTGCACATGCAGCAGATTTTGATGTTATTGAAATACACAGTGCCCATGGCTACCTCCTGCATGAGTTCTTATCTCCGCTCAGCAATCAAAGGAATGATGAATATGGCGGCTCTTTTGAAAACCGCATAAGGCTGCTGCTGCAGACTGTAGAAGCTGTCAGAACGGTTTGGCCAGATGGAAATCCCCTGTTCGTGAGAATATCTTCAACTGACTGGACAGAAGGCGGATGGACCATTGAAGAAAGTGTAAAACTGGCTTCTATTCTTAAAGAAATGGGAGTGGATCTGATAGATTGCTCCTCAGGTGGAAATATATTTAATGCCAAAATACCTGTTGGCCCGGGTTACCAGGTTCCATTCTCCGAAGCAGTACGTAAAACAGGCATTTTTACTGGAGCTGTAGGATTTATAACCAGCGCAGGACAGGCAGAATCAATACTTCAGGAAGAGAAGTCAGATCTGATTTTTTTTGGCAGGGAACTGCTGAGGAACCCATACTTCGCCCTGCATGCAGCACGTGAGCTCGGCGATGAAGTGATATGGCCTGTTCAGTACCTCCGATCTAAGTAATTTTTAGCGCCTGCATTTATTTTTTTTGCCCTCCTGGCAGCTCAACTGCCTAGTTGTCCGGTGAAAGAGGTCCATAGATTCAGACATTTGCAAAGTTTGCACCTCCATTGAAGGAACCATATTTTTAAAATAAATTTTGCAAAACCCTCTTTTATTTACTACCCGTTAGCTACAGCCGCCTCGTTAAGCTTTGGTGAAGTGGCTGGTCCTTATTTCATTATTATCAGATTAATAACCAAACAGATCCAGTTTATTCCGAATCAGGAGGAATCAAATATAACACCAGATGTCAATTCCCCTGTAAGTAACGCCGGATGTCAAACCAAACGAGGTATTTTTTGACTGTCGCAGCTAAACCTTTCAAAGAATTCATTGTTATTAATGCTGTAGCAACTAATATAGTACCATCATGAAAAGAGAGATAAAACTGTTTGGCTTAATTATTTTGATCACAATCGGATCATCATTATCCCTGCTCAGGGGTCAAAATTCAACTCAGATGATAAAAGAAGAAAATGTAACGTACTCCGCAGATGGCGTAAATCTTAAAGGCTTTATCGCTTACGATCAGAATCTTAAAGGTAAAAGGCCAGCAGTCCTTGTTGTTCACGAATGGTGGGGACTTAATGACTATACCAGAATGCGCGCCAGGAAACTTGCGGAACTGGGATATATAGCAATGGCGGTTGACATCTTCGGTGATGGTAAAGTTGCCGTCAATCCTCAGGAGGCTATGAATCTTACAAAACCATTCTACCAGAACCCCGGTCTGGCAAAGACCAGGCTTGATGCTGCCATTAAAAAGATAAAGGAATTTCCGGAGACGGACCCTTCCAATGTGGCTGCAATCGGATATTGCTTCGGTGGTGGCGTTGTCCTTAATTCGGCAAGGCTTGGCTCTGATCTGAAGGGTGTGGTAAGCTTCCACGGTGGCCTTGCAGGGGCTCCTGCAAATAAGGATCTCTTAAAGGCCAGGATACTGGTATGTAATGGGGGTGCCGACAAAAACGTATCACAGAAAGATATCGATACTTTCAGGCATCAGCTCGACTCAATAGGCGCAAATTATTCATTTAAGAACTATCCCGGGGCAACTCACGCATTCACAAATCCCGATGCAACAAGGATAGGCAAGCAATTCAATTTGCCAATCGAGTACAATGCAGAAGCTGATAAAAATTCATGGAATGACATGAAGATCTTCTTTAAAAGTCTTTTCACGAAATAGCTTGATATTTAAGCGGGTGAGAGTGAGCTTTTGCACTCACTCCCCTATGCAAAACCAGGCAATCTGAATAACCGGGGAGGTGGTCAGAATTTAAAATGAAATTTTGCATGTGATCCCGCTTGTTGTAAATCTAAGATCCTGCGATCCCAGATCCGTCACAGGAATCTTTATATATGGCTCTATGTGAAGAAACAGCTTTGATGAAAGGTGTTGCTCATATCCGAACATTAAATTTAACCTGCCCGCAAAATTAAATGTGCTCAGCGCCGCATCGCTCTTCAGATCTGTCTTAACAACAGTTTTAAGCAGATTGGTAATATTTGGCTGACCCCCGACCATATTTATAACCTCCGTCAATGGTCGTGAATAGCTCGTAGTAACATACTTTTCGCTCAAATAAGCAACAGAGGATATCCCGCTTGAAATATAGTAGCATGCTGATTTCTTAACCAGGAACTTCCATGTAATGTTGAGAGGAAGATCAAGGTCTGTAAGCATGGCCAGAATCTTATCTGCCGGCATCAGAGATGAGCCGGCTGAGCTTTCGTTTGTGACATTCTGATGCTCCAACTGAAGCCCTGTTGATAACCGAAGTCTCTGAGAAAGCTCAATATCAGCATTAATACCGCCTGAATAATTAAAAGCCGAAGATGTGCCCGTAGTGGCTACTCCGGGAGCAAAATTTACCCCGAACCTTAACTTACGCGACCTTATCTTTTCTGCTTTAATATCCTGTTCTCTGAATTCACTATTAACAATGTTCTGACTGATTACATTCCGGTTTCGGGATGAGTCTGATCTGGTATCGATAGCGACTGAGCCTGCCTTTCCGGCGATGCTGCCCGCTACCGGCAATTCAGTTCTTGTACTGGCATACTTCATTTCAGCCGCTTTGATCACTTGTTTTATTATGCTGTCAGGAGCAGTTGAGACTATTATCTTCTTATCAATGCTTGCCCGGCTTACTGCGCTGGCAGAAATCTTTTTTGAAATTCTGTCATCATTCTTTACTGACAACGCCAGTTCTGCCAATGAAGGCTCTTCAGCTCTTTTCTTCTCAGCACTTACTTCAAGACTGCTGACAACCTGATGGTGATTTACAGAATCAGAATAACTCACGAAGGAACCTGTAAAGACCAGCCTGAACCCCAGCCAGCCAACAGCCAGTCCTGCTGCGATCCCTGTACCCCGGAACCACAGGATTAGCCTTTTTTTATCCCTTCGTTTTTTCGCGAAGTTCTCCCACGAGCCAAGGATATACTTCTCCTCTCCTTCTCCAAGGGTCCTGACTATCAGATCAACTATATCCTTTTCAGTTTCCATATTTTTCATAACTGGCACTAAAAAAAATCCCGAACAGTTCCCTCAGTCTTTTCTTTGCTCTTGTAAGATAAACCCTTGAGCTGCTCTCAGGGATCTTAAGCATGGATGATATTTCATTGTGGCTATACCCATCGATCTCATAAAGGCTGAATACGAGCCTGTGTACATCGGGAAGCTTGTTCATAAGTCCCAGGATATCATCTGCAGAGAGCTTATTAATTACATTATGGTTCTCATCAGGAACAAGGAACGTCTCCTTTTCGTCAAGAATAAGATCCCTGTTGCTTTTTCTGAACCTGTCGATTGATGTATTCACTACAATTTTGCTAAGCCAGCTTTTAAAAGGGAGTGAAGTGTCATACCTGCCTATCTGATCAAATACCTTAATAAAGCTGTCATTCACAATCTCAAGTGCATTCTCGCGGTTCCTGTTATAGATCAATGCGACCCTCAATGCATAGCCGAAAAATCTTTTATATAGCATCTCCTGAGATTTTTCCTTATTCTTAAGGCACCCCTTAATAATTTCCTCTAAACTGTCATTTCCTGTATCAGGCACGCAATTATACTTTGGTTATGAGTTGGTCTGGCTTCACTCTAATGATAAGACAAATGGCCTCAAAAATGATACCATTCTGTCTAAAGCGCCTGTTAGCGATCCGTGGAACAACCTTTCCATTTCATACCTGTAATGTTCAGCATTCAGCCTTAATACGCAGGCTGCCTCTAAAACGCTACACCAATGAGGTATGATTCAAAAAAAACCGCACCGCGGTTTTTTAGAATCCTGCCGGTGCGATCTGATCATTT
>JBBIIS010000169.1:0-5498 GCA_037446375.1 Bacteroidota bacterium | reverse complement strand
GGATTTGCAGCTGTCTGAAGGAATACAACCCCGGTTGCCATTACAAAGACGGCGCCAAGGAAAAGTGCATATGACGGTACTGCTACTGCAGGATAGAACAGGAAGCTTCCGATACTGATCAGGAGAAGTCCGATAATGAGCCCCATCTTATAACCTGTCTTCTTAATTATTTTTCCGCAAAGGAATGAGAATACAAAATATGCGAAGAAGAATACTCCATTGACAAGATTAGCCATGAAGCTGCTCAGGTGAAAAGTCGCCTGTACCTGGTCTTTTAGTGCAATGTTGAAATTGGTAATGAACCCGAAAATGAAAAAGATCATTAACATCAGGGTCATTCCCATCCTTAAATTGCTATTCGATTGTTCTTTCATTGAGTGGAAGTTTTTCGTTATGATTAAGAAGTTTACTTGGTTTTTGCAATTAACAAATATAAAATTATTTGAATTAAAAAAATACAATGATACTGCGTTTTGAGAAAAGCTTTAAAATAAAAAAGGTGGCCCGATCACGGGCCACCTTTCAATATACAAATACTTCAATTAAAGATTCAGAGTGTAGCGCTTGAATTCGGAAACGGTTAACCCCTTGTCAGCAGACTGAAGGTACTGCCTTATAGTCATTTTGTTATCCTTTATAAAATCCTGATTAAGAAGCGTGCTCTCCTTAAAGAATTTGGCCAGTTTGCCCTGTCCTATTTTTTCAAGCATCTCTTCAGGCTTGCCTTCGCGGCGTGCCTGCTCCTTGCCAATCTCGATCTCCTGGGCAATAGTCTCCGGTTTAACATCATCTTTGTCAACAGCTACCGGGTTCATAGCAGCGATCTGCATAGCTATGTCCTTATATACCTGTACATCAAGCCCGCTTTTGCTGAAACCTGCAAGGGTAGCAAGCTTGTTTCCCGGGTGTATGTAAGCCTGGACAAAAGGAGCATCGATCTTTTCGTAGTATGAGAGTTCTATCTTTTCACCTATTATGCCAATATACTCTATTATTTTCTCGCCTATTTTCGTGCCGTCCAGCTTAAGGGCCTTCAGATCTTCGAGTGTAGAAGGCTTATTTGCAAGCGCAATATTGAGAATGTTATTGGCAAGTGAAAGGAATTCAGAATTTTTTGCAACAAAGTCGGTCTCACTGTTCAGAACGATAATAGCGCCAAATCTGCCTGTAAGATCAACCTTTGAAAGTACTGCTCCTTCTCCCGCTTCCCTGTCGGCACGTTTGTTTGCAACAGCCTGTCCTTTTTTACGGATTATCTCGATAGCCTTGTCGAAGTTTCCATCTGACTCCTCAAGAGCTTTCTTGCAATCCATCATTCCGGCAAGTGTTATCCTTCTCAGTTTTGCAACATCTGCAGCGTTTATTGTAGCCATCTTAAAAATATTTTCGTGATCTGATTAATTCTTTGTTTCTTCTTCGTCTTCAATTTCGCCGGCAACTTCATCTGCCTCTTCAGCGGCGAGTTCCTCCTCTTCAAATTCATCGGTTACATCATCTTCAACCTCAACTTCTTCCTCCTCTTCAACTATTGCCTCAATAACTGAAGTTGGCAAATCCTTGGTCTCAAGCTCTTTCCTGATGATCTTCTTATCCTTCAAGCCAGGCTCTTTATCTTTCTCCATCTTCCTCTCATTCAGTCCTTCCTCAATTGCCTTGCAGAGAAGATCAATAATGAGTGAGATTGATTTTGAAGCGTCGTCGTTAGCGGGAATCGGAAAGTCTATGTCAGAAGGATCAGAATTTGTATCTACCATTGCAAAAACAGGAATGCCAAGTCTGCGAGCTTCACGAACAGCAATATGTTCCTTGCTTACGTCAACAACGAAGAGAGCCGAAGGAAGCCTTGTAAGATCAGCAATACTGCCGAGGTTCTTCTCAAGCTTGGCCCTCTGGCGTGTTACCTGAAGTCTCTCACGCTTTGACAGGTTTGTGAAAGTACCGTCAATCGCCATTTTGTCGATAGATGACATTTTCTTTACTGCCTTGCGGATAGTAGGGAAGTTTGTAAGCATTCCACCCGGCCATCTTTCGGTTACATAAGGCATGTTGACCTGCTTAACTCTTTCGGCAACGATCTCCTTTGCCTGTTTCTTTGTGGCAACAAAGAGGATCTTCTTGCCCGATTTGGCAATATGTTTCATTGCTGTAGCAGCCTCATCAAGCTTGACAGCTGTCTTCTCAAGGTCAATAATATGGATACCATTGCGCTCCATGAAAATATAGGGAGCCATTGCCGGGTTCCATTTCCTTTTCAGATGGCCGAAATGGACACCTGCTTCTAATAATTCATTAAAATTTGTACGTGACATTTTATCATTTTTAAGTTTACTTTCCATAAATCAATTGCAGAGTAGTCCCTTTTCAGGGAGTCAATGCAATTTAGATACTAAACCTCATCAAAACGGTCAGATCCCTATCGTTTACTGAACTGGAATCTTCTGCGTGCCTTCGGTTGTCCAGGTTTCTTTCTTTCAACTTCGCGTGGGTCGCGTGTGACAAAACCGTTGGCTTTAAGTGTGGGTTTATATTCGGCATCAATCTTGACAAGGGCCCTGGTTATACCTAAGCGGAGAGCTTCGGCCTGACCTTTTGTTCCGCCACCATCCAGATTGGCAACTATATCATATTTTTCAACAATATTCAGAAGTACGAGAGGCTGAGTAACTACATACTGAAGAGTCTCCGCACCAAAATATTCTTTGTAATCGCGATTGTTTACAGTTATTTTTCCTTTGCCTTCAGTGATATATACCCTGGCAACAGCTGCTTTTCTTCTTCCTAGAGCGTTGATTGCTTCCATGTTAGCTATCTGATATATTATAATTCAAGTTTCTTTGGTTTCTGAGCCTCATGAGGATGAGAGGTACCTGCATAAACATGCATGTTCTTGAAAATAGCCCTTCCAAGCCTTGTCTTTGGAAGCATACCCCTTACCGCATGTTCAATAACCCCGATAGGATTCTTTTTAAGCATTGCTTCAGCAGTGGTAAATCTCTGACCACCAGGGAAGCCAGTGTGCCTGACATACTCCTTGTCGGACCATTTCTTGCCTGAAAAATCAATCTTTTCGGCATTTATGATAATAATATTATCACCACAGTCGACATGAGGTGTATACCCGGGTTTGTGTTTTCCTCTCAGCATCATTGCAACAACCGTTGCAAGCCTGCCAACTATCTGACCCTCTGCATCTATAAGAACCCACTCTTTGTTAACAGTTGCCTTGTTGGCCGATACTGTTTTGTAGCTTAAAGTGTTCACCTTTATATTGTTTTTTTAATTGATACCCTTGTGTTTATATTCCAAACCTTATATTTTCGGGACTGCAAAAATACAATATATTTTGTAAAAAAAAAGAAATATGATTGCTTTTTATTAAAAGTGTAGAACTGACCCCCTTTCTTATTTCCCCTTAATGGGAGGAGCGGGCTTTAAATCGCGCCATGCATTCAGTAAAAGCGAAGGAGCCGGATTTCATGGCAGCTTTAGCGGCAGTCTGGCCTGTTCCCGGAAATTGCCCGCCGGGAATTTTCATTTCGCTCCGGCCGGGGGAAGGCCGGGATGGGGGTTTATGATTTTATCATACCTTTATTTTCAAATTACACCCGATGAGATCTGCAAGTGCGAAGAGATTATTTTACACGAGTGCCATATGCGGCACAGCTTTCAGTCTCCCTTTATCCGTATGGCTTCTCTCGTTCTTTACCATCCTCACATTTCTGGCATGGATAACTGATGGTGGATTTTTTCGCCTGAAGCATATTTCAGGCACAAAAACAAGCATTCTTGCATTCTTTGCCATTTATGTTGTCTATTTATTATGGATGATAAATACATCTGATATCCCTTCGGGATTTACTGAATTGAGACTAAAGATCCCCTTCGTTTTATTCCCGCTCGTTACAGCCTTCTCTCCGCCACTCAGTGAAAAGGAAATCAGAACAGTAATTATATCATTTATCTCTGGAATAATTATCTCAACCGGTTACGGTGTACTCACCGGAGCCGGTCTTGTATTTTCGGGACTTGCCGATTCAAGAACCCTTTCTCCTTTTATTTCACACATCAGGCTTGCCCTTATGACCGTATTAGCCATTTTTTCTGCTGGCTGGTACCTTATTACCCTGCCCGCAGGAAACAGATGGAGAATATTTTTCCTGATATCGGGCATATGGTTGATAGTTTATCTTTTCCTTCTGCTTTCAGTCACAGGCATTCTTCTCTTTATGCTGATACTTGTCTTTTCGATATACCTATATATATACAGGACGGGAAAAAAGTTGCTGAGACTGCTGCTCATTTTTATAATAGCAGCAGCCATTGCAGCATTGGCATTTTTAATCAATGCCCAGATAAAATCGTACTATAAGCCGGGAAGTTCTTACCCGATGCCGCCGGCGCGACTCACTTCAAATGGCAACATATATACAAACTTCACCTCAAGAAATGATATAGAGAATGGGAACAGGGTATGGATCTACATCTGCGAGGATGAACTGAGGCGGGAATGGAATAAGAGATCCCCGGTAATGTACGACAGTCTCGACAAGGCAGGACAGGAACTCAGATTTACTCTTATAAGGTACATGACATCTGCCGGGCTTAAAAAAGATTCTGCCGGGGTGGCGATGCTAAGCAAAGCTGACATAGTTAATATAGAAAGAGGAATGACTAACAGGTATTTCACCATATGGGGTCCCTGGAAAAAAAAGTTGTATGAGATAATATGGCAGATTGATTATTACAGGAACGGGGGTAATCCGTCACGTCATTCTATTACCCAGCGGCTGGAATTCCTTAAGACCGGCTGGCAGATATTCATCGGCTCTCCTCTGCTGGGAGTGGGCACAGGAGACCTTTCTGATGCCTATTCATTGCAGTACAGGAAAAACCGTACTGCCCTTGAACCGGAGTTCCGCCTGCTATGCCACAACCAGTTTCTCACTTTCCTTATCTCATTTGGAATAATCGGGTCAATTATAATATGCCTGGCTCTTTTTTATCCTTTTTTTAAAGCAAAAGCGTTCAGAAACTACCTGGCAGCAGTTTTTATAATAATTGCAGTACTTTCCATGTTGGGTGAGGATACCCTTGAGACTCATACGGGAATAACTTTCTTTGTCTATTTTTATTCTGTTTTTGTTTTCGGAAGCGGAGGATATGAAGAAGGCCATAAATGCTTTAAAGGTTATGGAGGCAGGAGAGGGAGTATCGAAGAACTTTAAGATCGGTGAGGTCTCTGTTGAAAACCGGCTGCCCGCATCTTTCTATCAGCGTAATGTTCTTGATGTTGCACCTGATCTTCTTGGAAAATTGCTTGTTGTCCGACAATCTGACGGCTTGTATTTCCGCTCTGCAATATGTGAAGTAGAGGCCTACAGGGGAGAAGAAGACAGGGCGTGCCACGCGAGCAGGGGAAGAACAGCCAGAACAGAGATAATGTATTCCGGAGGGGGCAGGATATACGTCTACTTTGTATACGGTATGTACTGGATGCT
>JBBIIS010000168.1:0-5505 GCA_037446375.1 Bacteroidota bacterium | reverse complement strand
CTTTGGAAGCGATATAGTCGCCGGCTATACGATTGCAATAAGGATAGTCAGCTTCGTACTTCTTCCTTCATGGGGTATAAGCAATGCGGCATCGACCCTTGTCGGACAGAATCTTGGTGCGAAAAAGCCTGAAAGGGCCGAGAGGGCAGTAATGATTACAGGCTTTGTCAATATGGTGCTGATGGGATCTGTCGGACTGGTACTTGTGCTGATGCCAGAACCTTTCATTAGGCTGTTCATTCACGAGCCTGTAGTTCTGAAGGCAGGGATCGGGTGCCTGAGGATTGTAAGCATAGGCTTCATCTCGTACGGCCTCGGTATGGTACTCGTTAACTCCTTCAACGGGGCAGGTGATACATCTACGCCATTGAAAATAAATGTATTTGCCTTCTGGATGATTGAGATACCACTAGCATATATTCTTTCACTAAAAATGGGCATGGAGGAGGAGGGCGTTTTTACTGCTATCGTCATCGCTGAAACAATTATGACGATTACTGCATGGATAGTCTTTAAAAAAGGCAGGTGGAAACTGAAAGAAGTATGAGATTTGAGGAGTCATTCAATTGTTATTGGCTCTTCGCGTGTCAATGTGACGCCGGACATCATTCGCTTGTTACGATTGAATGACTTTTAATCTTCAGTATTATCACTTTTTATACCCCTGAACTTCTTAATCGCGGATCTTTTGTGTTTGACCTCAAGCCTTTTATTTTTTGATCCCTGGGTGGGAGAGGTGGGGATCCTCTTTCTCCTGACCGCGAGAGCCTTTACGAGAAGGCTGTAGAATTTTTCCGCGGCCTTTTTTTTATTACCTAGCTGCGACCGCTCCGTCTGCGAGACAATTATAAGCTCACCGGCGCTGTTGATCCTCCCTTCCAGCTTTTGATACAGTATCTCTTTTTCGGCCGGAGATAACTTTTCAGAGGCAGTTATGCTGAACCTCAGCTCTATCCTGCTGTTCACCTTGTTCACATTTTGTCCGCCCGGACCACTGCTTCTTGTGCCGGTGAAAGTGAATTCAGTTTCAAACCTTCTGGTTATCAGTTCATCAGTTATGCTCATTTCCTTACATGAAAAAAACAGCTACACCCGCAACGCTTATCAGAGCCCCGATAATTTCAGCAAGAGTAACTTTCTGTTTATATAGTATTACCGCCGGAGGTATTATAAGGACCGGAGTAAGTGCCATTATTGTTGCCGCTATGCCAGCTTCTGTAAGCCTTACTGCAATAAGGGAAAAAGAGACACCCAGGAAGGGACCAAAAAATGCCCCAAGCGTGGTTGCAGCCATTCCGCTTTTATTTCCTGCTGCCGTTAATACCGGTCTCCATCTCGATAGAATTGTTGTCAGAACTATAAAGCCGGCTATGCCTGATATTATCCTGATCTGGGTTGCTGCAAAAGGGTTGTAATTGCCTATGCCTTTCTTACTGAGAACCATTCCAAGAGCCTGACCCACTGCGCCGCCGATTGCATAGAGGATCCCTTTAGGAGAAAGCTTTAATGACAGTTTCTCCCCCTCTCCGCCACGGCTGAAAATTGCCATGGCTATTCCGGAAAAAGTAAGTGTCATTCCGAAGAAATGTATAAGCTTCAGCCTTTCGCCGATCAAAATCCAGCTGAATAAAGTTGTAACAGGCGGAACAATCGTCATAATAAGCATAGAGAATCTGGAGCCTATGATCGTATATGACTTGAAAAGGCAGAGATCTCCCAGAACAAAACCGACAAGTCCAGATAGTGAAAGCCATATCCAGTTGAACGGAGCTGCATCCACAGGAAGGATAATGCCCCTTATCACAAAATTGAATATGCAAAGGAAGAAAAGGCCTATTATAAGCCTGTATATGTTGACAGCCAGGGAGCCGATCTTATTGCTCCCCGATTCAAAGGCAAAGGCAGATACCGTCCAGAGAAATGCTGTCAGGAGGGAGGCAAATTCCCCCTGATGACTATTTATGAATTGAACCACAGCAGAATCGGGTAAAAATTTTAAAAAACAAATGTATAATCACCCGATCCAGCCTCAAATGTAACTTTTCTTTCTGTTACCCTTATATTGGTTATATCCTTGATTTCCGAAAGAGGCATTCCGCTTTCTGTAACAACCCTTACCTGATCAACAGGCAGCATCACAGTGGCGATGGTATTTGCAGGTATCCTGATTTTAACACTCATTGTGCCCCCGGCACCTGATTCCCAACCCGATCTTATTGTTCCATACGAGCTTTCAAATGTTGCCCTCACATATTTCAGATGATTTGTTGGAGAGGGCTGTATCAAAATGTGCTTATAACCCGGAGAAGCAGTTTCAATACCTGCTGAAACACGGTACATCCAGTCGCCTATTGCACCGTAAGCATAATGGTTAAATGAATTCATTCCGGGATCCTGAAATGTACTGTCGGTCTTCTCGCCGTCCCATCTTTCCCATATTGTGGTCGCTCCTGCCTTTACTGGATAAAGCCATGACGGATAGGATTCCTGGAGCAGGAGATCATATGCAACATCGGTGTATCCGTATTTCGAGAGCATATGACAGAGATATATTGTTCCCAGAAAACCCGTGGAAAGATGGTTCCTCCTGCTCTTTATGTCATCAACAAGGAACCTGGCAGCATTTGGCTTCAGGTCATCAGGAAGCAGGCCGAACATCAGTGCAAGGACATATGAGGTCTGGGAACAGGTTCCAACTCTTCCTGCAGGCGTTACATACTCGTGTATGAAGACGGTCCTTATCTTTGAGTATAGTTCAGAATAATTTTTTTCATCCTCCTTCATTCCCAGTTCTGCAGCAGCCTGGGACAGAAGCTTTGTCGAATATGCAAAGAAAGCCGTCGCAATAAAATCGGGCTGGGTATAACCATCTGGTTCGGTATGGTTGTTTACAGGCGGATGATAGAAAAGCCAGTCTCCGAAGGCGCTCCCGCCTTTCCATAGATAGCTGTCTCCTGATTTTTTTCTGATATATTCAACCCAGGCCTTCATTGAGGGGTACTGCATCTCAAGTATCTTCCTGTCGCCATAAACAGTGTACATCGTCCATGGCGCGATAACGGAAACATCTCCCCATCCTGCCGAATTGCCTGCATTTGCTGAGCCCTGAGGATCGAGCACATCAGGTATGACATAAGGTACCTCACCTGCCGGTCTCTGATCGGCAGCGATGTCCTTCATCCATTTTATGAAGAAAGGGGCAACATTCATATTAAAGGCTGCAGTACGGCAGAATGCCTGTGCATCGCCTGTCCATCCCAGCCTCTCATCGCGCTGCGGACAGTCAGTCGGAACATCAACATAATTCCCTTTCATCCCCCATACAATATTGTGCTGAAGCTGATTGACAAGAGAATTTGAGCATTCAAATGTTCCGGTGGGCGTCATGTCTGAATGAACAACAACCCCTGTAATATTATCGGCAGTCAGATTACCCGGGAATCCGGTTACCTCAACGAATCTGAACCCCATGAAAGTAAACCTTGGTTCATAAATCTCTTCGCCGGTACCTGCAAGAGTATAGGATATCTGACATTTTGCGCTCCTAAGGTTTTCTGTGTAGAATTCCCCGTATTTATCAAGGACCTCAGCATGACGAAGAACGACTGTTGTTCCCTTCGGGCCCTTTACCTTCAATCTTATCCATCCCACCATATTCTGTCCCATATCGACAAGGACACTTCCTTTAGGTGTGAGAAATATCCTGACAGGTTTTATTTCCTGGATCTGTCTTACGGGAACGCTCTCCGAAGACATCAGGTTTGACAGGGGATAGCTGCCCATTGTCACGTTCGTCCATCCCGATTCATTATATCCCGGCTGATCCCAGCCAGTAAGCTTTTTCCTGGCATCATAAGTTTCACCATTATAGATGTCATTCATCCTGATTGCTCCGTCATTATTCCCTTTCCACGATCCATCAGTTGTAATAAGCTCCTCTGTACCATCGGAATTAAACAACTTCATCTGAAGCAGAAGTCCCAGCTTTTTTCCATATATAGCCCAGTTATTGCCCCATGCGAGAGTTCCCCTGTACCATCCGTCTCCGAGGACCGCACCCATGGCATTTTTCCCCTGAACGACCATTCCTGTTACATCATATTCCTGGTACTGGAGCCTTTTGCCGTATGATGTCCAGCCCGGGGTAAGAACCTGGTCACCGGCTTTCTTTCCATTTACATGAAGTTCATAGAAACCATGAGAAGTGACATATACCACAGCCTTGACCGGCTTTTTGCTGACTGAGAATTCTTTCCTGAAATGGGGAGATGGAGAGTAGCGAAGGGTATCGCCTGGCAGCTCTATCCATTTTGCTTTCCATTCGGCTGTTGTAAGCAGACCTGTTTCGAACCATGCTGTTTCACTCCATTGCGATTCTCTCTTTTTATTATCCCAAACCTTAACGCGCCAGTAGTATCTGACAGATGATCTGACCGGAGCTCCCCCATATTGAACGAGTACAGACCTGTCCGATTCAATTTTTCCTGATTCCCATACAATCCCGGACTTTGAAAATCTCTCATCCGTAGATACCTGAACGGACAAGGCTGTTTGCATAACGCTTCTGCCTGTAGCCTCCACTATCCAAGAGAATCTTGGCTGTGTTACATCTATCCCGGCGGGATTTATTCTATGTTCAGTCGTCAGGTTCCTGACACTTAACTCTTGCGAAGATATTGTCATTGTGCATAGAAGGAATAAAACAACAAAATAAACTGTCTTCATTATATGAGGTTTTAAAGTTATTTCTTTTTAAAAGAACTTAAATGTCCGGCTCATGGCACTGCAAATTTGATAAAATTCCCGGTGAGTCGGTCAAAGGTTTAATAATTTAGCTATTTTTAATTCTTTAAAAGTAATCATTATTCACTCCTCAAGCTATTCAAAAAAATGAATCCATTAACAGGAATCTTCCTTATATTTCTCGGAAGCCTTGGAGCTGCAAGCTTTTATGTCCCATTCAAAAAAGTAAAAAGCTGGGCATGGGAATCATACTGGCTTACACAGGGAGTGGCAGCCTGGCTGATAGCTCCATTTATCTTTGCTTTGCTATTTGTTCCGAAAGGTGAGCTGATCCCGATCCTTAAAGAGGCGCCTTTATCGGCGAAGCTTATGGCTGCATTTTTTGGAGCGCTCTGGGGTTTTGGCGGACTTACATTCGGACTGAGCATAAGGTACCTTGGGATCGCACTGGGGCAAAGTATTGCTCTGGGTTTGTGCGCGGCATTCGGAACTTTGATTCCTCCGGTAATAGCAGGTCAGAACCTCTTTGCATCGACCGGAGGAATACTTACGGTGGCAGGTGTGGCGATCACGGTTGCAGGGATAGCTGTTATCGGATATGCCGGTGCCCTGAAAAGCTCTGAAATGAGTGATGAGGAGAAGAAAGCGGCAGTTAAAGAGTTTGCTCTTAAGAAAGGTTTACTGATCGCGGTCTTTGCGGGAGTGATGAGCGCCTGCTTCAATTTTGGCTTTGAATCGGCAAAGCCTGTTGAGAAGATTGCA
>JBBIIS010000167.1:0-5511 GCA_037446375.1 Bacteroidota bacterium | reverse complement strand
GACAAACCTGGCAAAAGATCCTGTATAACGGGGAAACTGTTGGAGTTGCCGATATGATAATTGACCCTTCAAATCCAAACAAGCTTTTTGTCGCAATGTGGAATCATCAGCGATGGCCATGGTTCTTTAATTCAGGCGGACCAGGCTCCGGCCTTTATATGACACTCGACGGTGGCAAGAACTTTACACAGGTAAAGGGCGGATTGCCCGGGGAAGTAGGTCGCATCGGACTTGCAATTGCCAGTAACAGGCCTGATTATGTTTATGCTTATGTCGAATCAAAGCCAAATGCGATCTACAGATCCACCGACGGAGGATTTACTTGGGAAAAACGCGGCGAGAAGAACATTGGCACAAGACCTTTCTATTTTGCTGAGATTTATGTAGACCCGTCAAATGAGAACAGAATTTTCACCCTGTTTTCAGGCATAAATATGAGTGAGGACGGTGGATTGACCTTTCCAACGGCTATTGCCGAAACTGTTCATCCTGATCACCATGCATGGTGGATCAATCCATCTGACCCGTCGCATATGGTCGATGGAAATGACGGAGGAATGGCCATCACATATGATAAAGGCAAAACCTGGCGCCATATAACAAATATTCCTGCCGGTCAGTTCTATCATATAAATGTCGATAATGAGATGCCATACAGGGTTTATGGCGGTATGCAGGATAACGGTTCCTGGGTGGGTCCGGCCTACGCCTGGTACGACGGTGGGCTGATAAATGAATTCTGGGATTTTCTTGAAGGCGGCGATGGCTTTGATGCAATGCCTGTTCCCGGAGATCCAAGATTTTGCTATGCTCAGTCGCAGGGAGGATCACTGCTCAGGATTGATATCGCGACAGGAAGCCGGAAATTTATAAGGCCTGCACCCGCTTCCGGTGAAAAGCTCCGGTTCAACTGGAATTCAGCCCTTGCCCAGGATCCTTTTGATAAAAACACAATCTATTTTGGAAGCCAGTTCGTTCATAAAAGCACAAACCGAGGGGAGACCTGGGAGAAGATATCACCTGATCTTACAACAAATGATCCGGCGAAGCTAAATCAATATAAGAGCGGGGGCATTACAATTGACGCAACCGGAGCTGAAAATCATTGTACAATACTTACAATTTCTCCGAGCAAGATTCAGAATGGCCTGATATGGGCTGGCACAGATGATGGCAATGTTCAGGTTACAACAGATGGAGGGAAGAGCTGGACAAATGTTGCAGAAAATATGAAGGGGGCTCCTAAAAGGCCTGGATACCCCAGATCACGGCCTCGGAATATAATCCTGCTGAGGCCTACGTTGTGCTGAACAATTACCGCACAGGTGATTATTCGTCCTACCTGTACTATACAAATAACTTTGGGAAAAGCTGGCAGAGGATAATAAGCGATAAGGATGTATGGGGCTACGTCTTATGCTTCGTGCAGGATCCAAAGGAGCCCTCACTCATGTTCGCCGGAACAGAATATGGGCTCTATGTGAGCTTTGACAGGGGAAGCAGCTGGAATAAATGGAGTACCGGTTATCCAACAGTTTCAACCTATGATATGGTTATTCAGCCAAGGGAAAGCGATCTTGTAATCGGAACTTTTGGAAGGTCAGTATGGATAATCGACAATATTATTCCACTGCGTGAGATTGCTGCCTCCGGAACAAAGATACTAAATGAAAAGCTGAAAGTATTTGATATTCCTCAGGCTGTATATGCTTCAAAAAAAAATCTTCCTGGTTATTATTACAGGGGAGATGGCATGTTTGAAGGAGATAACAGGAATATAGCAGCTTCAATTACCATCTATTTCAACCAGGAGAAGCCAGACAAGATCAATATTGAGATAAGTGACACAAATGGCGTTGTCGTAAAAAATATAGAATCTGAGGTCAAAAAGGGATTCAACAGAATTGAATGGAGGCTTGATAAGAATCCGGCTCCTTATGCGGGACAGATAAACAAAGGGAATCAGAATTATGAACAGGAGGAAAAGGCAAGATTCCTGAGAGGATCAGGAACAATTGTTATTCCAGGTACATATGTTGTGAAGGCAGTATGTGGCGAGACCTCATCAACATCAAAGGCAAATGTCATTTATGATCCCCGTCTCCCCGCACCTGATATAAAGACAATGAGAGAGAATTATCTCAGGGCTGACAGTATCGGAGAAAGGATCAGAGAGATCAACAGACAGTATCAGAAGTTCTTTGACTGTCAGACAGTTCTTACAAAAGTTGACGAAATATCCCGAAAATCCATGGTTTTTGGCGATTCGGTCAGAAGCTTCCACGATCCTTTGAAGCGAATGTATGACAGTATCGACAAAAAACTGTCAATCAGACCAGATGGACTTTTCAACAGGATAAACGGATACAGGGTACTGACAACGTCGACCGGAAGGCTTAACGAAAGCGAAGAAAAAACAGTTGCGGGTGCAATAGATGCTATAAATGAGGCTTCTGATATTTTAAATAAATTTCTTGGGAAGGACTGGGTTAATTACAACCGGAATCTGTCGGGAAAGGAAGTTCGTGTCAATGCTGTATTGAAATAGCTGAATAAACAGAATAAAAAAGATATGAAAATTCACATATCTTCATATCTTTTATATTTCCTTTTCAGCCTGCGTGCAGGCATGCCATGCTGATCTCTGGCGGGCCTGCTTATCCCAAATTATTTTGCAGCAGGATGTGTAACCTTTAACAGGCGGATCTCAAATAAAAGTGGGGTGTAGCCTGGGATCGTTGCGTAGCCATAGGGGCCATATGCAAGACTTGAAGGAAGAAGCATTTTTGCCTTTCCTCCTACTTTCATATATGTAACGCCTTCATCAATCCCTGAAACAATACCACCGCCGCCAACAACAAATTTGAGGGTTGTTGTGTCGGGATAATTCGGATAGTCAGAGCCGAATATTACCCCTGAAAGATAAGATCCTTTATATTTTATTGAAACTGTATCTTTTGCAACCGGAGAGATCCCTGTTCCTACAGTGAGATCGAGATAGTACAGACCGCTTGTTTTATGTGTATAGACTGTATCACCAAGAGAATATAGATAATCCTGGATGTCCGTCTGTTCCTGTTGACGCCATTTTTTATTAGGGTCACATCCTGTTGCCAGCAATAATGCGAGGCTAAACATCATCACGATATTACTTACTTTCATGCTTTTCATTTTATACTTAATTTATTTGATTACTATTAGTTCATAATCTTAATTTCGTAAACAAGCGTGGCTCGCTGTGGAATAGCTTTGCTGTCACCTATCAGCCCAAAACCCAGGAATGGCGGGATAATAAAGATTGCTTTTCCTCCGTGCCCAAGCATCCGGAGTCCTTCATTAAGCCCTGCCTCTATTTCACCTTTCCCAAGCACTATCTCTTTAGTTCCCAGAGAATCAGATGAATAAATAAGAGTGCCATCCAGAAGAGAGCACTTGTATTGTAAGATCAATTTATCCTTATCCTTAAAAGAACTTTCGCTGCCTCTGTTTTTAATCTCATACCACAACCCTGACTTTGTCTCCCTTATATCGAGGCCTTTCCTTTCAGCGTAACTCACTATTCTTTCCCGGTCCTTTTCAACGAGATACGAATTCAGTTCTGCCATCTCCTTTCCGCCCGGCTTCTTATTATTAACGCTCGTCCTGCTGCTGTTATTGCAGGCCGGTAAAATTATTAGAAGTATAGAACAAGTAATAATCAGCTTATTCATTCATGTCCGCTGCTTAGTATTTTATGGCCTTCGGACTTAACTGCCTTCAAAAAATATACCAGAGTATTTTCAAGGGTATCAAAATGATCACCTCCTGATGCATTCCGGTGTCCACCTCCGCCAAAATATTTTTCGGCAAATTCGCTCACCGAAAAACTCCCTTTCGATCTGAAAGACAGCTTCACAAACCCCTCTTTTTCAACGAAGAAAGCCGAAAAATTAACACCCTTTATTGAAAGTGGAAGGTTAACAAATCCCTCAGTATCACCTTTTTTATAATTATATTTTCCAAGGTCTTCTTTGGTAAGTGCGATATACGCGGCTCCGGATTCTTCTAGAATAACCATCCTTTCATTAAGGGCGAACCCCTGCAGCCGCATTCTGTTTGCTGAAAAATTATTGAATACAAGATTAAATATTCTATCCTTATCAATTCCGGCATCCAGAAGATCAGCAATAATCCTGAATGTATCCCCGCTATATGAGCCGTGGTCGAAATTGCCGGTATCTGTGACTATTCCGACGTAAATTGATTCGGCATACGCTGTGTCTCTGAAAGGCCCTTTATTGAGAGAGGTAATCAGCAGGTGAATCAACTCCGAGGTTGAACATTTTGAAGGATCAGAGATGAGCAGGTCTGAGAAATCTGCCGAATTCAGATGATGATCAATAATAACCTTAACTGCTTTAGATGCTGCGACCAGTTCCTCCATCTCACCAAGCCTGCTTGTCTGATTAAAGTCAAGCATTATAATAAGGTCAGACCTGTCAATAACACCTTTACATCCGTTTCTGTCCTTAATAAAAATCTTTATTTCATCAACTCCCTTCATCCATTTCAGAAACTCCTGAAGGTAATTTGGGGAGATCATCTCAATATTCTTACCTGTTGATCTAAGGTAGTGATATAGTGCCAGTTGTGACCCTATTGCATCGCCATCAGGATTCACATGACATACTATCAATATATTAGCTGATGCCTTTAATTGAATCGATAATTCTTTTGTATATTTGGCCAAATCCAGCACAGGTTGATTTTTTTGGGCTGGTAAATATATGAAATATTCCGGAAGTGAAAATTCCGGCTCGTCAACAAAACATAATAACATGCAGAACGACATTACATTCGCAATCATCAAGCCAAACGCGGTAAGAACAGGAAAATCCGGCCCAATACTTGAAATGATCAATGAGGCCGGCTTTGAAATATGTGCCCTGAGAATGGTACAGATGACAAAACCACAGGCTGAAACCTTTTATGATGTGCATACCGGAAAGCCATTTTTTAATGATCTAGTTGAGTTTATGACATCCGGGCCGGTAATTGTGATGATACTCCGCCATGCTAACGCTGTTGAAGAGTACCGGAAACTGATCGGCGCAACTGATCCTGCAAAGGCAGAGCCTGGAACAATAAGGAAGATATTCGCTGTTTCTGTTCAGATGAATGCCGTTCATGGTTCTGATAGTCCTGAGAATGCCCTTCGTGAGGCTGGCTTTTTCTTTTCAGGCTTTGACAGATTCTTTTAGAATTCCGATAATTTTACTTCTATTATCTCCGCCTGTCTTTCTATCGGGCGGCAGTTTCCCTTTTTCCTTATAAAGGATTAGTATCATTTTAAACACTTTTTAAATATTTAGTACAAAATTATAATTTTTAATTAATCCGGGATGCTTTGATGTTTCTTTGCAGAAATATTTAAAATATTACATATGATTGTTTTGAAATTCGGCGGGACATCGATGGGATCGGCAAAACGAATGGATGAAGTATCCATGCTGGTAAAAAGGGATGGCCCCT
>JBBIIS010000166.1:0-5580 GCA_037446375.1 Bacteroidota bacterium | reverse complement strand
GAATATAAATCGGCATCACGACCATTCGATGTCACCAGGGATGGTTTTGTTATGGGAGAGGGTGCAGGTGCTCTTATTGTTGAAGAATACGAATATGCAAAAGCCAGAGGTGCAAAGATCTATGCCGAGCTTGTTGGCACTGGTCTTACAGCTGATGCATTCCACCTTACTGCACCTCATCCCGACGGACTCGGGGCAAGCAATGTTATGAAGCTTGCTGTTGAAGATGCCGGCCTCGGACCTCAGGATATTGATTATATTAATGTACACGGTACCTCAACACCTCTGGGAGACATCTCTGAGACCAAAGCTATAATAAAGGTGTTTGGTGAGCATGCATACAAACTGAATATCAGCGCAACCAAATCAATGACTGGACATCTTCTTGGAGCTGCGGGTGCTGTGGAGGCAATAGCCGCAATAATGTCGGTGCGTGAGGATATTGTGCCGCCAACTATCAATTTCAGAAATCCCGATCCGTCAATAGATCAGAATCTCAATCTGACCATTAATAAGGCACAGAAAAGGACCGTAAATTACGCATTAAGCAACACATTCGGCTTTGGAGGCCATAACGCCTCTGTCGTAATTAAAAAAGCAGAGATCTAGTGTCTCTTTTTCATAGCAGAAAAAACGGAATTAATATACTTGACAAACGGGAGTTCCGCTCGCGTTTAAAAGCCATGCTCGGGTTCCGGCCCGGAGACCTCCGTATTTACGAAATTGCTTTCATTCACCGATCGGCCAGCCTCACACTTCCCGACGGGAAGAAGGTAAACAATGAGCGCCTTGAGTTCCTTGGCGATGCAGTTCTTGACGTAATCCTCTCTGACTTTCTTTTCGAGAAATTCCCTGCAGCCAGCGAAGGCTTCATGACAAAGATCCGTTCAAGGATAGTCAACAGGGATATACTCAACCAGATAGCTACTTCGATGGGGATAAACAAAATACTTATAAGCAATGTAAGTTCCGGACATCCGACAAAGCATCTTTACGGCGACGCCTTTGAAGCATTGGTAGGGGCAGTATTCCTCGATAAAGGTTTCAGGAGGACAAAAAAATTCTTTATGATAAATGTTCTCCGGAAGTACCTCGACTTTGAAAAGATAATTAATACCGATAATGACTACAAGAGTCTGGTCTTCGAGTGGGTCCAGAAAAAAAAAGCGAATCTCAGCTTTATCTATAATGAGGAATACGACTTTGAAAAAAAGAAATCAGTATTCACAACCACGTTGAATATCGACAGGGAGGAATTCGGAAAAGGACAGGGTGCCTCTAAGAAAGAGGCTGAGCAGGAAGCCTCCTGCCAGGCCTGGGAGAGGCTCAAAGATATTTCAATCCAATAGGTTAAGATTGGCTATTTTTTTTTATCTTTAATGTTTTATGGCATAGAAAAATGAAGAGCCGGCAAAAGATAACCCGGGTTCAGCTCGAAACCGGAACCAGTAACGATTTTTCGCTTTTCGGAATAGTTTCTGCAGAACCGGACTACAAGCTTTCACTTTCAATAAACAAGGCTCTTAAGATTTCCCTTAAAAACGACAAGCCGGTAATTGTAACCACAAATAAGAAACAAAGCCTGCATTTTAGCAGGTTCTCATATAATTCAGGAAAACACGAGATCTCCTACAACCTTATATCGAACAAATCGGGTAAGGACTTTTTTATAAATAAACTTAAAAAGATAGATTACCTGTTCCAGATTATCTCCACTGAAACTGAATCTGATGGCTCACTCGTAACCGCCCCTCTCCGATCGATCGATTCAATTACAGCAGTCTTCCCATTCGACCCCTCTGAAATAAAGGATAAAAACTTACAGTATCTAATACCTTAACAAATGGAAAAACTTTTCTACGATCTATCTGAAAGTGAATTTTCTAAGGGCAGGAAGATATTAGTTTGGGCCTTCAGCGCAGTCTTCTTCCTGGCAGGTATCGGAATTATCTTTATGAACACAATTCTCCACGATAAATCCATCCATATCACATTTGCAATAGCTCCATTCGGGATCGGGATCTTCACCGCGATTGTTGCATATATGGCCTCAGCAAAAAAGAAAGACCACTTTTTCACTATGGATAATGATAAGGTAGAATATAAATACGGATTTCTTAACCCTGTAAAGGTGACACATGAATGGGACGATGTAAAAGAGATCCATATCCCGCATAAGGAGAAAAAAGTAATGCTGGTTTATAAGGATAATTCACAGCACATTATTAATCTTACCTGGATCGAAAAGAAGAAGGCGCATTTTATCCGCAGACATTTCTATTATGCTGTAAGGGAAATGAATATAGAGCTTGTTAAAGTTATTACCCTTCCAAAAAAATAACCCTACAGCCAATTCATCCATCTCTTTTTACCCTGAACTTGTACAAAAGAAAGAGCCACCAGAACGGTGGCTCCCATTTTTGATAACCCTAAAACTAACCTAACCTATGAAAAAAACCTCTGTATCTTGTATTTCAAATATCGTGCCAAATACGAAGCAAATATATACCCTCTTCCCGGAATAAAAAAATGTTTTTCTCTAACAAACTGAAAATTAACATATATTTAATGAATTGTTAAAGTTTTTTCTTTCCCTAAAAAAGGCTGTTTTCCTTTCTAAAGCCCCATAAAATGAGCGGCGTTGTTAAAGAAAGTTAAAGGGAGTGTTAATGTCAGCCAGTTACCCGTACTTTTGTAAAATATGAAGCGGAAGACCATTTTCCTTCTGGCAGCCTTTTTCCTGCTTGCATTTTCAGGGCTGATCCTGATCCAGCTCTACTGGATCCGCAATGCCATTAATATCACCGACCAGCAGTTCCGTTATCAGGTTAATAAGGCCCTTGAATCAGTAGTACTCAATCTTGAGGAAAATGAACTTGTCAAAAAGATCCTTGAGGAGGTCGGAACTTCAAAGAACGACTCGATCACAGCGGTCATTTCAGCTAATTCATCGCTTGCGCGTAAGTTACAGGGATTCCAGCCTAATACCGAACTCCTTAATAAATACGGTCTTACTACCCGCGACAGACAGATCATAGTAAACAAGCCTGGACAGAAAATTATAATATCCGCCGAAGAAATGCCCTTTCACCCTATTGAGGATTCTCCTGAGATTACCCAAACCAACAGCGAGGCAGGAGTACCGGGGAGAGTCACAAACAGGATAATATCCGTTGAAAACATTATGGAGGGGCTTTTTAAACAACCTCCCGAAATCGGAGACAGGATAGACCTGGGAGATATTAACATCCAGCTAAGGGACGCTTTTAATAATGTAGGGATAAAACTCAGGTATGAATTTGCTATCAGATCGGGAAGAGCAGGTATTGTAAGAAAAACTCAGGGATACGTTGATGCCCCCGGTAAAAACCGGTTCATGAGACAGCTTTTCCCCAATGATCCATTCCCGGGACAAAATCAGCTTGTCGTCTATTTCCTTCAGGAAAAACAATATAAGTTTGAAAAGATCGGGAGCCTCGGCTTCCTTTCCCTCCTGTTCACTGCCTTCCTCCTTGTTCTCTCCGCCGGCACATTCATCGTCATATTCAGGCAAAAGAAGTTATCGGAGATAAGAAATGATTTTATAAATAATATGACCCATGAGCTTAAGACTCCGATTTCGACAATTTCACTTGCCGCGCAGATGCTTACAGACAAATCAATTCCCCAGGAGAAAAAAGATATAGACTCTCTTGCAAAGGTTGTCGCTGATGAAAGTCAGAGACTTAAATATCATGTTGAGAGGGTTCTCCAGACAGCTATATTCGAAAAAGAGAAGCTGAAGTTCACTGAGACCGATATACATGAAGTAATAAATAAGGTAATCGATGCATTCTCTCTTCAGGTAAGCTCTAATAAAGGATATATCAATAAGTCTTTTCAGGCTGTCAACTCCACCACTTTTGTTGATGAGGTCCATTTTCAGAATGCTCTTGCAAACATAATCGACAATGCTGTCAAATACTCAAGGGGCAAACCTGAAATAACAGTATCCACGCGGAATTACAATAATGGCCTCCTGATTACAATTGAGGACCATGGCATAGGTATCGGAAGAGAGAATCTTAGAAGAATATTTGATAAATTTTATCGTGTCCCAACAGGTAATATTCATACTGTGAAAGGATTTGGACTAGGCCTCAGCTATGTAAAAAAAGTGATAGACGATCATAATGGAAAGATCAAAGTTGAAAGCCAGGTAGGAAAGGGAACGAAATTTGCAGTATATATTCCAAAAACTGTCCGACAATGAAAATAAAAAAAATACTTCTTGCTGAGGACGATAGTAACCTTGGTATTCTGCTAAGAAATTATCTTAATGTAAAACAGTTCGACGCAACTCTTGCAATGGACGGCAAAGAGGCACTTGACCTTTTCAGAAGGGAAGAATTTGATATCTGCATTCTTGATATTATGATGCCAGGGATCGACGGTATTACTCTCGCGAAGGAGATCAGGAAGGCAAAGCCTGAGATACCGGTAATATTTCTTACTGCAAAAAACCTGAAAGAGGATATTATTGAAGGGTTCAGGTCAGGAGCCGACGATTATATTACAAAGCCTTTCTCAATGGAAGAGCTTATTTACAGGATAGAGGCTATAATGAGAAGGGTTACTGACCCTGCGGATGTCAAAAAATCCGATCATTACGATATCGGGGAATACAGGTTTGATTCACTTAAGCAGCTCCTTACATTCAGGAACCAGACTGTGAAACTTACTACAAAGGAATCTGAGCTTCTTGAACTGCTTTGCAGGCATAAAAATGATGTGATGGAGAGAAACTATGCTTTAAAAGCCATCTGGATAGATGATAATTATTTCAACGCAAGAAGCATGGATGTATATATAACCAAGCTAAGAAAATATCTGAAAAAGGATCCTACAGTCAAAATTCTTAACATCCATGGCAAGGGGTATAAACTGCTTTTATAAAAAAACCCTGACCATTGAGGTGATGATCAGGGTATTATTTAGGTTAGATTACAGGGTTAGGTAATATTCGTAATATTGTTTTCCCGTTAGTGAGAGCTAAAGTAGTTAATTTTTACAATTTTCAAAAAAAACGTTAAAAAAAAGTTAAGAAAATTAAATTTTATTTTCATCAGTCGAGTTTAAGAACTGCAAGGAAAGCCTGCTGAGGCACCTCTACATTACCAACCTGCCTCATTCTTTTCTTCCCTTTCTTCTGTTTTTCAAGCAGTTTCCGCTTTCTGGTAATATCGCCTCCATAACATTTTGCCGTCACATCCTTCCTTACAGCCTTTACTGTCTCCCTCGCAATTATTTTCGCCCCTATGGCAGCCTGTATGGCAATTTCGAACTGCTGGCGGGGTATGAGCTCCTTCAGCTTTACACACATCTTCCTGCCAAACTCGTAGGCATGGCCCCTGTAAATAAGAGTTGACAAAGCATCAACCATTTCTCCATTAAGCAGTATATCAAGCCGGACAAGATCGGCCTTCTGGTAAGCAGTGTAATAGTAATCGAATGAGGCATACCCCTTTGAAATGCTTTTAAGTTTGTCGTAGAAGTCAAATACAATCTCTGCAAGTGGCATCTCAAATGTTATCTCAACCC
>JBBIIS010000165.1:0-5628 GCA_037446375.1 Bacteroidota bacterium | reverse complement strand
TTTAAGACAAAGAAAGTGAGAGCTCTTCTTTTGGCTTGACGGAGCCAAATAAAAATAAAAAAAGCTGCCTTTCAGGGCAGCTTTCTTAATATCTTAAAGTATTTCTACTTCAGCTGGAATGTTATAGGAACACTGTACCATACGTTAACCGGTTTACCACCCTGTTTGCCGGGTTTCCATGCCGGAAGTGATTTTATAACACGTATAGCTTCATTATCGAGAGCAGGATCAACACCTTTCATTACTGATACCTGGTCAACACCACCTTTGTATGTTACGCAGAATCTCAGAATAACTCTTCCCTGAATGTTGTTTTCCTTAGCTATTTCAGGATACTGGATATTTCCGTAGATATATTCCATCATAGCCTTGTCTCCACCCGGGAACATTGGCATCTCTTCCACTACCACGAAAACTTCTGTAGGAGCTTCTTCTTCCTTAACCTCTTCCTGGACAGTTTCCTGAACCTGTACCTCTGTATTCTTAACCTCTGTCTGAGCCTGATCGGCTGTCATCATCTGCTTTGCCTCTTCCGGCTTAATGGAGTCGACAATCACAGGGGGCACATAACGTACCTGTGCAACTGTTTCAGCAGGAGGGGGAGGAGGAGGTGGCGGAGGGGCAATGTTTTCCTGTGGCTGATCGAGGTTCTCCATCTGGAGCTGTACCTGTCTTTCAGCACGTTTTCCACGGTTCTCAGCAACTTTTGCATTGATATAAGGAGCAATAACAGCGGTACCGATGATAATTACACCGATAATCATACCTATAAGAAGGTTTCTATTATATTTTTTCCTTAATCTGTATGCTCCGTATTCCTTATTCCTGAGTTCGAAGACTATGTCGTCGAATGCAGGAGCTCTGAATGTTTCTTTTGCCATAATAGTAGTTATTTATGGTTTACCTGGGTCTTGTATTTACTGCAACAGGCTTCTCAGGAGCGATCCCGAGCTTGTCCTCCAGCATTTTTACCTCAACCCAGTTGATATCAACGAAGATATAGTGGGCAATACCAATTATAGACATCTCATCGAGAATATCGACAAAATTTCCGTAGGTTGCTTTTTTATAAGCCTTTATAAGAACAATGGGGCCCGTATCATCATCTTTCTTAATTCTTCCCAACTCCGCATTGACCGAGTCGTGCGGTATTTTGAGCTTTCCGGTCAATATATCATCCTGGAACTGTGATATCTTTTTGAAAAGGGCCCTGTTCCTTTCAAGGAGAATCTCCCTGATTCCTGTAGGGCCGCTGCTGAAATCAGCTACCTGCAGAGGTGGAGCAGTTTTTGGATCCTCAGCGCTACCATTGTAGAAATAGATTTTATCTTCCGGACCGAGAATCAGGTTTATGGTACGGCTCTTCTGAGCCTTTGGAGCTTCCACCTTTTCGTTATTTTTAAGTTTCTCCGGAAGAACTATCTCCATTATTTTGGGCTTGTTCAGAGTATTCGCCAGCATGAAGAACGTGATCAGAAGACACATAAGGTCAACCATCGGCGTCATATCAATATGAGGAGCATGCTTCTTGGCTTTCCTTTTCCCGCCTTTCCCGGTTCCTCTTGAATAATTTCTGCCATTTTACTTAGTTGTTTTAGTGTCTGTTACTTTAACTGCCTCGAGATTCGTGATAAGGTCAAACCTGTTAAGGTTCTTTTCCTGAAGAATATCGAGAACTTTTTTAACGATGGGATACCCTGTTTTAGAATCGCCTTTTATACATGCCTGAATAGCCGGGTTTACCTGACGGGCGTATAGGACCCAGGCTGCCAGCTGATTGTCAAGCGAATCAAGCGGGATACCTACCTCCATTAGCTTCTTAGCTTCATTTTCCTTAGTATCAAGGAATTCCTTCATCTTCAGCATTGGCACACCTATAGGTGAACGGATGTTTTCAAACTCTTTCAATTCAGGTTCGGTAAACTCAACATTATACTGTCTGCCCATCTCCATCAGTATCTTGCGTCTGAATTTCAAAAGGGTATCAGGACCGTTATCAACATTAAGGAACACTCTGTCGTCATTCGAGATAAGAAGTGTAAGCATGTTGAAGTCGGGTGTAGGCTTTTCTGAGACAGAAGAGGGGACATCAACTTTTGCCGGTTCAGGTTGAGCCATGGTTGTAGTCAGCATAAGGAATGTAAGAACAACCGAGAAAAGGTCAACCATAGGCGTCATGTCGATATGGGGTGACTTTGTTGGTAATTTAATCTTTGGCATTGTAGTTTTTTATTATATTGATTTAGACCAAAAGATAAATTCTGTTCTTAGCTTCTCAGTGATGCAGCAAAGGTCTGTGTCAGGCTGAAACCAGCTTCATCAATTTTAAATGTGTAACTGTCTATTGTTGAAGAAAAATAGTTGAAAGCAATAATTGAAAGGGTTGATCCTGTTATACCGAATGCAGTATTTACAAGAGCTTCCGAAATACCTGTTGCAAGAGCAAGTGAATCAGGTGCACCAGCCTGAGCCAGGGCAGCAAAAGCGCGGATCATACCAAGTACCGTACCGATAAGACCGATCAACACTGATATTGAAGCAAGGGTTGAGAAGATAACCATGTTCCTTCCAAGCATCGGCAATTCAAGAGCTGTAGCTTCTTCGAAAGATTTCTGAATTGAAAGGATCTTCTGATCTTTTTCAAGTTCCTTGTCTTTCTGAAGGTCGCGATAACGCTCAAGACCAGCTCTCATAACGTTTGCAAGTGAGCCTTTCTGTTTGTTGCATGCCTCAAGTGCTTCTTCTATTTTATCCTCTGCAAGAAGAGTCTGAAGGTTACGAACGAAAGTGTTAAGCCTTCCTTTTCCCTTAGCTCTTGTAAGAGTGAATGCCCTTTCGAAAATAAAGATAATAAGCACGAGTACGCATGTCATAAGGATAGGAACAATATATCCTCCTTTGAAAATTATACCCAGGTAATTATTTGTCATCGGCTCTCCATGAATGTTTCCACCCTTAAAGTTTACCGGATTTCCCATAACCTGTGTAAACAGAATATAGGCAACAATAAAAGCTATAAAAATAGCACTCATTGCAAACACGTTCTGCAATGCATCTTTGAATGAACTTCCTTGTTTACTCATTTTTATTTATTTGTTTAGGTTAAGAATTTCTACAGTCTGCAAATATAAATTAGAATTTTAATTTTCCAATAGCGAAGGGATAAATGTTATCCATACATTTATAATAGCTGCCAGGTTTGATTTATAGACCCTCTATCCCTTGCCTTACCCTATCCTTTTTCTTAAAAATTGTTAATTAATACCAATTATTGTTCAAGTGTTATTGCCATTGGTTTCAGGGGCCTTGTAACGGGTATTTCCTTTGTCTTATACCCCGGCGCTGTAATGACTATAGCCTCTGACGCCTGCGGGATCTCAAATTTGAAAGCGCCGGTAGGATTTGTATAAGTCTCGGCAGCGGTATCTTTCACGCGAACAGAGGCATTTGCAACCGGCTGTCCTGATGCACTCTTCACGACGCCTCTGAGTTCATTCGGATTGATTCCCTTTATAAGCTGGGCCTTGTAATCCTGGACATATTTAAGAGCCGCCTTAGCCTGGTCATTGTTCGGATCAAAAGCCAGGATCTTATTGTAATTCTCTTCAGCTTTCGTCAGGTAGGGTATTTTTCCCTCAATGGTCTTTTCAGTCTGAGTCATTCTTGTTTCAAGCTGGGCGAGTCCGGTGAAGCCTCTTGACTTATACTCCTTATTAGCCGGATCAATCGTTGTCATCTTTGTGAAATACTCCTTGGATTTTAAATAATTGTCGTTAACCATATAATGATAGGCAAGGTACTGGTAGCCCTCCATAATATATTCTTCATTCTTTATTGTGTCGGAAGATGCAACTTCAATCAGCTTTTCAAACTTTGGTTTTGCTGTTCCGATTTTCGGATCTCCCTCCATTTTTGCAAATGTCCTTGCATCGAAAACATAAGCTTCGATCATCTTTGGATTTTTACCAATAACATCTGAGAAAACTGAATCAGCAGCCTTATAATTCTCAGCATTCAGATACCATCTGCCCAGCTGCATATAATCCTTTGGCTCATTTTTCCCCAGTGCAATCATCTTTGACCATGTTTTGGCAGCCATATCAAACCTTTTGAAGTTATAGTATGAGTTTGCCATTTCAGAGAGGACAGCCATATCTTCAGGATCAAATGAGAGTGCCTTGTTATACTCACTGAAAGCCCTGCTGATATCGACATCAGCTGCAGCTATCAGCTTGCCGTTCCTCGATATTTTGGTGTTGAGTGAATCGAGATATACCCTGAATTTTGCTTTATCAGCCGCTGTGGTTGCATTATCAACTCTTGCCTTCTCTTTTGGAAGCTGAGCTGTCATCTTGTCCTTTTCTTTCACAAGGTTCTGGTAGTTCTGATTCTTCTTGAGAAGTATCCTCGCCAGATATAGGTAGTCTCTTTTTATTATCAGATCAGGCTGAACCTTTGCAAAAAGCTCCTCCATAAATCCAAGGGCCTTATTATAGTCGGCATCTTTCTTGTCGTATGCTGAATAGCCTGCAAGCCTGTACAGGTATGCTTTTGAAGGGTCAACCTTGAAGATATCTTCAATATTTTTTATAACCTGGTCATATTCACCGGCGAAATAGAGTGAACGGACATAACTGATCTTTGCAGGAATATTACCCTGGGTGAGCTCGAGGTATTTCTCATAGTATCTTTTTGCATCATCATACTTTCTTGCCATAGAATACAGGGCGCCAAGCTCTCTGAATGCAGGAGCATAATTGGCATTAAGGGAGATCGCCTGCTCGAAATATGGAATGGCAGCTGTCAGATTCTTTGCCTTTACATAGATACTGCCGATCTTCATGTTTGCAGTAGGAGAGGTCGGGTCATATTCCTGTGCGAGGTTATAATTCTTTATTGAATTTGAGCCATCGTTTTTCAGGTTATAAATATCCCCTGCAATTAAATAAATCTCATAGTTCTTTGAGTCAATCTTCACAGCTTCCCTGATAAGAGGAAGAGCAATGGCAGTATCAACCCTGTATCTTACAGAAATGTATGATTCAGCTAATTTAGCCAGTGTATAGGCATAATCTTTTGCAGGAGGGGTCATCTTTTTGTAGTTCTTATATGGAAGAAGGAAGCTTTTAGCCTTAGCCCTCATTTCATCCGCAGTTTTGTTATCGCCCATGAAAAAAGCAACCTTTGCGAGACCTATATAGTTAAGGGGTTCATTTGGATTTGCACTTACCCCTTTTTCATAAAGTGACTTAGCCTCTTTCGCAAAATTTGCCAGGTTATTCGAAATCGTATCTGAAAAAAAGTCACCGAGCCAGTTCTCACCGTAATAAAAATAATTCTTGCTGTTACCGGGTTCGCTCGCAATGAGCTGCTTGAACATATCAGCTGCTTTATCGTAAGCTTCACTTCGTGTAAGTGAGGTTGCAGTTTTAAGATCCTGGGCACTCAGGCTGTAACTGCTTACCAGCAGTGCAAACATAATCGCTGTCAATAACAGACCCGGTTTTAAGATAGAACGTTTCATGGTAGTGTTGTTTATTTATTGCTTTAAATTAGTTATTTTAATAAATATATCAGTTTCATTATTAACTGCTTGTTCCTTGTTCCCTGTTCCCTGTTCCCTGTTCC
>JBBIIS010000164.1:1152-5657 GCA_037446375.1 Bacteroidota bacterium | reverse complement strand
GGGGACGCATACTATCGCGTGGTTGAACTGTGAGAAATTCGGGAAATCCCTGAATACCGGAGTTTTGTAACTGCCGGCAGATACAAGGGCAGGAAAAGATTTTATGCCTGCAAACTTCAGCATTGAGTACATATAATTGCTGAGCGCCTTGCAATCGCCATAGCCATTCGTGTAAACGCTTTTTGCTTCAAAAGGCTGATAGCCCCCTATTCCCAGTGTAACGGAAACGTACCTGGTATTTTCCTGAAGGTATTTGTAAAGGAGCTTTATCTTTTCAATAGTATCATTAACATCCTTCAGGAGAGAAGTAAGTTTTTCGTTCTGCTCCGGCGGGAGTTCATCCCTTCCTTCCCAGAGACTGAAAGCCCATTTACCGTACTCTTCCCAGGTATCTGAGCTTCCATCGTACCTGTTGAAGCTAAGGACAGAAGGCATTATATAAACACTTGTTGAGAGTTCAGAAATGCCCGGATCGAATGGCTCATCATCTATGGCTTTAATATTTTCAAGCATCCATTTATCAGTGATTTCATTATCCTCTGATGTATGGGATTTAATAGCAGTGCCGATCTCCTTCACATTCACCTTTATCCCTGATGGATATCTCAGGGTATAAGAAGCATGCTGGACAGACATATTGTATTTATCGGCAGGCATCCATTCTCCAAGGCTTATAAGGTTGCTCTCGCTGGTCTCGTATTCATAAATTATAGTGTATGGGAATTCAGGATTTCCTGGCTGGTAATATTTCAATCTCGCCTCGGAGTATAATTCAAACGATCTGTAGGCCGGGAAGTCATCGATCTCGGATTGCTTCACCGATTTTGTTTTCTTCCCGTTACCGTCATATATGGTTATCTGCCTGATGTCGATGCTTGAATACTTATCGTAATGAAGAATAAGACAGGCATCTTTCTCTCCTGACTTATCGAGCACTGTAATTACCTTTCTGACCTTTTCGGTGCCTGAACTGGATGATTTCAGTTCAACAACCGTTGTAAAATCACGAATGACATAGCGGGCGTTTTGCCTGAGGCTGTCAGGAATGGCAGAAACAGGGTAACCCTGGCTCATGGCCTGCGGGGTCACGAGAAAGACAAGCAGAATAGGCAGGATAGAGTACTTGATCATAAGAGTGATATGTGCCCGGCTGTTTATCTTATTAAACCCCCTTTTTAAGAATAACCTGTTCGGAATGCTTTTTTACTATCTGGTCGTAGAGCGATCTGATATTCGCATACTCAGGAGGTAAAAAGAGTATTTTATCAACGTTGAATTTATATCCAAGGGTTATTTTATTCCCTGATGCCTGTATATTGTAAGAGACGGAAATTGAATTATCAGGCATTTTTATCACTCCTGATGCAGGAAGGGATTCAACAGAATAGCCATCCGGGATAGTGTAAGTAAAAATGTAGCGTTCTGATACGGGATAGTTGTAATTTACAGGATATTTTCTCTCTTCAAGGGTGTATCTGTTCTTTTCAATCACCTCAAAGAGAAGAGGCTTAAACATTATTTTATCGCCGATGATCTCAGCATTGTCGGTAATATCAACAAACATTGAATCGGAGACCGGCTTATAGATATTATTCACATCTGTAAAGGCAAATTTATTTACTGTCAGTCCTTTGGTATTTTCCTGGACCTTCCTGATGTAATCATCAATGTTTTTTTCAGCGGTGATGTCTTTTCTCAGAAGCATACCTGCGTAGCCGGCGCTGGAGCTTGTTATCAGTCCCGAAAATTTACCATCAGCGTCAAGGTTCAGTGTGTACTGGTTAATGCCCCTGAATTTTTCCACAGGATCAAGATTAGCCCAACCTCCTCCTGAAGAATTAATTATCCTTCCCCGTCCATTAATGTCATTTGTCGGAAGAACGCCGAAAGGACTGAGTTTGCTGGTGATATCAAGCAGGTAGGTTTTATCACCTATTGAGACCGAAGTAAGGACAGAATTGAATTTCGTTATAGTGGGGAATATTGACGCAGCAACTCCATTATCACGCGTGCTGAACAACACGGGACTTGAATTCAGTCCGGCAGTGGTGAGCATCAGGTTCAGAAGCAGGTTGAGCTCTGATGACGATCCTACCCGTTCATTAAAAGGCTTTTTAAGACCGTCCTGAGACCATATATGGTAGGTGCCATCCCATTTCATCCTGTTTTGAAGATAAGTATAGATCGCAACAGCCTTGTCAAGCTCAGTTGTAAGATTACTGCATACTGCCGAAACAGTATCTTTTATAAAGCCGTTAGTCTTAACAAGCTTTCCGAATTCCTCATCTCCAAGCATATCCTTGTTTACCGATTCCCAGGACCCTGAATAATCCTTAGGGACAGAGTTTGGGAACTGAACAGTGCTGATCTCAAAATCGAGGGATTGCAGGTAGTTATCCTCGCAATCAATATTTGGTTCCGGAACAAAGGCGGGCACATCTTTTATGCCAAGAACTCCTTTTACAGTCGGAGCTGTCAGTGTCTGGGTCTGTACCTCATTTCCACCAACCCTTTCCTGCGACATCGTGGTTGTGTTAATATTGTAAGTAATAGATCCGGGTTCCGTTTTATTTACCTGGAAGGAGAGATAACCTCTGGAAGATTGCCTGTACTGGTAGTATTCCGGTATCTCGTACCTGAACTGGTTCCATCTCTCGGGATAGGTGCTCTGAAATCTCCATCCCCTGAAATTATAAAAGAAATCGGAGGTAATGGCGTAAGAGAGCTCCAGTACGGATCCTTCCTTTACCTCGGGGAATGCAAAACTCACAATTATTACGTTGTCGGTAGCGGACCGGTAGACTTTATCGTTATCAAGCTTTGTTTTGACGATCTTTCCATCCACAAGATTATATGTTACGGCCTTAAGCTCGCTCAGCTTTTCGCTCTTCATCCCGGTCCTGTAGAGTAAAATTTTAAAATCAGCCAGGGAAAGGGCAGATTTTTTAAAGATCCTGATCTGTAAATGTCTCTCAAAGAGCAACTGGAAAGTACGGTCCGGAGTAAGTAAAAACTTTGATTCTCCGTTGTCGAAGAGATATACTGCTGCGGCGGTTGAGTCACGATCATATCTGGTCATTGTCAGATCTGCCATTTCAACCTTGCCAAACTTCGGTTCAGCAAACTGTCCGTTTGAGACAGAGAAAAGGAATAGCAAAAGAATTAAAAAAAAGTATTTCATAGCGAAAGAATTTAGTCAGGCTATCAAAAAGTAAGTTATAAAATTCCGGACCTGTATCAGACCTCACAAATCAATACAAGGTAAATATAATTGTTAATATGTCCAAGGACATTTGATCTGAAAACGGGCAACATCAAAATAAAAACCATACCCGGAGAGGAAGTATGGCTTTATAATTATTCTGGTCCGGATATCTTACTCCTCGAGTGTGCTGAGGTCGCCCTCCGGCAATCCGAGTGCCCTCGCCTTCAGCACCCTTCTCATTATCTTTCCGCTGCGGGTCTTCGGAAGCAGATCGATAAAGCTGATCTCCTCGGGTCTTGCAATCGGGCCCATATGGGTCACTACATGGTTTATAAGCTCTTTTTCAAGATCCTTGCCTGCATCATATCCTTTTCTGAGGACCGCAAAGATATGGATGCCGTTACCCTTTATGGGGTGTGGAAGAGCTATTGCTGCTGATTCTGCTATCGCGGGATGACTTATCATAACACTTTCGATCTCAGCTGAGCCAAGCCTGTAGCCGCTGACTTTGATAACATCGTCGGTTCTTCCTATTATCCAGAAGTAACCGTCTTCGTCTTTCTTGGCCGAATCGCCTGTAAGATACCATCCCTGTTTCCTGTACTTCGACCAGTAAGTATCGACAAAGCGCTGATCGTCCCTGAATACTCCGGCAGTCATCCCGGGCCAGGGAGATTTAATTACAAGATTACCTTCCTCATTAGGCCTGACCTCTTTCCCGTCATCATCAACAACAGATAATTCGTTCCCGAAGAAGGGCTTTGTGGCCGAGCCCGGCTTTAACGGAGTAACAGGAAGGGGAGTTATCATAAATCCGCCAGTTTCTGTCTGCCACCATGTATCCATTATCGGGCATCTGCTGTTGCCTATTACTTCATAGTACCATCGCCAGGCTTCCGGATTGATAGGCTCTCCGACAGATCCCAGAAGCCGCAGCGAGCTGAGATCATTCCTTCGTGGCCAGGAATCTCCGAAGCGCATCAGTCCCCTTATCGCTGTTGGCGAAGTATAGAGGATATTCACCGCGAACTTGTCGATCATCTTCCACCAGCGGTCAGGATAGGGGTATGTAGGAGCGCCCTCGTACATTACAACCGTGGCTCCGTTTATGAGTGTTCCGTAAACTATATAGCTGTGGCCTGTTATCCAGCCAGGATCAGCTGCGCACCAGTAGCGGTCTTCAGGCTTGATATCAAAAACCATCCTGTGAGTTGTCGATGTATAGACGCTGTATCCGCCATGAGAATGAACAAGCGCTTTCGGCTTGCGCCGCTCTACACTACTTTCCTGAGTGGCAATA